>NZ_JABXXR010000080.1 GCF_013376175.1 Ameyamaea chiangmaiensis
CGACGCGGAGACGCTGCGCCCTCGCGTCGCGGGCACGTTCACCAGCGCGGACGGACGGGCCGCCACGGTCGACGATCTGCGCGACGTCGACGACGTTCTCTGCGGATCGCTCGAGGTCCTGACCACCACGGGTAAATGTTACTGGCTGCCCATGGAATCGCTTGTGGAGGTCGTCTTCCACGCGCCCCGCCGGCCGCGCGACCTCTATTGGCGTCGTGCAACGGTCGTGGTGCGCAACGGCCCCGAAGGCGACGTCTATCTTCCCACGCTGTATGATCCGCCGGGCGACAGCGACGCTCTTCGCCTGGGTCGGGCGACGGCGTGGTCGGACGACGCGGGACCGGTGCGCGGTCAGGGCCAGAAGACTTTTCTGATCGGTGACGACGCACGGGAGATCATGACGCTCGGCACTTTGACGTTCGCGCCGTCGGGTGCCTGACCCCATGACCGGTCGCCATACGCCCGTGCTCTCGGTGCTCGATCGTCTTCTCGACGATGCGCCGGAACAGTCGATCGATCCGCCCGCCTCCGAGGCTCGCACGCTCAGTTCCCTGTCGTCCGCGATCCGAAGGGATCTGGAGGGCCTGCTGAATGCGCCGCGTCCCTGGATCGTGCCCAGGCCGCATCAGGATGCCCTGTCGCGCTCGTTGCTGACCTACGGGCTGCGCGACGTCACGGCCCGCGTCCTGTCCAATCAGGACGAGCGAGCGCGCATCCGCGACGATGTCGAGTCCACGATCCGGCGTTTCGACCCGCGCCTGGCCGAGATCCGCGTCACCCTGCTGCCCGACGATGCCCCCTTGTCCACCAGGATCCGTCTGCACATCGAGGGGTTCATCCTGATCGATCCCGAACCGGAATTCGTGCGATACAGCACCGCGATCGTGCCGCCCGGCCAGCGCATCTCCGTCCATACCCTGCGCGACGCCTGACCCGGATGAGCGACGACTTCATCTATGCCTATCAGCGCGAACTCGACGCCCTGCGCTCGCTGGGCGATGCCTTCGCGCAGGCGCACCCAAAGATCGCCGGGCGCCTGCGCCTCTCGCGGGATCTGGTCGACGATCCGCATGTCGAGCGCCTTCTCGAAGGCGTGGCCTTCCTGACAGGCCGCGTGCAACAGCGTCTGGACGACGATTTTCCGGAACTGACGAACGCCCTTCTGGACATTCTGTATCCGCACTACCTCGCGCCCCTGCCCTCAGGCTGCATCGTCCAGCTTCATGGCATGCCCGACGCGCGAACTGCGGTCGCCGTCCCCACAGGCGCTCCCCTGCACACCTCCGCGCCCGATGGATCGCCGTGCCGCTTCCGCACCACGGCACCGCTGAACATCTGGCCGCTGCGTGCCCACGACGCGCGTTTGCAGGCCACACCCTTCGATGCCCCCGCGCACGCCGCGACCCGCCGCACGCAAAGCGTGCTGAGCGTCAAACTGTCGCTGGCGGACCGGGACGCGTCCTTCAGTGATATCGCCCCGGATCGACTGACCTTTTTCATTCATGGCCCCTCGGCGCAGGCCATCGCGCTGTATGAACTTCTGTGCGCGCATACCATCGGCGTGTCCCTGGCTGCCGGCCCCAATGACGACCGGCCCACACCGCTTCCTCTGGACGCCTTGCAGCCACGGGGCTTCGCGCCCGACGAGGCACTCTATCCGTGGCCACGCCGCTCGTTCAGCGGCCTGCGCCTGCTGACGGAATATTTCGCGCTCCCCGAGAAATTTCTCTTTTTCGATCTTGCCGGTATCGACGCGCGATCGTTGGTGGACACGCGGTCGGAGATGACTTTGTTCGTCTATCTCGACACCGTTTCGCCGAATTTGACACGCACACTTCACCCGGATGCCCTGCGCCTGAACTGCGTTCCCGTCGTCAATCTTTTCGACACGGCGTGCGAGCCGGTTCGCCTGACCCACTGGCAGACGCGCTATCCCGTCGAACCACCCGCGCATGCCAGCCGTACCGCCGCGATCTGGCAGATCCAGTCCGTGCGCGAAATCCAGAGCGACGGTGCCAGCCTGCCGTGGCAGCCGCTCTACCGCCATCTGCCGACAGACGATGCCCAGAGTGCCGGGGAATACGTCCTGTCCCGGCAGACCACCCTGGCCACGGACGCCACGGAGACCTGGCTGACACCCATCCGGTTTGGCACGGCCGCCGATGCCACGCCCGCGACCGAGCCGCACGCGGCGGTGGACGAACGCCTGCTGTCGATCGATGCCACCATGAGCGATGGCGACATGCCGGCGCGCCTGCCTTTCGGCGGCGGCGCGCCCGTGTTCGTGCCGGAGCACGGGCTGGGTGGCGTCACGCGCATCCATTGCCTGACGCCGCCCACCCAAAGCTGGCGCCGGCGGCAACGCGAACGCAGCGCATGGGCACTGATCACCCATCTCACGCTCAACCATCTCAGCCTTACCGGCGGTGACGAAGGCGCGCAGGCACTGCGCGATCTTCTGACCCTCTATGACGTGCGCGGCTCCGAACAGACCCGGGCGGCCATCGCCGGACTGGTGAGCGTCGAATCACGTCCGACAGTCGCGCGGCTGTCCGACGGACTGAAAATCGGCCTGTGCCGGGGGATCGAGGTCGTGCTCACCTTCGACGCCACGGCATGGGCGGAACACGGCCTGTTTCTGCTGGCCAGCGTACTGGACCGCTTCCTCGCCCTGCACGTGGCATCGAACAATTTCGTACGCACCACGGTCCGTCTGGTTGGCCACCCTGACGAGGTGATGCGCTTCCCGCCGCGCGCGGGGTATCGTCGGGTGCTGTGATGAACGGGCACGATCCGAATTCCTTACCGCAGCCAGCCAGCCCGGGCGCCCCGGATATCTCCCGGGCTCTGGAGGCGCTGATCGCCACCCCGGGTCGTTTTTCGTTCGATGCCGCCATGACGCTTCTGGAGCGGGTCACGGGCCGGCCGATGGCGGAAGTCGTGCACTTCCACACGGCACCGGGCCGCGCGACGCCGTGGAGCGATATCCTGCACGTCCGACCACGGGACGACGGAACCTTCGACGTCACGATCGGCTTTGGCGGCCTGACCGGGCATGACGGCGTCCTGCCGGGCCCTTACGGCGCGCTCGCCGACGAACAGTATCGCGCGCGCGCGCCGGCTTTCGCCGCGTTTCTGGACATGCTTGCCCAACGCCCGCGCGCGCAGTTCGCCGAAGCGGGCACGAAATATATCCCCGACGGCAGCGCGACGGCGGCGGCCCCGGCTGGCACCGGACGCGGCATCGCGCAGACGCTTTTTGCGCTGATGGGCCTTGACGAGGCTCACGCCGTCCAGCGCGCGGGTATCGGCGATCGCCACCTGCTGTATTTCTCGGGCCTGATCGCCACGCGGCCCCGCTCGGCGGAACGGCTGCGCACGCTGCTGGAAGAGTGGGTCGACGCACCCGTGCGGATCGAACAGTTCGCGGGTCAGTGGGTCGCCGTGCCGCCCGATCAGCAATCGCGGCTTCCGGGGGACAAGGACGGTCAATACGTGCAACTCGGGGTCGACGCGGTCATCGGGGCGCGGCTATGGGACATGAACGCGCGGATCGAGATTGTTCTGGGCCCGCTGCCGCTGGACGCCTTTCGCGCTTTTCTGCCAGCGGGTCAGCATCACGATATACTGACGAGGCTGATCCGGCTTTTTGTCGATGACGACGTGGAATGTCTCGTGCGTCTTGGTTTGTGCCGCGACCATGTCCCCGCCGCACAAACCGGCCGCGCGCAACTCGGCGCGGAAGGCTGGCTCGCCCGGTCGGAACCACGAGACTGCGATGCCTACGACGTCACATTTCCGATCCTTGCCAGACCGGCCTAGGGAGCGGGAGCGTCCCCGTGATCGGTGCCGCCCGCGTCCCTAAGATCCTTGTTGGCCGCGTCGATCGTGGCGTCGCCAGCCTTGCGGACAGCCACACCCAACGCCTCGCCCTGATCCTTTCGGCATTCCCGGTCCAGAGCCGCGAACAGATCCCTGATCTGCACATCGGACGCCACGCGCGGCGTCAGAGCATCCCGGTAGGGCTTCATCATGTCTAAAAGTGCGGCAAACCGCGCCTTGGCGGCAGGCGTGGGGTCACCGACATTGTCGGTCCGTGTGTAAAAAATCAGCGCCGCACAGGACGTGTCGGGCGTGAGGATGCCGGCATCGGCGGCCGACGCCCGCGTGATGCCGGAGACAGAAAACGCCGCTAGACACCCCAGGACGGCAGCCTTTTTATGCATAGTTCCCATGTCCGTCACCCGTTTCCGCCTCCACAGCATTACCATGACGCATCGAACAGCGACCGTCACCGGTCACGACGACGCCCCGCCGTTATACCGGCAACGGCGTGAAAGCGCACGCGCGTGTTACCGTCCGCTCCGCATTCACGACACGCCTCCGCGTGGAGCGCTGGAATCGGGTTGCAACGGTAATGCAGCCTCCATTTGATCTGGCCGCAGGGTCCGCACCCTTGTACCGGGTAAAAGAGCGGCACGCAGCCCGGGGACACGACGGCCCTGCCGTCGGACAATGGTTTCGGGCATCGGCAGGACTGGTGAGGACATCATGATTTCCAACGCTGGTAGAAACTCTGCCTGGGATACGATCAACGCTGGCCCCGCGAAGATCAGCGTCATGGGCGCAAATTTCGACCCCCATGCCGTCCCGGTCCCCAGCACGATCGCCCCCGACTTCAAGACAATTGCGGAAGACATCCTTGCCCACAAGGACAAGATGGCCACCCGCGGCGACTGGAACCAGCGCGTCGTCGACTATTGCGACTATGCATCGCAGGCCTTCAGCATCGTGAGCTTTGCCAGCTTCTTCGGAAAGACACCGGCCGACCTGCAAACGGCGTTCGGTCTGGTGTCATCGGGCCTTAGCGTCTTCACGGCCTTCGAGGAAGCCTGCGTGCGGATCAACCGCTACACGCGTGGCAACTGGTCTCGGGCGACACTGCATGGCGACACGAAGATCTACATCGCCAATCCATATCTGCGGGTCAGCCTGGAACCCGCCTCGCACGAGGTACCGTACAACACGATTGCCTATTTCAAACGGCGCGGCCGAAAGCAGACCGCACGCTCGCTTGCCGCCCTGTGCAGTCTGTTTCTGCGGTGCAAGACGGTCGTCGACGTCTCCGCCCTGACGACCGCGCTTTCGTCGCTGGTCAGCAGTTCAGTGAAATTCCACAAGCTCAAGGCGATCGACGCCACCGGCCCGACCGAGGATCATCGGAAACTTCACGATGCGCTCAGGACGGCCACGACGTCGAAGCTGAAGAAGATCGTCAACAAGACGGCGGCGGTGTTTTCCGCGGCCTCGCCTCATGGCGCGGGCGTCGTCTATCATCAGGGCGTGAATATCGGCGATATCGCCACCAAGGTGGGACAAGGCATACAGATCGCCGCCACTGGCATCACACAGCTCGACAAGCTGTCCACCGACTGGCGAAAATCGTTCAAGGAAGCGTTCGACCCGAGGACCATCGCGCTGGGCACACCCAAGGACGTCAACACACAGATCTATATCGCCGCAGCTTATATCCATTTTCGCGCAGTGCTGGAACAATCCGCGGTCAATGTGCGCCCGGACGTCCGGACAAGCCACATTCCCCAACAGTCCGAGCGCGAGGCCCGGTATCTCGCCCAGAAAAGCGGGATAGGGAACGCCTTCACGCGTCATCTGGCCCGCACCGCCTACAGTCAGCAGCACAAGCAGCAGGTCGCCCGTGCCGGAAAAACCTATTCCACCGACGAGACGCAGCGCATGAACGCCGGCCCCGCCACGGCAATTTTCAAGGTCGTGTTTTCGTCGACCTTCGGCGAACGCGGGCACCAGTACGACTATCTGGCGCTTATCAACGAGCCCGCCGGCTGGCTCGCCCTGGCCGACAAGCTGTCGATCTGACGACCGGCCGCGCCGGGCCCAAGAGTCGCCGCATCGCCCCCCGGTCGTCGACAGACCCACGCCGGAGGTTAGGACACCGTTCCGCCCCTCGACGCGCACTCAGTACAGTTCGGGCACGATCATCGACGCCGGGGTCGGCTGACGTTCATACTCGGGGTGATAAACGCGCGCCGGCAGAACGACCTCCGGGTGCGCCACGGGTTCGTAAGGCACCTGCGACAGAAGATGCGTGATGCAATTCAGGCGCGCGCGTTTCTTGTCCACGGCCTGCACCACCCACCACGGCGCTTCGGGTATGCTCGACCGCTCCAGCATGGTTTCCTTCGCATGGGTGTAGTGCTCCCAGCGGCGGCGGCTCTCCAGGTCCATGGGCGACAGCTTCCACTGCTTCAGCGGATCCCCGATCCGGGCATGGAAGCGTGCCTCCTGCTCATCATCGGTGATCGAGAACCAGTATTTCACGATCTGCACGCCGCTTCGGACCAGCATCCTCTCGAACTCCGGGACGGAGCGATAGAACTCCTCGTAGTCCGCGTCGGTACAGAACCCCATCACGCGCTCCACGCCGGCGCGATTGTACCAGCTCCGGTCGAACAGCACGATCTCGCCCGCCGCCGGAAGATGGGCGACGTAGCGCTGGAAATACCATTGGGTGCGTTCACGGTCGTTGGGCGCCGGCAGGGCGGCCACGCGGCAGATGCGCGGATTGAGACGCTGGGTGATACGCTTGATCGCACCACCCTTGCCGGCGGCATCGCGCCCCTCGAACAGGACCACCAGCCGGTGGCCGGTCGCCTTCACCCAGTCCTGCAATTTCACCAGTTCACCCTGCAGGCGGACCAGTTCATGAAAATAGACACGCCGGAACGCGCGGTCGGCCGCGTCGAGCGCGCCGCCCGCCATGTCTTCTTCCAGCGAAAGCTCGAACTCCTCATCAAGGTCGTCGATGATCTCGCGGCGTATCCGGGCCCGGACGGATTCGTCGCAAGGGTTTGTGTCGCGGTCGTCCACCGTGGGTATTCCTTGTCGTGCCGGCATAATCACGCGCAAACTACGCCACGCCCGCAATGACAGCGCGTTAAAGTTCGATGACGGTCGCCCTCGTGTGTTCCGGCCGAAGCCTCGCCGTTCAGAACGTCGTCGTCATGTTCAGCCCTGTCACGACGGCATTGCGGATCGGCCGACCCGTGTCGCCATCGGTCGCGCCACCGCCGACGCCCCAGAAATACTGAACGTCAGGCTGGAGATTCAGCCAGTGCGTCACGGCGGCCTGATACGTCAGTTCGATATGGTGTTCGGGCCGTGGCGGGGCGCCCGTGGCTGTACCGAAGCGGGCGGCGTCGCGCGCGGCCTGCGCCGCGCGACGACCATACAAGCCCACGCCCCACGCGATGCCGAACGTGTCATCCGGCCGGCCGGGCAGAAGTTCATCGAAGGTGAAGCCCGCCTGCACCTCGCGCGTGAAGCGGTTGCGCGTCGCATTGCTGGCCGTGGCACGGACGAACACGTTGATCGTCTTGTCGGAGCCGACTTTCTCGCGCCAGATCATCTGGTCGATCACGACATAGGTCATCCAGTTGCCCCGGTGTTCGCGCGGGTCGCCGCTGCTGTCGGGATCGGCCAGAAGGCCGCCCCGGGCGTCGTAGCGCGGATCGGGGAATGCGCCGCTGTCAAACAGGCCCCCGATTTTCCATGTTCCTGGAAGGGCTGGCGCATCCTTGCCGGACAAATTGCGCGCCAGATCAAGCCAATATTGCGCCTCGCCCACGAAAAGCGCTCCGTTGCCAAGAGAGAAGCGCGTCCCCGACGCATCCCTCTGTGTATCGCCATCGCTGCTGTAGAACGGCCCCCCGGTCGGGTTGTCGTCGGTCACGGCACCCATCAGGACCAGGGCGGACAGTGGCGACCATTTCACCCGCGTCCCCAGAGCCGAATAGGGCCATGACGGGCCACCGGAATACAGATTGCTCGACGTTGACAGCGGCCAGCCGAAACTGGCGTTCAGAAAGAACGAGGCGTTCTGGCTCACCAGAAACTCCGTATCCAGATCAAGCGAGCCCACGCGTATATCCAGCCGGTCGCCGAAGAAGCCCTGCCCGTACCAGACCTCGAACAGGCGCGTCGAACGTCCGGCATCGTAGCCGCTGACCGGATTGAGCGCGCCCAGCCGCTCGTCCGTGAACGACCGGCCACGGATCTGAAGCGCGCTGATATTGAACGCACCGTCATGCCATCCGAACGCCGCGTTCGTGTCGAGCAGCAACGCCATCGCGGTCATGCCGTCATAGGTCGCGCCTCGGTTGAGACCGCCGCCTGTCAGGCCCCAGAGTTCCTCGACGTCCTGGGCGGTCAGACGCACGCCATGGCGGTCCAGCCACGGGCGGGCGCCCCACGCGTCGCCCAGAAGTTCGGTCCCGGCGTCGTCGGGCGGCAGGACAAACGTCGGCGCGGGAACCGGCAACGGTACGCCGGAGGGCAGGATGTCGGTCACCAGCGGATGGCTGGCCGCACGGGCGGCGTTGCCCGCTGCCATCAGCGCCGCGATCACGACCCCCGCGCGCCAGCCCGCGACGGACATCACGGGTTGAGCACGGTCGCGACCTCGCAACGCGCACCGCCTCATGGGTGACGCGGGTCCGAAGGGTCGACGCGAACCGGCCCCTCGGCCGGGCGCGCCGTGCTGTGGCCGGGCGACGCGTCAACACCCACGATGGCACCCATCGCCCGTGCGCCCGGCCCATCGTCCGGGCGTGTCGTTCAGGTCGTCGTGCTCACAGGGGTCAAGGTCGAAGTGCATGCGGCCATGGTGCCCATGCCCGGCGGAGACGCAACCGCCATCGTCACACGTGATGGAATGTCATCGCCATCACCAGGTGCGAGCGACCGGTCATGAGCGATGCCCGCCCTGGGGCACAACAGGCGCCCCTATGCGCTTTCGTGCGTCGGTCGCGACAGCTGCCGACGTGTCGCGTCCGACCGGTGTGCCGGACGACCGCAAAGCCGATGCCGCGTTTCTGTTCGGGCCGCCCTGCCCGACTCGGCGTGCCCGTGACGTAGGCCCGGGCCCGAAACGCGACACCAATACTCGAGAGCTTAAGGCATCGGGCGACGCCGACAGGGGCCCGTTCGGAGCCCGAGGCTCGCCGCCTGACGGTCGCGCCGGTAGGGTTCGATCCGCCGTGGCGCGGGGCGACCGGGCATGAAAAATGCCGATGGCGTTGCTGCGCCCACCTCAGCGAGCAGGAAAGGTCGAGCCGAAACTCTGGCGGCTATGCCCGTTGATTCAGGCTGGGGCAGCCAGAGTCCGCACCTTGGTGACGCAGGCCACCCGTGCGTTCAACCGTATCCGCACCGCGCGATGGTGCCGCCCCAGTCCATGCGCCGGTCAGCCCGGATCGGGCGGTAAGACAGGGTCAGAGAACCGACGCGCCGCAGCACCCGCAGCGTGGGTTATCCACGCCGCCTCTCACCGGACAGGGCCTGATAAATATCCGCGTCATCGCACACTCCGACCAGTTGCCCGTCTTCCTCCACCAGAACCGGAAAACCGCTGCGTTGTCGCATGACGATGACCTCGCCCAGGCTCATGTGTGTTGGCACGATACAGACCGCCCCCGGCTCCCACTCCCCACACGCCCTCATGACCACACCTCGGTCGGCGACGTGCGCGGTCGGCGCGTGCTGGTCGATGGCAATCGTGCCGGCGTCAAGCAACCCGTCGGGCCGAACCGGCAAATCCCGAAAACGCCGCATGAAGGCAGCCGCCAGAATGGTCGGCAGTGGATTCATATGACGTATGAAGTCCGCGACATAGTCGTTGATCGGGCGCAGGGTGATGTCGCCGGGGGTTCCGGTCTGGACGATCCGCCCCTCGCGCATGATCGTGATCCGACTGCCGATCTTGAGCGCTTCGTCGATATCATGGCTGACGAACAGGATCGTCTTTTTCAGCCTTTTCTGCAGGTCCATCAGTTCGTCCTGCAATTTGCGGCGAATGAGCGGATCAAGCGCGGAAAACGGCTCGTCCATCAGGAGGATATCGGCATCGGTCGCAAAGGCGCGGGCCAGGCCCACCCGTTGCTGCATACCGCCCGACAGTTCGTGGACCTGGGCATCGGCCCAACTCGACAAGCCGACCAGCGCCAGCTTTTCCTCGACGATCTCCCGCCGGACCGACGGGGCCATGCCACGCAGTTCCAGTCCGAACCCGACGTTATCACGCACGCTGCGCCAGGGCAGAAGGCCGAACTGCTGAAACACCATGGCGATGCGCGTCTTGCGCAGTTCGCGCAGCGTGTCACCGTCGCACCGTGCGATATCAAGCCACGCAGAGCCGTTTCCGATCCGTACCTCGCCGCGTATGGGCTGATTGAGACGGTTGGCGGCCCGCAGCAGCGTCGATTTACCGGATCCCGACAGTCCCATCAGCACGCTGATCTCACCGCGCGCCACCCCCAGATTCGCACCCGCCACGCCCACCGTCACCTTCAGGGCACGGCTGATCTCCTCACGCGTCTCGCCGGCATCCAGCCGTGCCAGCGCGGCCTCGATGGCACCGCGCCGGCCGCTGCGATCAAACAGGATGTCGATATTGCGAAAGTCGAGCGCCACATTCGCCGTTTCGCTCACTGTGCGGGCTCCTTCGAACGACAGAGGCGATCAAGCATGATCGCAAGCAGCACGATCACGAACCCGGACTCAAACCCGACATCCACCTGCACGGTGTTCAGGGCGCGTACGACCGGCACGCCAAGCCCGCCAGCACCGACCAGAGCCGCGATCACAACCATGGACAGGCTGAGCATGATGCATTGCGTCAGCCCGGCCTGAATTAAGGGCAGAGCCGCGGGGAGTTCGATCTTCCACAGGATCTGCCGCTCGGTCGCGCCGAAAGCCTCGCCCGCTTCGATCAGCGATCGTGGCACGCGCGCGATGCCCATCTGCGTCATGCGGATCGGTGCGGGCACGGCAAAGATGATGGTCGAGATCATGCCTGGCACGGTACCCAGACCGAACAGGATCAGCGTCGGAATCAGATAGACGAACGTGGGCAGTGTCTGCATCAGGTCGAGTATCGGATGCAGCACCTGTGCCAGACGGGGACGATGGGCACTGACCACCCCCAGAGGCACGCCGACCACCATACAACACAGGGTGGAGAACAGGATCAGCGAAAGGGTCGCCATCGTCTCGTTCCAGTATCCCTGGTTGATGATGAACAGTAACCCCAGCGCGATCAGCGCGACCAGTTTCCACGACCGACGCAAAAACCAGGCACCGACGATCGCCACAGCAACCAGCAGCAAAGGCGGGATATCCAGCAGCATTATGGTCAGACCATCGGCACACGCGCCGACCACATCGCTGATCGCATCGAAAACGCCCAGCCCGTAATGCCGGACGACATCAATGACCGCCGCCATCGCCGTGCCGACGGGAATCTTGTGCGCCGTAATCCAGTGTTCAGGTGCCATCATCTGTGCGGCCTTCATTCAGCGGCGTTCAACGCCGGCCCGTCCGAGTGTCGTTCGTGTTCGAAATCCCGTGCCGATCCACGCCCGGTCGCCCCAGCCCGCGGGCCTGCTGGCCCCAGTACGCACGGTCTGGTTCATCCGCCCCCCGCGCTGTTCGGGCAGCCGCCCCCGACCGAGAGGGCCGGTCGCGAAACAGGGCGGCCAGAAGCGAATCCGGATCATCGACGATCCCGAGCGGGCATCCGGCACGGCGTATGTCGAACGAAAGCAGCTCCATCAGACGTCATCTCTTCGCTGGGCTACGCATCGCAGGTGAAAGCATCGATCCGGACAGAGCGCGACGCGACATCCGCGCGTCCCGGACAAGAAAGTTTTACGGCCGCCACGCGGTCGATGGAATACGCGGCGTGGCGAACCGCGCCCACAAAAGCCGCTTGACAGCCTGGAATAGCACATCATGTCGAAACAAGACCATTCCATGACGGAAACATCCGAACACATCACACAGCGCGTCGGACATAGATGTGTCTGCGTTCTCGACAACGTTCAGAACCCCGGCGCCTTTTAACGTCCATGCCGGCCGCGATCCGTGGCGCGGTGTGAACCGCCGTCGCCAGACCGCAATGGACGCCTGCGCGAGCAATCGCGACAACGAGCGATCAACTCGTTGCGAAACGCGTTGAATGAGCGTTCAATTTATGGATAACTGACTGCATGAACCGTCAGCCCTCCCCACACGAGACCCGATCCCCACCCCGACGCCGAAGTGCGACCGAAGATGATCGTCGTACCGCCCTGATCACGGCGACGCTGGATGTCCTGCGTGAGGCGGGGCTGGCCGGGACGACGTTCGCGCGCATCGCTGCCCGTGCCGACGTCTCGCCCAGTCTTCTGGTATATTACTTTCAGGACAAGGACCGACTTCTGGGCGCGGCGTTCGCCCACGTCGCCGGCGCCCTGTCGGCGGAGGTGGCGCGCGCGCAACGCCAGGCACGTGGGCCCCGCGCGCGGCTGGACGCGTTGATCGGCTGTTGCCTCAGCGGCGACCAGTTCACGGCCGCCAACGCCGTCCTATGGCTCTTTTTCTGGGCCGAAGCCCCGCACATCCACACGCTCCGCCGCGTGCAACGCCTGTATCAGCGCCGCATGATCGCCAACCTGCGGTTCGATCTGGCACGGCTTGTCCCGCCAGCGGCCGCCCACGACCTGGCGCACATGCTGGCGGCGCTGATCGACGGGACATGGCTGCATGGCGCGCTGGGCGGGGGTGCGGCCCACGAC
>NZ_JABXXR010000081.1 GCF_013376175.1 Ameyamaea chiangmaiensis
GCCAACCGACCGGCCGCGACGACCGCGTCGCCCAAAAAGGATGACCGCCGCGACCGCGCGGAGGCCAGACGCGCCGTCGCCCCCCTGCGCAAGAAAGCGCGCGCGGCCGAGGAAATGATGGCCCTTCTTGCAAAAGAACGTGCTGGCCTGGAAAGCCGACTGGCCGATCCTGCGTTGTATGCCGGAGAATCGGGGGCCGAGGTCACCCGGATCAACACCCGTCTGACCGCGCTGGCGCGCGAACATGACGCAGCAGAGGAAGCTTGGCTTATGGCCGAAGAGGCAATCGAAGCGGCGCAAGCCGATGTCTGACACCCCCCCACCCGCGGCGCGCGCGGACGAACTGGACGGCCACGCCGCGAAACCGCTCAAACACGCGCCCGCCGATACTCCCGCGGCCACCGAACTGGATCGCATTTTTCGTCTCCTGCGCTTTGTGCTGATTGCCGTGGTCGTCGCCGTGGCGATCTGGCTGGTCGGCGATGTGCTGACGGTGATCTTCGCGTCCACGCTGTTCGCGGTAGTGCTGCACGGCCTGTCGATCCGGCTGGCACGCGTGACACGGATAGCCTATCCGATCGCCCTGACGCTGGTCACGCTGGCGCTTCTCGCGGCGATCACGCTGCTGTTCTGGAGCAGCGGCCCGCAGATCGCCAATCAGGTGATGACGTTGCGTGCGGCACTCGGCACCCAGATCGACAGCCTGCACACCCGCATGGAGACCAGCAATCTCGGTCGCATGGCGCTGGCGCATGTGCCCGAAAGCTTTGGTGGCGACCAGAAGAGCGGTTCGGGCAGCGACCTTCT
Organism: Ameyamaea chiangmaiensis; assembly: GCF_013376175.1. Classification (GTDB taxonomy): domain Bacteria; phylum Pseudomonadota; class Alphaproteobacteria; order Acetobacterales; family Acetobacteraceae; genus Ameyamaea; species Ameyamaea chiangmaiensis. Next base: position 808 of record NZ_JABXXR010000081.1, read on the forward strand.
GTCCTCCGGTCTGGGCTCGGTCACAGGGTTCCTGACATCGGCGTTCGGCGTGGTCGGCACGCTTGCCGTCGTGTTGATCGCGGGGCTGTATTTCGCGCTCTCGCCGGCGTTGTATGCCAACGGCATCCTGCGCGTCGTGCCCGAGGCCTATCGCCCGCAGGCACGCGAACTGTTGCTTGTCACGGGTCGGACGCTCTGGGCGTGGACGATCGGACAGGCACTCGATATGTGCGTCGTTGGCATCCTGTCGGGGATCGGCTGCTGGGTGCTCGGCGTACCGCTCGCACTGGCGCTGGGTGTCGTCGCGGGGCTGTGCAACTTCATCCCCTATATCGGCGCGATCATGGGCGCCATTCCCGCCGTCCTGCTCGGACTGTCGCACGGCACGGAGACCGGGCTCGAAGTCGCGGGCCTGTATGTCGTCATCCAGTTTTTCGAGGGCAACGTCCTCGCCCCCGTGATCCAGCGCCGGGCCGTGCAGATGCCGCCGGGTGTGACGATCCTGTCGCAGACGATCTTCAGCTCGATCCTGGGCGCGCCAGGGCTGATCCTGGCCTCCCCCCTCACCGCCGCCCTTCTTGCCGTGGGCGACAAGGCAACGTCCGAACTCAATGATCAAGACCGGATCGTCGATGCGTCGACCGGGGGCGCGGACGCCACAGATGTCCGGTCGGACACCACGAAAGACAGCACGTGAACACGCCTGACAACACAGGGAACCGGACCATCGTGAAAGCGCGTTACCTCGCCGCCGCCTCGCTCCTGTCGCTGGCCACCGTACTGACCGGCGCGGTCGCCCAGGCCGACGAGGGTATGTGGACCATGGACCATCTCCCGCTCGACCAGTTGAAAAAGACCTACGGCTTCACGCCCTCGGCGGAGTGGATCAACCGCGTGACGCAGGCATCGGCGCGCCTTGCCCTCGGGTGCTCGGCCTCGTTCGTGTCGGCGGACGGGCTGGTGATGACCAATCACCACTGCGCCAACGAGTGCCTGGAGCAGCTGTCGGACAAGACGCACGATTATTTCACGAATGGCTACAAGGCCCCGCACGGCCAGACGTCGGAGCCGAAATGCCCGGCCATGGAACTCGACGGTCTCGACCACATCACCGATGTCACGGACCAGATGAACAAGGCGCTGGCCGGCAGGCAGGGCGCGGAGTTCACCCATGCGCAACAGGCCACCGAAGCGGCGCTGGAGAAAGACTGCGTGGCCGGCGACCCGACGCGCTGGCGCTGCGACGTCGTGACCCTCTATCACGGGGGCCGCACCGCGCTGTACCGCTATCGCCGCTACCAGGACGTGCGGCTGGTGATGGCACCGGACCAGAACGCCGCGTTTTTCGGCGGCGATCCGGACAATTTCAACTTTCCCCGCTACGATCTCGATATGGCTTTCCTGCGCGTCTATGACGGTGGAAAGCCCGCGAAGACGACCTATTTCCCCTTCGATCCGGCCGGCCCGAAGGACGGCCAGCTGGTGTTCACATCGGGCAACCCGGGCTCCACATCGCGCGAGGAATCGGTCGCTGAACTCGGCTTCGAGCGTGACGTCATGGTGCCGTTCATCGTCGGCTATTATGCCACGATGGATGGCGCACTGTGGCAGTTCGGCCGCCAGAGCGCTGCCAACCGTCAGGATGCGCAGGACGAGCTGTTCGGCATCCAGAACAGCCTGAAGGTCTATACGGGCTGGGCCGAAACCCTGGCCGACCCGACGATGCTGGCGGGCAAGACCGCGTTCGAGACAAGCCTGCGCGCCTGGATCAACGCCGATCCGACGCGTGCCAGGACCTACGGCGACCCATGGGCGCGGATCGACGCCGCGATCAGGGTCGAACGCGACATCTTCGTCCCCTACGCCATGCTGGAAGGCCGCCGCGCGCCGATGGGCGTTCAGGGCGACCTGTTCAGCTTCGCCAAAACCCTGGTGCGCGGCACGGCCGAACGTGACAAGCCCGATGCGGACCGGCTGACCGGCTGGCGCGATGCGAACATCCCCGCGATCGAGGCGCATCTGGCCTCGACCGCCCCCGTCCACCCCGCGCTGGACGAGACGATGCTCGCGCTGTCGCTGACCAAGCTTCGTCAGGCGCTTGGCGCAGATAACGAGACCGTCCGGCTGGTGCTGGGCCATGAAAGCCCCGACCAGTTGGCCGCCCGTCTGGTTCACCAGACGAAGCTGGGCGACGCGAAGGTACGGATGGCTTTGTGGAAAGGCGGCAGCACGGCCGTCAATGCGTCGACCGATCCGATGATCGTCCTCGCCCGCACCCTCGAACCTGCGGCACGCGCGTTGCGCGCCCGTATGGACGACGAGGTCCGCGCGCCGATGCGCCAGGCCGCCGAAATCATCGCCCGGGCCCGTTTCGCCCGCGACGGCGCCAACACCTATCCCGACGCCACCTTCACCCAGCGTGTGTCCTATGGTGTCGTGAAGGGCTGGAACGAACGTGGCCACGATGTGCCCGCATTCACCGATTTCGCCGGTCTCTACAAGCGGGCGACGGGTGCCGATCCGTTCCGCCTGACAAAGGCATGGCAGGACGCGCAAAACCGGGTCGATCTTGCCACGCCCTTCGACTTCGTCACCACCAACGACATCATTGGCGGCAATTCCGGCTCGCCCGTCATTGACGCGCAGGGACATGCAGTCGGGCTGATCTTCGATGGCAACATCCATTCGCTGGGCGGCGACTTCGCCTACGACGGCAGCCTCAACCGTGCCGTCGCGGTCGATACGGCTGCCATTATCGAGGCGCTCAAGGTCGTCTACAACAACCAGGCGCTGGCCGACGAACTGACCCGCGGCCATCTGTGACGGGCGCGGGACGCGGGCACGGTCTGGCCTGCGTCCCGTCGCTTGTCTATGCTGGGTGCCGCTCCGCCCGTCCCGGCGCAGCCGAACCCGGAGATACTGCGTGCTTCTTCTCACGCTGGGCGTATTGGCGCTGGTCGCGCTGATCGGCGTCAGCATCCTGATCTCGATGTCCGAAATCTCGTTCGCCGCCGCACGGGACGCGCGTCTTCGCTCCCGTGCCGAGGCCGGCGACCCGCGCGCCGTGCGCTTTCTGCAGTTGCGCCGCAACAGCGGACAGGTCATCACGGTCCTGCAGATCTGCCTCAACGCCGTCGGCATCCTGGGCGGCATCATCAGCAGCGAACTCATCGCTCCCCCGCTGGCCGGTATCCTGGCCGGGCTGCACGTCGCACCGGCGGCGGCCGAGCATATCGCGTCGGGCCTGTCGTTCATCGGCGTCACGGGGCTGTTCGTCCTGTTCGCCGACCTGTTGCCCAAGCGGATCGCGATGAACGCGCCGGACAAGGTGGCGCTGGATGTCGGCTGGTTCCCTGCCTTCGCGCTGAAACTGCTGTATCCGATCGTGCTGATCTTTTCGCGGATCTCCGATGCGGTTCTCAAGCTGATGAACATACCCGCCGCATCGGCCATCGAACCGGTGACGCCCGAGGATCTGCGCGCGATCCTGGCGGCCGGCACCGCCTCCGGCGTCCTGCTGGAGCAGGAACACCAGATGATCCAGAACGTGCTGGCGCTTCAGGACCGTTCCGTCTCCTCCGCCATGACCCCGCGCGACGAGATCGTCTATCTCGACCTGCAGGAAACGGTGGAGTCCCAGCGCGACAAGGTCCGCGCGCGGCCCTATTCGCGCTACCCGCTGTGCGACGGCGGCCTGGATAATGTCATCGGGTCGATCCGCGCCGAGGACGTGCTGGTCGTGGCCGTCGGCGTGCACCGCGAGAGCGACATCGCGCGTCTTCGCCGTGATGTGCTGTCCCTGCCCGACACGCTCAACCTGTGGGACACGCTGGCCCAGTTCGAAGCCCATGGCGCGGGTTTCGCGCTGATCGTGAACGAGTATGGTCTGGTCGTGGGGCTGATCACCTACAAGGACATCATGGGTGCGCTGATGGACGGCCTGGCCAATCCGTTCGAGGAACAGGCCATCGTCCGCCGGGACGAACATTCCTGGCTGATCGACGGGGCCGCGCCGATCGGCGACGTGATGCGTGAACTGGGCATCGATACGCTGCCGGGCAGTGGCAATTTCGACACGATCGGCGGGTTCGTCATGCACCGCCTGCGCCGCATGGCGCGCAAGGCCGATCGCGTCAACGATCTGAATTTCCGGTTTGAAGTGGTCGACGTCGACGGTTTTCGCATCAACCAGCTTCTGGTCACGCGTATCGATCAGGGACAGCGTTCGGGGGGCTGACCGTGCTTTCGTTCGCGCTCAAGGCCGCGATTTCGGGCGTGCTGATCGCCGTCGCGTCCACTCTGGCCAGGCGCTTTCCCGGGTTCGGCGCACTGGTCGCGTCCCTGCCGCTGGTCTCGGTGCTCGGCATGATCTTCCTGTGGATCAACAAGCCCGATACACAGAACATGGCCGCACACGCGGAGGCCACGTTCTGGTATGTGCTGCCGTCCCTGCCGATGTTTCTCCTGATCCCGTTTCTGTTGCGACACGGCGTCGGCTTCTGGAGCGCGCTAGCCGCGGGCTGCGCCCTGACGGTCGCGCTCTATCTGGCCGTGACGGGGATCGGGCCAAGGTTCGGGTTGCGACTCTGATGGGTCCGGCGACCCGCCAAGCGTCAGAACGGAAGCATCATCACGTCGGGCGCGACCCATCTCCGGCGCGCGACCGGGCTGAACAGGGTCGCTTTCCTCCAATAAAGGAGCAGCCACGCGGCTTTTCCTTCTTCGGCATTCATGATCGCCTGTAGCACCTCATGAAGTGGGGCATCGGCGTCATGGCGGCCGAGCCAGAAAGCCGCAGCGCGCAGTGAAGCGACCGTGACGGTGTGGTGATAACCCTCCGTGTCCGTGTTCGCCGTGCCGGTCGCAACGTTATAACGCGATATCACCTCGCGCAGCCCATCGGGTGTCGCAAGGTCAGATCGATATCGCTATAACCACAAGGCAACTCCGAAATGTGCCTCATGCGTCCAGGCTGCTTTTGGCAAGGTGGCGTCAAGGACACGCAGAGCAGTGGACCGAATCAGAAAATCGTCTGTCAACGTCATCATCGTCGGGCGCCGTCGTACCTGTGCTGAAACAAGACCCAGCCGTCATCACGGTTTACTGTGTTACGCCGCATCGTCATCCGACCTGCGACGGCCAGTGTCGGGCAGGCCGTGATTGACACAGCGAACACCGCGCTGAAAGCGCATGGAGTCACGGCTCACGCATAATGTGACTCGACATAGGGCATACGCTTTCGACGCGAGCAGCTCGGTCCTCAGCCGGCCTTTGCGATACGGTCGAGCGCCTGCACCACCGCGTCACCCATCGTCGCCGTGCCGACCCTGGCCTTGCCCTCGCTCATGATGTCAGGCGTGCGCAGGCCGCTGGCCAGCACGTCGGCCACGGCGCGCTCGATCAGGTCGGCGTCGTCGCCACGGTCCAGCGAATACCGCAGCAGCATCGCAAACGACAGGATCTGGGCCAGAGGATTGGCCTGCCCGGTGCCGGCGATATCGGGTGCACTGCCGTGGATGGGTTCGTACAGTGCCGCGCGACGCCCGTCGGCCGCGACCGGGCCCAGCGTCGCCGACGGCAGCATCCCAAGCGAACCCGTCAGCATCGAGGCCAGATCAGACAGCAGATCGCCGAACAGGTTGCCGGTCACGATCACATCGAACTGACGCGGGTTGCGCACCAACTGCATCGCGCAGTTATCGGCCAGCATGTGCGACAGCGTGACGTCGGGGTACTCGCGCGCATGCAGGTCGGTCACAACCTCTTTCCACAGCAGGCCGGATTCCATCACGTTGCATTTCTCGACCGAACACACGCGGTTGCCGCGCTTGCGGGCCAGTTCGAAGGCCACGCGCGCCACGCGCTCGATCTCCGGGGTCGTGTATACTTCGGTGTTGATGCCGCGGCGGGTGCCGTCCGCCAGCGTCTCGATACCGCGCGGCTCGCCGAAATAGATGCCGCCCACCGTCTCGCGCACGATCATGATGTCCAGACCGGCGACGACCTCGGGCTTGAGGGTGCTGGCATCGGCCAGGGCCTCGAACACCTGCGCCGGGCGCAGGTTCGCAAAAAGCTCCAGCTCCGAACGCAATTTCAGGATCGCAACCTCGGGGCGCCTGTCGAACCCGACATGGGCCCAGCGCGGATCACCGACCGAGCCGAACAACACGGCGTCGGCCGCACGCGCCTTGGCGATCACCTCGTCCCGGATCGGCGTGCCATGCACCGCGAGCGACGCACCACCGACAAGATCCTCTTCAATTTCGAAACGGATGCCGCGCGTACGCTCCATCCATGACACGACCTTGGCCACTTCGCGCATGACTTCGGGGCCGATGCCGTCGCCGGGCAACACGAGCAATTTCTTGGTGACGGTCATCGGATACTCCCTGATGGTCTGGAACGCCGTGGACTCAGCGCGACGCCGCGCCCGGCATGTCGATACGGGGCAGCCACGGTTTCTCCTCCGCACGCTGCGCCTCGTAGGTGTCGATCGCCTTTTCGTGCTGAAGGGTCTGGCCGATATCGTCCAGACCCTCGAGCAGCAGGTGCTTGCGAAACGGGTCGATCTCGAACGGAATTTCCTCGCCGTCCGGCCGGATCACCACCTGCCGGGCCAGATCGACCGTGACGCGGCCGTTGGCACCCAGTCGTGCATCCTCCATCAGGGCGTCACAGATCGCGCGCGGCAGACGGATCGGCAGGATTCCGTTCTTGAAGCAGTTATTGTGAAAGATATCGGCAAACGAAGGCGCGATCACGCACCGGATGCCGAAATCCAGCAACGCCCACGGCGCGTGCTCGCGCGATGAGCCACAGCCGAAATTCTCATGCGTGATCAGGATCTCCGCGTGACGGAAGGGCTCCTGATTGAGCACGAAGTCGGGCTTCTCCGACCCGTCCTCGTTGTAGCGCATGCCGTCGAACGCATGCACACCCAGGCCCGTGCGCTTGGTCGTCTTGAGGAACCGGGCCGGGATGATCTTGTCGGTATCGATGTTTGCTTCGGGCAGCGGCGCGGCCAGAGCGCTCAGCGTGGTGAATTTGTCCATCTCAGATCAGCTCCCGCACATCGGTCAGCACGCCCGTCACCGCCGCTGCCGCCGCCATGGCGGGCGACAGCAGATGCGTGCGGCCACCAGGGCCCTGGCGCCCCTCGAAATTCCGGTTCGACGTCGATGCGCAACGCTGCCCCGGCGTCAGGCGATCGGGGTTCATCCCAAGGCACATCGAGCACCCGGCTTCGCGCCATTCGAACCCGGCTTCCAGGAAGATCTGGTCCAGCCCTTCCTCTTCGGCCTGCTTTTTCACGTTGCCCGACCCGGGCACGATCATCGCCCGCACGCCCTCGGCCACTTTACGCTCGCCGACGATGGTGGCCGCCGAACGAAGATCCTCGATCCGGCTGTTGGTGCACGATCCGATGAACACCACGTCGACTTTCGTGCCCGCAATCTTCTGCCCGGCCTCTAGGCCCATATAATCCAGGGCACGCTGCATCTGGGCACGACGCGCCTCGTCCGTCGCGGTCGCGGGATCGGGCACGGTGCCGGTAATCGGCAGCACGTCTTCCGGGCTGGTGCCCCAGGTGACGCTGGGCGCGATGTCCTCGGCGCGCAACTCGACAACCTTGTCGTACTGGGCGCCCTCGTCAGACGCCAGCGAGCGCCAGTAGTCGACAGCGCGATCGAAGTCGTCGCCCTTGGGGGCGAAGGGCCGGCCCTTGATGTAGTCGAACGTCGTCTCGTCCGGCGCCACCATGCCCGCGCGCGCTCCAGCCTCGATCGACATATTGCACAGGGTCATGCGCCCGGCCATGTCGAGCGCCCGGATCGCGGAGCCGGCGAATTCCATCACGTAGCCCGTGCCGCCGGCGGTGCCCATCGTGCCGATGATCGCCAGCATGATGTCCTTGGCAGTCACGCCCGGCCCGACCTGCCCCTCGACGACGACCTTCAGATTCTTCGCCGGCTTCTGAAGCAGGGTCTGCGTCGCCATGACGTGTTCGACCTCGGACGTACCGATGCCGAAGGCCAGCGAGCCCATCGCGCCGTGGGTCGAGGTGTGGGAATCGCCGCAGACGATCGTCATGCCAGGCAGCGAGATTCCCTGCTCCGGCCCGACCACGTGGACGATCCCCTGATTGGACGACAGGAGCGGGAAATACGGCACGCCGAATTCGACGACGTTGCGCTCCAGCGTCTCAATCTGATTGCGGCTTTCGGCCTCCAGGATCGGCAGGGTGCGGTCCGATGTCGGAACGTTGTGATCGACGACCGCGATCGTCGCTTCGGGATGGCGCAGACGGCGGCCGGCCAGACGCAGGCCCTCGAACGCCTGGGGGCTTGTCACCTCGTGGACGAGGTGGCGATCGATATACAGAATGGCCGTACCGTCGGGGAGACGCTCGACCACGTGACTATCCCAGATCTTGTCGAACAGGGTGCGCGGGGTCATCAGGGCGTCTCCGAAAATACTGGGTAAACAGGGCAGCGCCCGGCGGGAAAACCCACCGGGCGCGCGACCCGATCAACTGACGTTGAGATGTTCTCCCCCGGGGGAAAGAACAAGGGGGGTGCGGCTGGTGCCGCGCCGCCTTTACTGGGCCGCGGGGGCCACCACGTCACGCGGACGCTCGGCGATACGCGCCGACTTGCCGCTGCGGCCACGCAGGTAATACAGCTTCGCGCGACGCACCTTGCCGCGACGCACGACCTTGATTTCCGCGATCGTGGGGGCATAGAGCGGGAACACGCGCTCGACACCTTCGCCGTTGGAGATCTTGCGAACGGTGAAGTTGCTGTTCAGGCCCTTGTTGGAACGGGCGATCACGACGCCTTCATACGCCTGGATACGCTTGCGCTCGCCTTCGACGACCTGCACCGACACGCGAACGGTGTCGCCGGCTTCGAATTCAGGCACCGCGCGGGCGGCGGAAAGACGGGCGATCTCATCGGCCTCGTACTGCTGGATAATGTTCATGTCGGGTCCTCGGTTCAAAACAATCAGTGCGTGGGGCCACACTGGCCCGGCTGGTTCGGAAGATCATCCCCCGCCCGGCCAGCGCGCCCGGCGTGGACGGCCCAGAGATCGGGCCGCCGCTGCCGTGTCGCCATTTCAGATGCCGCGTGCCGCCAGCGGGCGATCGCAGCGTGATGACCGGACAGCAGGATATCGGGCACGGAGCGCCCCTCCCACGTTTCCGGCCGTGTATAAAGCGGATACTCCAGCAGGCCGTCGGAGAAGCTCTCCTCCTCCCCGCTGAGGGCCGATCCCATGACGCCCGGCAGCAGCCGGACGCAGGCATCGAGCATGACCATCGCCGCGGGTTCGCCCCCGGACAGGACATAGTCGCCGATGGAGACCTGTTCGATCGCACGGGCCTCGAGCAGGCGCTCGTCGATCCCTTCGTAGCGACCGCACAGGACCACCACACCCGTCCCCCCGGCATAGCGCCGCACGTCCGCCTGACGCAGAAGGCGACCGCGCGGCGTCGGATAGACGACCGGGGTTCCCTGCGGTACGGACGCCATGACGGCCGACAGGGCGGCGTCCAGAACGTCGGGACGCATCACCATGCCCGCCCCGCCACCGAACGGCGTGTCATCGACGGCACGATGACGCCCCAGGCCATGAGCCCGAATGTCATGCGTCCGCAGCGACCACACGCCGTCGGCCAGCGCGCGACCTGCCAGAGACTGCCCCAGCGGTCCGGGGAACATCTCGGGGAACAGCGTCAGAACCTCGGCCCGCCAGGTCATGGCGTCACCCCGGTCTCGACACTGTCCTCAAGCTCTCCCGGCACCTCGAGTTCATCCGGCAGGCTGACGGTGATCCGCCCTCCCGCCAGATCGACCACAGGCACACAGGCCAGCGTGAACGGCAGCATCAGCCCGGCCCCGATCTCCAGGATCGTGCCCGCGCCAAAATCGTGCACCGCCTTGACCCGCCCCCACGACCGATCGCCCTCGAACGCCTCGAGGCCGATCAGGTCCGTGTGGTAGAACTCGCCGTCGTCCGTCTCCGGCAAAGCCGCCCGCTCAACGGACAGGCGCTGGTTGACCATCGCCTGTGCCGCATCCCGATCGGCCAGAACACGCCCGTCGGCATCGCGCAGTTCGGCAATGCCCTCTCCCCGCCACCGGAGGGTCCAGCGACGACCGCGATCGTCGAACAGCGCGTCATACCCTTCCAGACTGGCCGGATCGGCAGCATGACACTGCACGCGCACGAGTCCGCGCACGCCGTGTGGCCGTCCGATCACCGCCAGCAGGATGGGTGTATCCGCCATCAGAAGGTCAGTCCGCTTTCAGCGTCCGTCGTTCAGGCCGCGGCAGCAGCGGCGGCAGCAGCCGCACGCTCCTGCGCGCGCTTCTTCGGCGCGGACTTCTTGGGCTGCTCGTTATAGGTCGGCTTCTCGACCAGACCGGCATTGCCGAGGAAACGCGCGACGCGATCGGTCGGCAGAGCGCCCTGCGACAGCCAGTGCGTGATGCGCTCGTTGACCAGACGCACGCGCTCGGCGTGGTCGGACGGCAGCATCGGGTTGTACGCGCCCACCTTCTCGATGAAACGGCCGTCGCGCGGGCTGCGGCTGTCGGCGATCACGATGTGGTAGTACGGGCGCTTCTTGGCGCCGGCACGGGCGAGACGAATCTTGAGGCTCATTCACATAACTCCAAAGAAAACCTGAAAAACGCGGTCAAGGGGGGCTGGCGTTCAGCGGAACGGCCCACCCGGCGGTTTCCCGCCCGGCGGCATCGCCCCCTTGGGCATGAGGGCGGACATGCCCTGGCGCATGAGACCCTTCATGCCGAGCTTGTTGATCCGCTTCATCATCGTGGACATGTCGTCGAACTGCTTCAGCAGCTTGTTGACGTCCTGAACAGTGCTTCCCGATCCGGCGGCGATGCGCTTCTTGCGCGAGGCCTTGATGATGGCGGGCGTGGCACGCTCCGCCTTCGTCATGGACGAGATGATGGCCTGATGGCGCTTGAAGATCGACGTGTCGAGCTCCTTGTCGCCCAGCGCATCCTTGAGCTTGCCCATGCCGGGCAGCATGCCGAGAATGCCGGAGATCGACCCCATCTTGTTGATCTGGCGGATCTGGGCGGCATAGTCGTCAAGGTCGAACTTGCCGCGCAGCATCTTCTGCGCGATCCGCTCGCTTTCCTCGTGGTCGAGGGTATCGGCGGCCTTTTCGACCAGACCCGCGATATCACCCAGACCGAGAATCCGGCCGGCCACGCGCTCGGGGTGGAATTCCTCGAGCGCGTCGAGCTTCTCGCCCGACCCGGTCAGCTTGATCGGCGCGCCGGTCATCGCACGCATCGACAGCGCCGCGCCACCACGGGCGTCGCCGTCCATGCGGGTCATGACCACGCCGGTCACGCCCACGGCCTCGTTGAAGGCCTTGGCCGTGTTGACGGCGTCCTGACCGGTCATCGCATCGACGACCAGAAGCGTCTCGGCCGGTGACGTCACGGCGCGGACCTGCCGCACCTCCTCCATCAGGGCCTCGTCGATCGACAGGCGACCGGCGGTGTCGAGGATGACGATGTCATACCCCTCGCGCCGCCCCGTCTCCATCGCGCGCTGGGCGATCTCGACGGGTGTCTGGCCCGCCACGATCGGCAGGGAGGCGACGCCCGCGCGCTCGGCCAGTTGGGCGAGCTGAAGCT
>NZ_JABXXR010000082.1 GCF_013376175.1 Ameyamaea chiangmaiensis
GGTCGACCGCCGCGCGCCAGCCGCCACCGCCGGTTTTGCGGCGGGGTGCGTCGTCGTAGTCCGCGCTCATCCGTTCGCGGGTGCGGTCGATGCGGCTGTTGGTGTCGTCGTGTGTGGGATCGGTCATCGCATTTCCTCCACCGGTTCGACACCCAGCACGGCAAGGCCGGACCGGATCGTGGTCGCGATCGACTCGACAAGCGCAACCTTGGCGCGCGTCACGTCCGGCGCGTCTTCCTGGAGGAAGCGCAGCGTGGTTTCGTCGCGGCCGCGATTCCACAGCGCGTGGAAGTCGCCCGCCAGATCCTGAAGATAGAACGCGACGCGATGCGGCTCGCGCGCTGTCGCGGCGGCTTCCACCACGCGGGGCCATTGGGCGATGCGCCGCAGCGTGTCGATTTCGGCATCACCCGCCAGCGTGGCCAGATCAACGCCTGCCAGTTGCGCCGGGCGCACCGCGTCGTCCCCCAGCAGGGCCGCCGCCGCGCGCAGCACCGACCGGCAGCGCGCATGGGCGTACTGGACGTAGAACACCGGGTTGTCGCGGGTCTGGGCCACGACCTGGTCGAGGTCGAATTCCATCTGCGCGTCCGCCTTGCGCGTCAGCATGGTGAAGCGCACCGCATCGCGCCCGACCTCGTCGATCAGGTCGCGCAGGGTCACGAACGTGCCGGCGCGCTTGGACATGCGCACCGGCTCGCCATTGCGCACGATCCGCACGATCTGGCACAGCAGCACCGCCAGTTCCGACTGGCCGCCGACCAGGGCCGCCACCGCGGCCTTCATGCGCGAGACGTAACCGCCATGGTCCGCGCCCCACACGTCGATCATCAATGCCGCACCGCGCGCCGCCTTGTCGGCATGATAGCCGATGTCGTTGGCGAAATAGGTGTTCGACCCGTCGGACTTGCGCAGCGGCCGGTCGATGTCGTCGCCGAATTCGGTCGAACGGAACAGGGTCTGCGGGCGCGCCTCCCAGTCCTCGGGCAGCTTGCCCTTGGGCGGCTCCAGCACACCTTCGTACAACAGGCCCATCTGGCCCAGCCGCGCGATCGCGCTGTCAGGCACGCCCTGCGCCAGGATCTTCGCCTCGCTGGTGAACACGTCGTGATGCACACCCAGCGCCGCCAGATCGTCGCGGATGGCGGCCATCATCATCTCGACCGCCGTCGTGCGCACGGTCTCGAGCCACACCTCGGGCGCGGCCACCCCGCCGCCGGGAGCGGCCAGCGACGTGCCGTGCCGTTCGGCCAGTGCCGCACCGACGGGGATCAGATAGTCGCCACGGTACTGAAGGCCGCCGGGCACCTGCGCCGCGTACGCCTCTTCATCAAGGGGCGAGCCGATGGCCTGGAGGTAGCGCCAGTAGGTCGCCCAGGCCAGGGCGATGACCTGCGCGCCCGCGTCGTTGATGTAATATTCCTTGGTGACCGCGAAGCCGGCCTTGATCATCAGGTTGGCCAGCGCGTCGCCGACCACGGCGCCACGGCAATGGCCGACATGCATCGGCCCGGTCGGGTTGGCGGAGACGTACTCGACGTTCACCGGCTGCTGGCCGCCGATCGTGCTGTCGCCGAACGACTCGCCCCGCGCAAGAACCGTCGGCACGAGGGCGCGGAATTCCTCCGCGGCGAGCGAGATGTTCACGAAGCCTGGGCCCGCCGGCTCGGCCCGGATCACGCCGGGCACGGCCGCCAGCACGGCCGCCAGTTCCCCGGCGATCTCGGCCGGTCGCCGCCGCGCGCTCTTGGCCAGCAAAAGCGCCGCGTTCGTCGCCATGTCGCCGTGCGCGGCCTCGCGCGTGGGTGTCAGTTCGATACGGGCCGCGATCTCGTCCGGCACGTCGGGGACGATCTGCCGGACAGCCTGAAGGACATGCGCGCGATAACGGGTGAACAGACAGTCAGACATAGGGCTCCGGGTCCCGGGACAGGAAAACGACAACACAAGGCGACCAGATAACACGCCGCGATGCGACAGGGGGATCACCCCGCGACGGAAAGATCCGTCAGGCGACGATATTCCTCCATCGCGAAGCGATCGGTCATGGAGGCGATATAATCCGCGACCACATGGCGCAAGCCCGCGGCATCCTGCGCGTCGGCCCGCGCGCGCCACAGGTCGGGCAGCAAGGTCGGCTCGTCGCTCAGAATCGTGAAGATCGCCTCGGTCACCTGCCGCGCCTTGCGCGTCATGCGGCGCACGCGCCAGTGGCGGTACATCCGCTCGTACAGAAAGGCGCGGATGGCCGCGTTGGCCGACGCGATCTCCGGGCTGAACCCCACCACGGGGGCGGCCGCGCGGCGGATGTCGTCGACCGAGGCGGGGGCGAGGGCATCCAGATTGCGCGCCGTCTGCGCGGTCAGGTCCGACGCCAGACGATCGATCACCCGGCGGACCGTCTCGTGCCGCAGGCGGTTCTGGGTGTCCTCGTTCACGGGGAGACGGATGCCCGCCCGGGCCTCGCGCAGCGCTTCGCCGACCAGCGGCAGGTCGGCCACGTCGTCCAGCGTCAGCAGGCCGGCGCGGAAACCGTCATCCATGTCATGGCCGTGATAGGCAATGTCGTCGGCCATTGCCGCGACCTGCGCCTCGGCCGAGGCATAGGTGTCGAGGTCAAGCGCGTGCTCCGCGTCATACGCCCGCAGGTAGGGCGAGGGCTTTTTGACCGGCCCGTTGTGCTTGGCCAGCCCCTCCAGCGTCTCGAACGTCAGGTTCAGGCCGTCGAACGCATGGTAGCGCCGTTCCAGCATCGTCACCAGCCGGATCGACTGCGTATTGTGATCGAAGCCGCCCCAGTCGCGCATCACGACCTTCAGCGCGTCCTCGCCCGCATGGCCGAAGGGTGTGTGGCCCAGGTCATGCGCCAGCGCCAGCGCCTCGGTCAGGTCCTCGTCCAGCCGCAGGGTGCGCGCGATGGACCGTGCGATCTGCGCGACTTCCAGCGAATGGGTCAGGCGCGTGCGAAAGAAATCGCCCTCGTGATTGATGAAGACCTGCGTCTTGTATTGCAGTGTCCGGAAGCCGGCCGAATGGATCACGCGATCGCGGTCGCGCTGCCATGGCGACCGGGTGACGGATTCCGCCTCGTCATGCAGACGGCCACGCGCCGTCGCGCGCTGCACGGCATAAGGGGCGAGACTCATGGACGGACCTCCGGTTTCGATCCCGACACTATAGACGGGCTTGCCCGCCCCCGCCATCGGCAGGGCCGCGCACTTACGCCACCTCGCACGCCGCAAGCTCATTGCCGTCCGGATCGCGAAAATGAAACCGCCGGCCACCGGGGAAGCTGAAGATCGGCTTTGTGATCACGCCGCCCGCCTGCGTCACGTCGCTCAGGCTGGCGTCCAGATCCGGCACCTCGATCACCACCAGCGGCACCGGCGGCGCCTCGGACGGATCGCCCTGCAGGCCGATATTGACCGCCTCGCCCCCCTCGCGCTGCGTGGCGGCATAGCTGGGGCCGAAGGCATGGAACGTCCAGCCGAAGACGGCGCTGTAGAACGCGCGGGCCGCGCGAAGATCGCGTGCGGGTATCTCGACGAAATGCGGTCTGTTCATGACAGAACTCCTGATTACGACCCGTGGAGAGGCACATCGGACATTAAAGCACTGAGCCGCCACGCGGATGCGGGTATCGGCACAGCAAAGCCTGATCGCCCGCGATCGTGATCATAACTGGCCTGACCCTTCGCACGCCGCGATGGGCGCGCTAGCGTTCAGCCGGATCATATGGTCCCGACAAGAAATAACAGGTGCCCACAATGCCCGATACAACGCCGCCCGCCTCCGTCACATCGCAGGCACGGGATGCCGCTTTCCGCAAAGTCACCCTGTTTCTGATCCCGTATATTTTCGTCTGCTACCTGTTTAATTACCTCGATCGCGTGAATGTCGGCTTCGGCAAGCTGCAGATGCTCGGGGCGCTCCACATGACCGAAACCCAGTACGGTCTGGCGGCCGGGATTTTCTTTCTGGGCTATATCCTGTGCGGATTGCCCAGCAATCTGATGCTCGTCCGGATCGGGGCGCGGCGGTGGCTGGCCATCATCATGGTCGCGTGGGGCACATTATCGACCGCGCTTCTTCTGGTGCATGACGCAACCAGCTTTTATGTCCTGCGCCTTCTGACCGGCGCGGCGGAGGCCGGCTTTTTCCCCGGCATGGTGCTTTATCTCACCCGCTGGTTCCCGGCCGAACGTCAGGGGCGGGCCCTGACGCTGTTCATGGCGGCGATCCCGCTGTCGGGCGTTCTCGGCGGCCCGCTGTCCGGCCTAATCCTCAGCCATTTCGATGGAAACGGCGGCCGTCTCGCGGCCTGGCAGTGGCTGTTCCTGCTGGAAGGGGTGCCGACCATACTGCTCGGCGTCGGCATGGCACTGTTCCTGCGCGACGATGCGGCCGACGTCGGCTGGCTGACCAACGCCGAGCGATCGGCATTGCAGGCGGCACTGGCAGAGGATCGCGCGCGCCGACCGCCGCGTGTCGTCGACCGTTTTGCCGACGTGGCGCGCACGCCCGCGATCTGGCAGCTGGGCGCGCTGTATTTCTGTCTTCAAAGCAGCGTCTACGCGATCAATTTTTGGCTGCCGACCATCATCCGTACGATCGGGTTCCACGACGCGAACACCATCGGCTGGCTCTCCGCCATCCCCTACGGCGCGGCGGGGCTGTTCATGGTGGTGGCCGGACGCTCGGCCGACCGACGGCGCGAGCGCCGGTGGCACCTGGCCGTGCCACTGCTGATGGCCGCGGGCGGCCTGACGCTGTCGGGGTTGTTTCACGACAGCGCCGTGCTTTCTATCGCAGGACTGTCGCTGGCGACGGCGGGGGCGCTGTCGGGCCTTCCGCTGTTCTGGCCACTGAGCAACGGCTATCTCAGCCCGGCGGCGGCGGCCGGTGGCGTCGCGCTGATCAACTCGCTTGGCCAGATGGCCGGTTTTCTCAGCCCCTATCTGGTCGGATGGATCAAGGATGCGACGGGCAGCACGGACGCGGCACTCTACGGCCTCGTGCTGCTCGCGCTGCTGGGGGTGGGCCTGACGCTCGCGATCCCGGCCGACAGGGTCAACCGGTAGCGCGCAACGCCATGCATGGGAGTGGTCAACGCGATGGTGGTCAGCCCGCGGGCGCGACCACCACCAGCTTGCGATTGACGAACTCCATGATCCCCAGATCGCCAAGCTCGCGGCCATAGCCCGACCGCTTGACGCCCCCGAACGGCAGTTCCGGCGCCGTGCTGGTCCACTGGTTGATGAAGACCATCCCCGTCTCGATCCGCGAAGCCAGCGCGCGTGCGCGCTTCTCGTCCTTCGAGAAGATCGATCCCCCCAGCCCGTAGCGCGAGTCGTTGGCCAGCACGACCAGTTCGTCGTCGTTGCGCACGACATAGACCTGCGCCACCGGGCCGAAGAACTCGGTACGGAACGCGGGGTTATCGCGATCGATGCCCGTCAGGATCGTCGGCTCGTAGAAGAAGCCCTGATGATCGGCCCGCTTGCCGCCGACCAGAACCTTGGCGCCGTGCTTGACGGCGTCTTTGACCTGTTCCTCGATGGTTTCAAGCGCGCGCCTGGACGACATCGGCTGGAACGTGGTGTCCTTGTCCAGCGGGTCGCCCATGCGGACCTTGGCGAACTCCGCCTTCAGCCCCTCAACGAACGATTCGGCCACACTCTCGTGCACGACGAAGCGCTTGGCGGCGGTGCACACCTGCCCGGCGTTGGACAGGCGGGCGACAGTGCCGATTTCGATCGCACGCGCCAGATCGGCATCGTCGAGCACGGCAAACACGTCCATGCCGCCCAGTTCCATGGTCGACTTCTTCAGCTGCTTCGCCGCCGTGGCGGCGACCGCCGTGCCCGCGCGCTCGGAGCCCGTCAGGGCAACGCCCTGCACGCGGTCATCACCGATCAGGGCTTCGACCTGATCCGGCGTGATGAACAGGTTGACGCAGGCGCCGTCTGGCGCGCCGGCGTCACGCACAAGGGACTCAAACAGCTCGGCGCACTGCGGCACACCCTCGGCGTGCTTGATCAGTACGGAATTACCGATGGCAAAGGCCGGCCCGACCACGCGGATCAGCTGGTAAAAGGGGAAGTTCCACGGCTCGACCGCGACGAGCGTCCCGATCGGCGCGTTCTCCACCCAGGCATCGCCCATCGACGTCTTGTATGGTGTGGGCTTGAGGAATTCATGCGCGTTGTCGGCGTAGTATCGTGCGATACCACCACACAGCTTCACTTCGTCCTTCGCGTCTTCAAGGCGCTTGCCCATGTCGATCGTGGCCGCGTGGGCCAGTTCCTCGGCGCGCATCTCGAACAGGTCGGCGATCTTCGACAATACCCTGGTCCGGTTCTCGAGCGGCCCCTGCCCCCATGTGGGCGAACGGAACGCGGCATCGGCACGTGCCAGCGCGTCGAACGCCTGCTGGTCGGTGTGGCCCGGATAGGTCTTCACTACCTGTTCGGTATACGGATTGACGGTCTGGTACGTCATGGGACTCTCCTTCGGTCGGATCGGCAATACGGGCGGTGAAGTGCGGGAGTTGACCGGATGTGACCTCCGGTCAGTTGCTACCGCGCGCGTGGCCCCGGGCATTTGCCCGGCCGCGTGCCCCCCTGCGGAGGCGGTTGTTGAACACCGTCGCGCTCCCAACGCCACGTCCGCCGGATCGTTCAAAAAAATTCCGCCGGCGCTCCAGACCCTCCGGGCTCAGAATGTCGCGCGTTCCCCGTCGTCACTACGCCACACCCCGGCACTGTCGAGGAAGATCCAGCGTCCGGTGCCGTGACCGGCCACCTGTCGCGCGTTGAGGCAGTCGTGGCACCACACGCGATCGCCTTCCGCGTGCGGTGCCGCACGGATGGCCGCCAGAACCGGCTTTGCCGACGTCGCGGCATAGGTCGACGCCGCCATCGTTCCCCGCACGACGGCATCTGTGTCGAACGTCGCACGGGCGGCAAAATCCGTCGTGCCATCGCCTTCCTGACACAGACCGGGATTGGCGTTGTTGCCGAGACCGCACCAGCCGCCAAAATGCTGTCCGTTGTAATTGAAGGCGATGCTGCCCATCGGCGAGCCGCCGATCAGCCCGCGTCGCCGATCCCGCGTGGCGTCGATCTGGCCGCCGATGCGCAGTTCATAGTCGCGCCAGTCCCCCGTCGCCGTCGCGTTGCGCAGCACCCACTGGCTCAGCAGCAGGGTGTTGTTGCTCGGCAAGGCGGAGGCGAAACTGGCCATGATGTGCGTGGCACCCGCCGTCCCGGGCCAAGGCGCGCCGTTACCGGGAATAAAGCTGGAATAGCCCTGGAATTCGAGGCCGTCGCCATACACCTGCGCGACATAGGCGCGCGGCAGACCCGGTCCGTTGACCAGATAAGCATAACTCTCGTCCGAGGCCGCGTCCGTTGCGCAGGGCAGGCACTGGTAGGACGTCGTCACCCCGTGAAACGACAGGCTGTGGGGCCGATCGAAGCGCGTCCCGCGAAAATCGACTTCGTTTCGCTCATACGCGTTGGCCACGGCCGTCGCGTGATCGCCGTAGATGCGGTCGCCATCGAACAGGATATAATTGTTTTCCGAAAACACCTTGGCCGGCACGCCGATAAACGCCATCGGACCAGGGTAACGCGACTTGGTGCGATCAAGCGTCCGAACATCGGGCACCTGGCCGGCCCGGTCACTCCCGCCCGGAACCGCCCATCCCCAGACACGCAGGTGCCGCTGATCCCACGACTTGAGAAACGCCCAGTAGGCGACGTTCGTCGGCACGCCATCGGGCCCGGTCGTAGGACGTGCCGGATCAATCGCGTTCGTCGCGATATACATGCCCGGATGGAGGACGGCCATCTGCTCGTCCGTCATCGGCTGCGCCAGGGTCAGACCGTCCGCGTCGAACGACGCGACAGCCGCCGTGATCCGCGCCGGGGCGTTTTCATCGAAATGATAGAAACCGGCGACGGCCAGATCCCCGTGCGCGACGGCGCCGGCACCCGCGCGATAGTCCAGACCCGACAGCGCAGCCTGCGCGCCCCCGCCGTCATACCCGTCGGACGTGGAGAACACGCACAGCGTACAGCCGGCGTTATAGTTCCCATATGGCTGCCCCACGATCGACAGGCCACGATGAACCGCCGTTCCCGCCGCATCGTAAAACCCGCCGATCGCCGCGGACTCATCGCCGAGCGTCAGGAACGCACCATTATCGTTAAACATGCGCGCGACTGGCAGGCGCAGCACTGGTCCGGCCGGGCTCTGGTAACGCCCCTCGACGAAGCCGTCGCCATCACGCACCATGCCGGAAGGCTCCGCCCCCGTCCGTCCCGACACGCTAGTCACCAGCAGCGCGATAACCCCGGCAACGACACCGCGCCGCACACCCCCACGCAATTTCTGCGCCATGCCCCTCACCCTTTCCCGGCTTTCCACCGCCCGACCGCTGCGCCCGCGGCCCAACGGTTGTGGCTGGACATATCCGCCGTGCGCTGCTTAAAGCGGGGCATGCCCTTATAGCTCAGTGGTAGAGCAACCGCCTTGTAAGCGGTAGGTCGTGGGTTCAAATCCTACTGGGGGCACCAGTATCCTTGTAAAATCAAGGACCTATTACTGCCTTTGGTGTAGTTTGGCGTAGTCACGAAGGCGTGAGAACAAAATCATACTGTCCGCAGTCGTGGGCGTCCGACCCGTGATGTCGAGATTGCAGCCGGTCTCATTGATCAGTTCTTGACCGTCTCCGGACTCCAGCGAGGGCGCCCCGGCCCGGCCACACGCGGCGGGAGACGTTCTGGGTACTGGCTCACCATCCGGCGAACAGTGCTCTCCTGATAGCGCAGGAAGTCAGCCAATTCGTTGCGTGGTCCACAGCCTCTCCCCCATCACTCGCCCTCTCCGCCCTGACGCGATGCCGGGCAATAGACTCATCACGCAGACGAACATGCAGAAATCACGCGAATCGCAGCTCGCACTGGCGATCCGGCGCGCAGTAATGTTTTGACAGCCCCCGTGTCCCACAATGTCGTGACCACGACTGAACATTCCTCCGAGACCGGTAGTTCAGCGCCGGCAGTCTCCATCGAAGTCCGGAAATTGATGGACGGCGAGGGACACGGTTTTAGTCGCCCACACCCTTTTTATCGGGATCGGTGTGTGATGGCGCGTCGCTGGCGGGGAAGGTCTCTTCCAGGCTTTCGTCCACCTCGTCCTCATTGCGTGTCTGATCGGGGGTGTTCTTCGTGTCGCTCATGTAAATCTCCTGCGGGGAAGCGACCTGTCGCCAGTCCACACAACGGCCCGAGCGACGGCACGGTTTCGGGGCGATCGGCGAAGACGGCTGTCACGTCTGCGGGAGAAGAGACGTTGTCCTCTCGACTTATCGACTGCATGTGGGAACTGTCGGAGCGCACTCCTTTGTCCCGCTAATAAACAAGAAAGATCGGGGATGGACATACACGAATATCAGGCCAAGGCACTGCTTGGCGCGCGTGGCGTAAAGGTGCCGCCAGGCCGGGTCGCGCGCTCGGCCGACGAGACCCGGCAGATTTTCCACGACCTCGGCGCGCCGCTGGGCGTCATCAAGGCGCAGATCCATGCCGGCGGGCGTGGCGCGGGCCATGTCCTTGGCGATCCGGAGCGGCGCGGCGGCGTGCGTCTGGTCCGCTCGCCGGACGAGGCCGAGGCCAATGCCCTGTCGATGCTCGATCACGTGCTGGTCACCAAGCAGACCGGTCCCGCCGGTCGGTGCGTGCGACGGCTGTATATGGAGGCCGGCTGCGCGATCGAGCGCGAACTGTATCTCTCGCTGCTGGTCGACCGGGCCCGGCGATGCCTGACGCTGGTCGCGTCGGAAGCCGGCGGCATGGCGATCGAGGATGTCGCGGCCGAGACACCCGAGCGCATCCTGACCGAAGCGATCGACCCGTTACTGGGATTCCAGCCGCATCAGGCCCGGGGTCTTGCCACGCGCCTTGGCCTGCGGGGCCGTTCGATCGCCGCGTTCGCACGACTGGTCGGCGGCGTGTACGACACGTTCGTCGACCTCGATGCCGCGATGATCGAGATCAACCCGCTGGTGGTAACGCCGGACGGCGATCTGATCGCGCTCGATGCGAAAATGAGTTTTGACGACAACGCCCTGTTCCGCCACCCGGAGCTCGAGGAACTGCGCGACCCCAACGAGGAAGACCCGCGCGAACAGGAAGCCTCGCGCCACGGCCTGTCCTATGTCGGCCTGGACGGCACGATCGGGTGCATGGTCAACGGGGCGGGCCTGGCGATGGCAACGATGGATCTGATCCATCTCGAGGGCGAAAAGCCGGCCAATTTCCTCGATGTCGGCGGGGGTGCCTCACGCGAACGGGTGACGGCGGCCTTTCGTATCCTGCTGGCCGATACGTCGGTCGAAGGTATTCTGGTCAACATCTTCGGCGGCATCATGCGATGCGACGTGATCGCCGAGGCCGTGATCGCCGCCAGCCGGGAGGTCGGGCTGTCCGTGCCGCTCGTCGTGCGTCTGGCCGGCACGAACGTCGACGAAGGGCTGACGATGCTTGCCGAGTCCGGCCTGCCGGTGCAGGTCGCCAGCGACCTTGGGGAAGCGGCGCGACTGGCGGTGGCCGCCGTGCGCGAACGGAGGAACGGCTGATGGCGATCCTAGTCAACCGCGACACACGCGTCATCACGCAGGGCTTTACCGGCGCGCAGGGCACGTTCCACGCCGAACAGGCCCTTGCCTATGGCACGCGCATGGTCGGCGGCGTCACACCCGGCAAGGGCGGCCAGACGCATCTGGGCCTGCCTGTGTTCGACACCGTCGCCGACGCCCGCAGCGCGACGGACGCGGACGCCAGCGTGATCTATGTCCCGCCCCCGGGCGCGGCGGATGCGATCCTCGAAGCGATAGCCGCCGAAATTCCGCTGATTGTGTGCATCACCGAAGGCATTCCCGTGTTGGACATGGTGCGTGTCCGCGCGGCACTGGACACGTCTTCCAGCCTGCTGATCGGTCCGAACTGCCCGGGCATCATCACCTCGGGCGAATGCAAGATCGGTATCATGCCCGGCGCGATCCATCAGCGCGGACAGGTGGGCATCGTGTCACGGTCCGGCACCCTGACCTACGAAGCCGTGGCGCAAACCACCGCCCTCGGACTTGGCCAGACGACCTGTGTGGGCATTGGAGGGGACCCTGTCAAAGGGCTGGATTTCATCGAGGTGCTGGAGCTGTTCCTGGCCGATCCGGAGACATCGTCGATCCTGCTGATCGGCGAGATCGGCGGAACATCCGAGCTTCTGGCCGCCGATTTCCTGAAGCACTCGCGCGTGAAGAAGCCGGTCGCGGGTTTCATCGCCGGCGCGACGGCCCCAGCGGGTCGGCGCATGGGTCACGCCGGAGCCGTGGTATCGGGCGGCGACGATACCGCCGCCGCCAAGATCGATGCCCTGCGCTCGGCCGGTGTCGCCGTCGCGGACAGTCCGGCCCGTATGGGCGAGGCATTGATGGGCGTGCTCTGATCGCGGCAGCCCGCAACGCGGCGCTGTCTATTTCAGGTACAGGTAAAACGGCAGACCGGCGAAGATCGTCCACGCCACCAGAAACACGTACGGGGCCTGATGGGCGAACAGCGCCCCTCTCTGGCCGCGTCGCATCATGTCGCGGGTCTCGTCCTCGTTCGGGGCGAGGGTGTAATCCATCAGGCACGGCATGCGATCGTGCAGGGCACGCTGCTTGCCCTCCCACTTGGCAATGGCCGCGTAACCGGCCCGGATGCCCGGGAGCGCCAGCACGAAGCCGAGCAGCGACAGCAGGGGCGGGATCAACAGCACCATGCTGTCCCCCCAGCGCTTGGTCGACCCCGTCATCGACGTGGCGTAGGCGATCACCAGAAACGCCTGCGATCCCAGAAGGGCCTGAAGACGGCCGTTGACGACCTCGCTCTCAAACCGGATTTCGGAGCGATAGAACGACAGCAGCTCGTTCGGTGTCGCGGCAGCCGGCACCGCGACGTCCGCGTCGCTCCGTGCGGTGGAAGCGTTCTCTGTCATCCGACTCCTTGGGGCGATCTGCACCCGAGGCTTGGCGTGCGATAACGACCACCACAGCGCGAAAGGGATAAGCGCCAGGACCCGCATCAGGTTCCGCACCCACACGGCACCGACGCGCGTGGGGCTTGCGTTCGCCCGAAGGCAGGCGCCACGTTACGCGGCTGTCCTGCTGCTCCGGGTTCCCGCCGCCATGCCGATCGACCGTTCCACCCTGCCTCACAGCCACGGGGCGCGCGCCAGCACGTCGGCGCTGTTTTTCGTGACGGGCGCGGTTGTTGCCGCGTGGGGCGTATTGGTGCCGTTCGTGCGCATGCGTGCCCATCTGGACCACAAGACACTGGGCGCCCTGCTGCTGTGCGTGGGCCTCGGAGCCCTGGCCGGCATGCCGGCGTCGGGACTGCTGG
>NZ_JABXXR010000083.1 GCF_013376175.1 Ameyamaea chiangmaiensis
AGGTCCTGCGGCGCGCGGCCGAACTGCTGCGGCGGGACAATGCCGCGCTCGCGCGCCTCGAAACGTTGGATACGGGCAAGCCGATCGCCGAGACGTCGAGCGTCGATGTCGCATCCGGCGCCGACGCGCTGGACTATTTCGCGGCGCTGGCGGCAACGATGACGGGCGAGAGCGTCGATCTCGGCCCGAGCGCCTTCGGTTACACCCGCCGCGAACCGCTGGGGATCGTGGCGGGCATCGGTGCGTGGAACTATCCGCTTCAGATCGCCTGCTGGAAGGCGGCACCCGCGCTGGCGTGCGGCAACGCGATGATCTTCAAACCCGCCGAACTGACCCCGCTGACCGCGATCAGGCTCGCGGCGATCTTCCGCGAGGCGGGGCTGCCCGACGGCGTGTTCAACGTCGTTCAGGGGGCACGCGACACGGGACAGCTCCTGACCCGATCGCCCGACATCCGCAAGGTGTCGCTGACGGGTGAAGTGGGAACGGGACGGCGGGTCATGGCCGATGCCGCGGCGACGCTGAAATACGTCACGCTCGAGCTGGGCGGCAAATCGCCGCTGATCGTGTTCGACGACGCGCATATCGACAATGCGGTGTCCGCGGCGTTGCTGGCCAACTTCTATTCAGCCGGGGAGGTCTGCTCGAACGGCACGCGCGTTTTTGTGCAGCGCGGTATTCGCACGCAGTTTCTGGCCCGGCTCAAGGCGCGCATTTCGGCCATGACGATCGGCGATCCGCTGGACCCGCGAACGGACGTGGGGGCACTGATTTCGGAGCCTCACATGAACAAGGTGCTGTCTTATATCGAGACAGGGCGGCGGGAAGGCGCGGAGATCCTTGTCGGCGGTCGCCGCGCCACCCACGGCGCCTTGCACCGTGGCGCTTTCGTCGAGCCGACTGTGTTTGTCGGTTGCCAGGATGCGATGACGATCGTGCGGGAAGAGATTTTCGGCCCCGTCATGGCCGTCCTCGACTTCGTGGACGAAGACGAGGTGGTTGCGCGCGCCAACGCCAGCGACTTCGGGCTGGCGGCGGGCGTCTTCACCCGCGATCTGGCCCGTGCACACCGGGTGATCGCGCGGATGGAAGCCGGTACGTGCTGGATCAACCAATATAACGTCACACCGATCGAGCTACCGTTCGGCGGCTACAAGCAATCGGGGATCGGACGGGAAAACAGCCGCGCGGCGCTCGATCACTACACCCAGATCAAGAGTGTGTATGTCGCGCTTGGCGATGTCGAGGCACCTTACTGATGCAGGAATTCGATTATGTCATCGTCGGTGCGGGATCGGCGGGATGCGTGCTGGCCAATCGCCTGACCGAAGACGGTCGGCACAGCGTGCTGCTGCTGGAATTCGGCGGCAGCGACAAGTCGGTGATCGTCCAGATGCCGAGTGCCCTTGCCATGCCGATGCATTCCCGGCGCTTCAACTGGTTTTACGAAAGCGAGCCCGAGCCGCACCTTGGCGGACGGCGTCTGCATACACCGCGCGGGAAAGGATTGGGTGGCTCGTCCTCTATCAACGGCATGGTGTACGTGCGTGGCCATGCGCGCGATTTTGAGGAATGGGAGAAACTGGGCGCGCGCGGCTGGGGATATCAGGACGTTCTGCCCTATTTCCGGCGCGCGGAAGAGTGCGCGGAAGGCGAGGATTCCTATCGTGGGCGCGGAGGATATCTGCACACACAATATGGGACGCTCGACAATCCCTTGCATGCGGCATGGATGAAGGCCGGCGAGCAGGCCGGATATGGGTGCACCGAGGATTATAACGGCTTCCGCCAGGAAGGCTTCGACCGCATGAGCATGACGGTGAAGAACGGTCGACGCTGGAGCACCGCCAACGCCTATCTCCGTCCGGCCATGAAGCGTCCCAATCTCACGCTGGAAACCCATGCCCGCGTGACGCGGATCCTGTTCACGGGCCAACGGGCGACGGGCCTTCTCTATACGCGCGGTAGCGACGTGCACGAAGTGCGGGCGCGGCGCGAGGTCGTTCTGTGCGGTGGGCCGATCAATTCGCCACAGTTGCTGATGCTCTCGGGAATCGGTCCGGCAGCACAGCTACGGGCGCACGGAATACCGGTGCTCGTGGATCGTCCGGGAGTTGGCGAAAATCTTCAGGACCATCTGGAATTTTATTTCCAGGTGGCGTGTCGCCAACCGATCAGCCTGTATTCGGCCATGTCCCCCCTGGCCAAGATGCGGATCGGCCTGCGATGGCTTCTGTTCAAGAACGGCCTTGGCGCCACAAACCATTTCGAGAGTTGCGGGTTCATTCGCAGCCGTGCCGGTGTCCGCTATCCCGATATACAGTTCCACTTCCTGCCTCTGGCGGTAACGTATGACGGCAAAGGGCTTGCCCGTGGACACGGGTATCAGGCGCACGTGGGACCGATGCGTTCAAAAAGCCGGGGCTGGGTGCGTCTGCGTTCAAACGATCCGGCGCAAAAGCCCCTGATCCAGTTCAATTATATGAGCCACGAAGAAGACTGGGCCGACATGCGGGCCTGTGTCCGTCTGACGCGCGAGATTTTCGCGCAGCAGGCCTTCGACGCTTATCGGGGCGAGGAACTTCAACCCGGCGCGACCTGCGTCACCGACACACAGATCGACGCGTTCATTCGCCAGAAGGTCGAAAGCGCGCTGCATCCGTCCTGCACCTGCGCGATGGGCGCGCCCGATAATCCCATGGCAGTTGTCGACCCGCAGGCGCGCGTGATTGGCGTGGACGGGTTGCGGGTCGTCGATTCGTCTATCATGCCACGCGTGACAAATGGCAATCTCAACGGCCCCACGGTGATGATCGCCGAAAAAGCAGCCGATCAGATTCGCGGACTGCCACCGCTTCCGCGTTCGAACGCGCCCTATTTTGACGCTCCGGACTGGCAGGAACGCCAGCGTATCGGTCTCCCGGAACGTTCCTGAGAGAGTACTGCGTTCCAGTGCTCGGGGCACCGGAGGGGGCTGAACCACCTGCGCCCAGTCCGTCCGGCGCCCCCACGCCCTGGCACGTCTGAGGGGCCGCCGGGTGCGACCAACCACTTCGGCGGCCACACCCGAACACAACACCGCCGAACTGGCTAGAATTCCGCCTTCACGGACCCGAAGAACTGCCGGGGAGCACCCAACAGGAAGGTCTGCATGTCTCCTGAAAGCGGGAAGCCGTTTTCACCCATCGTCGACACGTAGGTCTGGTTGGTGAGGTTATAGATGTTAAAATCGAATTCCAGGTTACGCACGAAATTCAGCGCGTGGTTATATTTCCCAAGCCCCCCGAATCGGTAACGCATGCCGAAATCGGCCAGCCAATACGCCGGCACCTTTGCGTCTCCGACATAACTCAGGTTACGCTTGGACATATACGACGCGTCGATGTGCGCGTCGAAATTCCCGTATTCGTAGCTCAGGCTCGACTTGTACATAAAGCGCGGGTACGCGATGACCTGCTGGCCACGGGAATAATAGGTCGTTCCCTGCGTCGTGATATTGCTGTCGTAGGTCGAATGGTTCCAGCTGACGCTGTTGTAGAGCGACAATCCGCGCATCAGACGCATCGTCAGGCCGGCATCCACGCCGTTCATGGTGATATCGCCGACGTTCAACACCGTGGAGACGGGATTGACGATCGAGCCAGACGTGATCTGCTGCAAACGGTTATAGAAGTTCGTGTGATAGGCATGCAGCGTCGCATCCATAAAGTGATCGGAATAACGATACCCCACGGCAAACGCCCAGTCGCTCTCCGGCTTCAGGGATGATCTGGCGAAGTCGAAAGCCGCCTGCGTGACCGCAAAGGGCGATGCGACCGTCTTGAACTGGCCGAGCGGATAGGCGTGAACGTTTTCGGCCACATCGAAATAGAGTTCATGGTGTGTCAGGAAGTGCCAGTCACCGCTGATGTGCGGCAGAAACGCCCGCGCTGTCGTCAAAGTACCCGCGGCCTCGGCACCGGCGCCATAATACGCCGTGTTATAGTAACCGTCGCCCGCCCGAGACGTGTTCAGCAACGACTTGAAGCCGAAATGCAGCGCGACGTTCGGCAGGGGATTGTAGGTATCCTGCACGAACGCCGTGAAGGTGTTCGTGTTGATCGTCTGTCCGAACAGTTGCATGAACGGCGTCAGCTTGTTGAAATTACCAAGCGTGTTGATCGGCGTCCCCTGAATGACACCATTGACGACCAGAGGCTGCTCGTAACCATACATGGTCGAGTCAAATTTATTGTTCTCGTACCAGACGCCCGCCTCCAGATGATTATGGGCGACGTCATACTGCACCGAGGACAGGATGCCGAACCGCTGAATGCTCGGCTCCTTGACCTGCTCAAACATCGGAGCACCGTTGGGCGAGGAATAAAACGGGTTGCTCCACGTGTTGTATTGTTTCTCCCCGTGACCGTAAATCGACGTTTTCCAGCGTAGTCTTTCCGTCAGGCGAAAATCACCTTTCAAGCCACCGAAGACGTCCGTCGATGCGGACGCACCATCATAATAGGCGGCGTCGGCCTTGTCAGTGATACCGTTCAGGGAACTTGGATAATTCCCCAGCGCGGCCGCATAGGACGCCAGATAGCCGCTCGCCTGGCCGTTATAGTAGTTATCGATGTACTTTCCGCCATGCTTCCATATGTCGAGGGAATAGTCCTGATAGTTGTACTGCATATACTGGCTGAAATCGAAGAACGCCGAGATCTTGCTGTCCTGTCCGACAGGCTGCACCAGTTTGGCGTTCACCTGCTGGAAAAACTGGTTGCCACCACCTTTCCACTTGTCCGTGTTGTTGCGCATATACGACACGTAAAACTTGGTCCCCGTGTGGTTCAACTCACCGCTGTCCAGACGAACGAACGTATGAAACAGGTTGTTGCTACCAAATGTCTGCGCGATCGTAGCCCCTCGCAGGGCCTTTGGATCCGATGAATGATACTCGATCGAGCCGCCGAGATTGTTTGTGCTGGCGACGGACTCCGCGCCGGCTCCGGTTGAGACGTCCAGCCGTTCGACGTTTTCCGAACTGATCGCCTGAATCGGGCTGAGACCATTGTAGTTCCGGTAGGCCAGCTCGCCCAGCGGGATATCATCCAATGTGGTACTGATCTGGTTCTGCAAAAAGCCGTGCATGTAAATCTGCGTCGACCACGTATCGACACCTTGCGGGTCATCGGACTGGAACATGACACCGGGTTGCTGGGACAACACCTTGAGCGGGTTCGTTCCGGGGACGGAGCGCGCGATCGCGGTCGCACCGACCGAAATCATCGTGCCATGCGCCCGCCTGCGTGCCGAGACCGCGATGTCTTCGTTCCGTGCCGCCGAATCAATGATGGTACGGCGCGACCCGGACGACACGTTTTGTGACGAGGCGCGGGACGCTACCGCCGGATGTGCCGAGGCCGCCTTCGTGCCACGCGGCGGCGTGCCTGTCGTTGCCGCGCGTCCGATGGACACGGCGGCGGCGGAGATGACCGTCGTCGAAAGAAGCATTGAAGCGAAGAAAACACGTCCGCGATGATTAGGCCGTCGCATAGATCAAGCACTCCGATGGTCGTTTCGTCAGGCTGAACGGTTGCGGCGGTCAGTCGGGCTGACACCGGTACCCCGAAACGAAATCGCCTGTCCTGACGAACCCGTTCCCGAGCGCCGCAGAATGGAGCACGCACCGCTTGTCGCGGAGTCGAAGAGAGCAAACGTCTTTGCGTAAAGAATTTTTTCTTTCGATATCGTGACGATATCTCGCCATCCGGAGCGGACGCAAGTACGAACCAGAGCATGCCGCGCGCCTGCTTCCCATGGCACACGCTTTTTTAAATACATTGCAAATGTGCAACATACAGTAGGCATGCCGCTTCGCTCCGCAATATAAATATTGAATATTTTCGACTAACGCATGAACGAAGGCGACATCACAGATCTATTATTTTATTGTCGACTTCAAAAAACGCCGAAACCGCCATTCATTATGAATATTAAGAGTATTTACTGCCCGGTAGCACCGTCTTCCGCGATAAGACACACGTTCTCATGTCTGTGCACGCGCGCCCCTGTCGGACAAATCTACAGTAGCCAGACCCGGCGAAAGGGAAGCAATTCGCATTGGAGTTGCCGCGCCATTCGCGCAGCCGGTCCGAACTACACCGATATGGAACCACGCTGTGCCCGTTCCTATCCGCCGCCAGACGCGAGGGTCGCCCGGGTCCTCTTATGATGATCGCCATGCATGGTGGGGCCGTGGCCTGTGAAGGACACTGGACGAAGCAGGTGCGACGTGATCTCGTGTGGCATCCGGCCGTAACGTGTCGGACCGACAACAGGCGATGACGCGTACCTTCACGCGATGCGAAACGGCCATGCACTAACCTCGGCGTCGCCAACACGATGGGCCACGGCTTCTTCTCGGAGAACGGGACACTCCCTTATGCGCGAACAACCCGATATCCTGATCCTGATGGCCGACCAGATGAAGGCGAGTGCCCTGCCCGCCTACGGCAACACCGTCGCCAGGACGCCGCATCTGGACGCACTGGCCAGACGCGCGGTGGTGTTTGACAACGCCTATTGCAATGTTCCGCTGTGCGCGCCGTCCCGGGCCGTGTTCATGAGCGGACGGCTGGCCTCGCGGATCGGCGCGTATGACAATGCCGCCGAGTTTCCCGCCCAGACGCCGACATTTGCCCACCATCTGCGTCTGGCCGGTTACGAGACGATCCTGACCGGAAAGATGCATTTCTGCGGCCCGGACCAGCTGCATGGCTTCGAGACGCGACTGACCACGGACATCTACCCCGCCGACTTCAACTGGACACCGGACTGGACCCGTTTCGACGAGCGTCTGGAATGGTATCATACGATGAACTCCGTCACCGAAGCCGGCAAATGCGTGCGCACGAACCAGCTCGATTTCGACGAGGAAGTCACCTTCAGCGCACGACAGAAGCTGTTCGACCTCGCCCGTGATCCGGACCGCCGGCCTTTTGCCATGGTGGTGTCGCTCACCCACCCGCACGATCCGTTCACGATCCCCGATCCGTGGTGGAGCCGCTATACCGACGCGGAGATCGACATGCCCCGGGTGGCAGCCCCCCCGCCGCAGGACCGCGATCCGCACATGGCGCGTCTGCGTCACATCAATGGCATGGATCTGCAGAACACGAGCGAGGCGCAGGTCCGCGCCGCCCGTCACGCCTATTATGGTGCGTGCTCGTTTGTCGATGACTGCTTCGGCCACATCCTCGCCACGCTCCGCGACACGGGCATGGACCGCAACACCATCGTGATCGTGATCGCCGACCATGGCGAGATGTTGGGCGAACGCGGCCAGTGGTATAAAATGAGCTTCTTCGACGATGCCTGCCGCATTCCGCTAATGATCTGCGCGCCGGAGCGTTTCGCCCCACGGCGCGTCGGGGCGAGCGTCTCGCTGGTCGATCTTCTGCCCACGTTGTGCGACTTGGCGGGACAGAGGGACACGCTGCCCGGCGACGGCCGTTCGTTGCTGCCCTATTGCATGGGACAGGACGACGAGGGGCTGGCGCTGGGGGAGTATACGGCCGAAGGCGCGGTCGCCCCCATCGTGATGATCCGGCGCGGGCGCTGGAAATTCGTGCACTGTCCCACCGATCCGGACCAGTTGTACGACCTTCAGGCCGATCCGCTCGAACTGGTCAATCTCGCCCCCGATCCGGGCCATGCCAGACTGTGCGAGGCCTTCGCGACTGAAGTGGCCAGCCGCTGGAACCTCCGTGAGCTCCATGACGATGTCCTTGCGTCCCAGCGCCGTCGACGGCTCGTGGCCGACGCAATGCGCAAGGGGGTACCGCCGACATGGGACCATCAGCCACGACGCGATGCCGGCTCGCTGTACGTCCGCAGCCATATGGACCTCGAGGTGCTCGAACGCCGCGCTCGTTTTCCAGCGCCCGGTCAGCCCGTATCTGAACTGGGAGACAGCCCCTGACCCGCAGGATACGCACGCGCGCGGCGCTGCTGGGTCTTGTGCTCGCACCGGCTTTCGCGCCGTGTGCGGGCGCCACCGACACCCCGGCAACCGTCGGCAGGGCCGATCCGCCGTCGTGCGCGCCGATCCGTCTGTCCGATGTGGGATGGACCGACGCGGAGGCCGTCACCGCCGTTGCCGCGCAGTTGTTTGGCGCCCTTGGCTATCAGCCGCAGGTGCCTATGCTGACGCTGACCATGACGTACGTCGCGATGCGCGACAGACGCGTGGACGCGTTCCTCAGTAACTGGGAGCCATCAGGCCATACGGCCATCGCGCCCTTTCTGGCCGATCACAGTGTCCAGCGCATCGCGACCAATCTGTCCGGCGCGCATTACACGCTGGCGGTTCCCGACTACGTCTGGCAGGCAGGCCTTCGTGATTACCACGACATCGCCGCGTGGAGCGGTCGGCTCGGCCATGTGATTTTCGGACTGGAGGCTGGCAACGACGGCAATACGCTCGTGCTCGACATGATCCGGAAAAACGCGTTCAACCTCAGCCATTTCCGGCTTGTCGAAAGCAGCGAGCAAGGCATGCTCTCGCAAGTGGACCGCGATGTCCAGAGCCGTCGCCCGATCCTGTTCCTCGCGTGGGAGCCGCATCCCATGAATATGCGTTTCTCCCTGCGCTATCTCACCGGGGGCGAGGCCGTGTTCGGCCCGGACGGAGGGGCGTCGGTCCACACCGTCGTGCGCCGCGACTACGATGTGGCGTGCCCCAATGCGACGCGTTTGCTCGCCCGGATACGTTTTACAATACCCGACGAGAACGAGATGATGATGGCGATCCAGCGCGATCATACGCCGCCCAACATCGCCGCCTGGCACTGGCTGCATGATCACCCCGATGTCTGGCGCGGCTGGCTTGACACGATTGTCACCCGCGATGGCCAACCCGGCCGACCGATGGTCGAGGCACTTATGGCCGCGCCGCCGCCCGCTCCGTGACGCACCGCGCCGGCGCAACGTTCCGACGACCGCGCGTCACACACGGATTCCGACGCGCGTCAGATCCACGCGGGCCCCGCCCGACCGACAACACGGGGTCTGGCCCCGCACCCCGTCACGTTTCGATCGCTCATACGAACCCGGTCGTACCGCCGCTTCCACACGTGATGCCCCCCGCCCCGCCCCCGCGCAATTGACCGGCTGTGTCGTAAAAAATGAAGTTTATGTCGCTATTTAAGAAGGAAGCAGACGTTTTCCGCCCGTAATCTTGTTTCGGATCAGCAATCACGTGCCGGACCGCATTGCCGGATCCGGCTCAGCCGGGAGAGTGGTCATGTCAGAAGGAGCGTCCGGCGAGACGAAACCGCGACTGCGCGTCGGCTTCATCCTTGCCGAGCATTTTACCCTCTCCGCGTTCGCGCTGTTCGTCGACCATCTGCGCCTGGCCGCCGACAAGGACGACCGGAGCCGCCCGATCCATTGTTCCTGGCAGGTCCTGTCTTCCTCGGTCCACCCGGTACGATCGAGTTGCGGTGTCGCGATCGCACGTGACGCGTCTTTGGGCGATCCGCGCGCGTTCGATTACATCGTCGTGGTCGGCGGCCTTTTGTACGGACAGAAACAAATCGACTACGTAACGGCCATATGGCTGCGCCGGGCTGCGGAGATGGGTATCACGTTAGTCGGTGTCTGCACCGGCACGTTCGCCCTCTGTCAGGCCGGGCTGATGGAGAATCGCCGCGTCTGCGTCAGCTGGTATCATCATCAGGATTTTCAGGACGCCTTTCCCGCGCACGAAGCAGTCAGCGACCAGATGTTCCTCGACGATGGCGACCGCATCACGTGCTCGGGCGGGGGGGCGGCGTCTGACGTGGCGTTGCATCTGATCGAACGCAGCATCGGTCGCCCGGCTGGGCAAAAGGCAAGCCACATCCTGCTGATGGAACGCGCCGGCAAGATCAGCAACCAGATACGCCTGCAGCCACAGCCCCCCACCCTGGCCTCCGAAACCCGCTTTGCCGACCCCCGAGTCCGACGCGCGGTGTTGCATATGGAACAGAACATGACGCGGCCGTTGCCGATCACGCAGCTCGCCGCGCGACTGGGTATTTCCAGCCGCCAGCTCGAACGCCTGTTCCAGACCGCGCTGGGCCGCAAGCCACAGGATTTCTATCGCTCGCTGCGCCTACGCCATGCCCGTGCGTTGCTGGAAGCCGGCGAGATGAGCGTGACCGAAGTCGCCATCGAAATGGGCTTCTCGGACTGCTCGCATTTCTCCCGCCACTTCAAAACGCTGTTCGGCATCAGCCCGAGCGCCTGCCATCGTACCCCGCTGCCCGATTTCGCGCGCCCTCACGCCGCGCCGGAAATGCTGTCGCATGTCGGTATTCGCCTGTTCTCCAATCAATGACGATCACCTGAAAAGATACCCTGATCCATGGCCCATTCCGACGCGCATGTCCTGATCGTTACCTGTGCCAGCCAGGCGGGGCTGGTCGCTGCCTGGTCAGGTTTCCTGTTTCAGTCTGGCGCGAACATCATCGAAATCAACCAGCATGCCGACCTGGCCGAGAGCCGGTTCTTCATGCGCATCGCCTTCACCGCCGACGCGCCGCCCGACCAGGACATGCTGGCAGCAATCGCCGCACGGTTCGATGCCCACTGGCAGCTTCATCTGCCGCGCGAGCGCCAGCGCGTACTGATTATGGTCTCGAAATTCGACCATTGTCTGGCCGACCTGCTGTACCGCTGGCGCATCGGCGAACTGGCGATGGACCCCGTTGCCATCGTGTCGAACCACCCTCGCGCGGCGACCCAGGCGGTCGAGATCGGCTCGATCCCGTTCCATCACCTTCCCATCACCCGCGACACCAAGCACGAACAGGAAGCCCGTCTGCAGGCATTGATCGCGTCGAGCGGCGCGGATCTGGTCATTCTCGCGCGCTACATGCAGGTGCTGTCGGACGAGATGTCATCCGCCCTCGCAGGCCGGTGCATCAACATCCATCATTCCTTCCTGCCCGGATTCAAGGGTGCGCGCCCCTATCACCAGGCGCATGCGCGCGGTGTGAAGCTGATCGGCGCAACCGCCCATTACGTCACGACTGATTTGGACGAAGGGCCGATCATCGAACAGGATGTCGAGCGCATCACGCACGCGGATACGCCCGAAGACCTGATCCGCAAGGGGCGCGATGTCGAACGCCGCGTCCTCTCCCGCGCCGTAAACTATCACCTTCAGCATCGTGTCATCCTCGACGGACACCGCACCGTCGTGTTCCCGGACTGATACCCGGCTCTCTCCGTCGGGGCGCGAACGTCACGTGGTCCCGGCGACGCTCTCCAGCGTGAACACGATCGGCGCGATCCCAAGATCGTCCATGATCCGACCGAATTCACGGCGTGGAATGACCCAGGTTTCGGTGTTGTCCAGCGGATGGCAGGTGATGGCGTCAGCCTCGAGCAGCGAAGATTCGATGGCAAAGCGAACCTGATGCTGCCTGTCGGCCACCAGACTGAGCGGTCCCAGCGCCCCCGGCTCGGTGCCCAAAACTGAGCGCATGAGGTCGGGACTGGCAAAAGACAGGCGCTTGGTCCCGATCAGCGCCGGCAAAGCCTTCATGTCCAACCGGCAATCCGCCGGCACCGTGACCAGCACCAATACGCCCTTGGCGTCTTTCAGGAACGCATTTTTCGTGTGCGTGCCCTCCAGCCCCCCGTAATGGCGATGCGCCTCCTCCACCGTGCCGACGGGGGGATGACGCACGCCCTTCGGCTGAAAGGCCAGTCGATCCAGCAACGCACGCAAGGCATCATTCATTCAAAGGTGCTCCTTGTGATGGTTCGAGCACGCCAAGCGCCCGGAGATGGTCGCGCAGGACGGACGCGGCTTCGGCGATATCGGGATGGTCCAGCACCTGTCCCGCCCGTGCGTGTGCCGTGGCACCGATCAGGCGCGGGCGCGCGCGATAGGGCCGGTCGATCCCGTTCGGCGCGATATCGGCCGCGACCGAGGGCAACGCGGGCGTGGGGACGATCCGCAACTCGACCCGGCGCGCCCGGTCGAAGACGAACGGGGGCGCGGGTGCCGCGTCATGAGCGCACAGAATGCAGGGCATGCGGACCCGGGCCTGCCGGCGCGCACCCTGTGGCAAGCCGATCGTGACAGGTAACCAACCGTCGGTCACCGCGCCGACCGCGATCACCCCGGCCAGAAGCGGCCAGCCGAGACGTTCGGCCAGCAGATAAGGCAGCATGCCGCTATCGTCGCCGCCGCATGCCCGCCGACCGGCCAGCACCAGATCCGGCGGATCGACGCGCAGGAACGCAGCCAGCCGGTCGACCGCGTCACCCGGGCCCTCCACACAGTCCACGCGATC
>NZ_JABXXR010000084.1 GCF_013376175.1 Ameyamaea chiangmaiensis
CCTGCGCAATGCCTGCCGTTCGTTGCAGCGCCTTCTGCCGGCGACGTCCGATGACAGCGCCGAGTCCGAACAGCAGCGCCAGACACGCGCGGCACTCGACGCGCTGGAAAACGCAGAGAATGCCCTGGCGGACGCGGAGACCATGCTCTCGCGCCTAGCCGCCGAGGCCGAGGCCGACCCGCGTCTGCTGGAACAGACCGAAGAGCGTCTGTTCGCTCTGCGCGCCGCCGCGCGCAAGCACGGCGTGCCGGTGTCCGAACTGCCCGGGCTTCTGGCCGCGTTCAGCCAGCGTCTAGCCGGGCTGGACTCGGGCAACGCGCGGATCGAGGCGCTGACGGCAACCGTGACCGCCGAACGCGCGCGTTTCGAGGACAAGGCGCGCGCCCTGTCCGCCGCGCGCGAGAAAGCCGCCCGGAAGCTCGAAACCGCCGTGATGGCCGAGCTCAAACCGGTCCGGCTGGAACGTGCGCGCTTCATCGTCGATTTGCAGCCGCTGTCGCCCGAAGAATGGAACGCGCGCGGCATGGAACAGGCCGGGTTCCTGATAGCCGCCAATCCGGGCCAGCCGCCGGGCGCCTTGGCAAAGGTTGCCTCGGGCGGCGAACTGTCACGCCTGATGCTGGCGTTGAAGGTGGTCCTAGCGGGACGATCGGCGGTCCCGACGCTGATTTTCGACGAGGTCGACTCCGGTGTCGGGGGCGCCACCGCCGCCTCGATCGGGGACCGGCTGCATGCCGTGGCCCGCGACGTGCAGGTGCTGGTCGTGACGCACAGTCCGCAGGTCGCCGCCCGTGGCAACCAGCATCTGCGGATCGAAAAGACCGTGCGCGGCAACCGCACGCAGACCAGCGCACGCCCCCTGCCGGACGCGGACCGGCGCGAGGAAATCGCACGCATGCTGGCCGGCGACGTCATTACCGAGGCGGCCCGCGCCGCCGCCGACAGCCTGCTGGACAGTCGCCCGTGAACACCGCACGCAGCAGCCGGACGCTGCCCCCCGAGACCCTCAGCGCCGAACAGGCCGAGCGCGAACTGCGCCGTCTGGCCGGGGTGCTCGCCACACTCGACACCGCCTATCACACCCACGACGCCCCGCTGGTGTCCGACGCGGAATATGACGAGCTGCGGCGGCGCAATGCGGCCATAGAGGACCGCTTTCCGGAGTTGGTCCGTTCGGACAGCCCGTCCCTGCGCATCGGCGCTCCTACCGAAGGCGCGTTCGGCAAATATCGCCATCGCGTGCCGATGCTCTCGCTCGACAACGTGTTCGATGCGGACGAATTTGAGGCGTTCGTCACCCGCGCGGCGCGCTTTCTCGGCCTTGACGTGGAGCGCTCGGGCGCTTTGTCTTTTGTGGGCGAGCCGAAGATCGACGGGCTGTCGATCAGCCTGACCTACGAAAACCGCGCA
Source organism: Ameyamaea chiangmaiensis (assembly GCF_013376175.1). Lineage (GTDB taxonomy): Bacteria > Pseudomonadota > Alphaproteobacteria > Acetobacterales > Acetobacteraceae > Ameyamaea > Ameyamaea chiangmaiensis. The sequence goes on from NZ_JABXXR010000084.1 coordinate 1,411, forward strand.
CTGGTGCGTGGCACGACGCGGGGCGACGGGCAGGAGGGCGAGGACGTCACCGCCAACCTGCGCACGCTGCGCGACATCCCGACCACCCTGCCCGCCGACGCGCCCGACCCGATCGAAATCCGCGGCGAAGTGTTCATGGCCAAGGACGCGTTTCTCGCCCTGAACGCGGCACAGGTCGCGTCCGGACAGAAGCCGTTCGCCAACCCGCGCAATGCGGCGGCCGGGTCGCTGCGGCAGCTCGACCCGGAGATCACGCGCGGTCGCCCTCTCGCGTTCTTCGCCTACGCGCAAGGGTATAGCGATCACCGTGTCAGCCCGTCGCACTGGGCGTATCTTCAGCGTCTGCGCGACTGGGGTTTCCGGGTCAACGAACTGTCACGCCATCTGGGCAAGGCGTCCGAGGCCGAAGCGTTCATGGAGGCCATCGGCCGCGAACGTTCGGGGCTGTCCTATGACATCGACGGGGTCGTCTTCAAGATCGACGACGTCGCGTTGCAGGAGCGGCTGGGCTTCGTCGGTCGCACGCCGCGGTGGGCGGTTGCGTGGAAATTCCCGGCCGAGCAGGCCATCACGCGGCTGGAAACCATCGAGATCCAGGTCGGTCGCACCGGCGCGCTGACACCGGTCGCGCACCTGGAGGCCGTCAATGTCGGCGGTGTGCTGGTCACGCGTGCCAGCCTGCACAACGCCGACGAAATCGCCCGCAAGGACGTGCGTCCGGGCGATCTGGTGATGCTGCAACGCGCCGGAGACGTGATCCCGCAGATCCTCGGCCGGGCCCCGGCCTGCCCCGACGACCCGCCGCGCGCACCGGCCTTCGTCTTTCCCGACCGTTGCCCGGCCTGTGGCGCGCGCGCCGAACGGCCCGAGGGCGAGGTCGTGCTGCGGTGCACGGGCGGTCTAAGCTGCCCGGCGCAGGTCGTCGAAAGGCTGGTGCACATGGTCTCGCGCACCGCCTTCGACATCGACGGCCTTGGCGAACGCTCGATCCGCGAGTTTCATGACGCCGGCCTGCTGACCAGCGCGCCGGACATTTTCCGTCTGCCCGGGCATGAACAGGCGATCGCGGCCCGCGAGGGCTGGGGGGCGGTATCGGCCCGCAATCTGGTCCGCGCGATCGACGCCCGGCGCACGATCGGCCTTGCGCGCTTCATCTACGCGCTGGGCATCCGCCGCATCGGCGAGGCCAACGCACGATTGCTGGCCCGTCATTACGGCACGTATGACATCTGGCATGCTCAGATGCTCGCGGCCGTGGAGCCGGACTCCGACGCGCGCGCGACGCTCGCCAGCATCAACGGCATCGGCGCCGCCATCGCCGAGGAGCTGACCGGCTTCTTTGCCGAGCCCCACAACCTGGACACGCTGGCGGCGCTGCGGGCGCTGCTGACGATCCAGGCGGAAGAGGCCGCCCACGGTGGTCCCCTGTCGGGCAAGATCATCGTTTTCACCGGGACGCTGGCGACGATGGCGCGCCCCGAAGCGAAAGCCATCGCCGAACGGCTGGGGGCGAAAGTCACCGATTCCGTTTCGAAAAAGACGGATTATGTGGTGCTGGGGGCCGACAGTGGCTCCAAGGCCCGCAAGGCGCAGGAACTCGGCGTCGCAACGCTTGACGAGGCCGGATGGCGCACGCTGGCCGGCTTGCCGGAGGCGGAGCCCCCCCGCGCGTAAGCCCGCAGGTGCGGCGGGGTCAACCGAAGGCTTTCATATCCGCCTGACTGGCCTGTGCCGACTGGGCCTCGATGAACATCTTGGACACGCGCGGGAAGCGGGCCTTGGTCTGTGCCTCGATCTCGGACACATGACGTTCGACGGTCTCCGCGGAGACGCGATCGTCCCAGTCGATCGACAGCAGCACGATGACGGCGTCCGGGCCCCGATACTCGGTAATCACCTCATTGACCCCCGTCACATCGGGGATCGAGCGCAGGATCGACCGCACGCCCTCGGTCACGACGCGCGAGGATTCGCCCACGATCAGCGAACGGGTTTCGTTGAACAGGACGCACGACACGCCGATCAGCAGCACGCCGGTCAGGAGCGACCCGATCCCATCGAACACCGGGTTGCCCGTAACGGCGGTCGCCAGCGTCGCGACGGCTGCGATCAGAAGGCCGATCAGCGCCGCGCCGTCCTCGCACAGGACGACGAACAGCGCGGGGTCGGGACTGCGCAGGATCATGCTGAACAGCGTATCGTCCGGCCGGCCGGCCGCGCGCAGCCCCTTGACCGCCATCACGAAACCCTGGCTTTCCAGCGCGCCGCACACCACCAGCAGGATCAGGTTGACCAGCCACGCATGGAGGTGCCGGCCGAGGATGACGTAATCGGACAGCGGCTCGGGCGAACGCACGCGGTCCAGTCCCTCGCTCAACGCACTGACGCCGCCGCCGGCGAAAATGAACAGCGCGACGACGAAGCTCCAGAAATAGATTTCACGGTGATAGCCCAGCGGGTGACGCTCGTCCGGCGCCCGGCGCGCGCGTCGGATGCCCAGAAGCATCAGCAACTGGTTCGCGCAATCGACGAAGGAATGGATTGTCTCGGCGAACATCGCGGCCGAACCGCTCAGCGCGCTGGCGATCGCCTTGACGATGGCGATGCTGACATTGACCAGCAATGCCGCAAGAACGACGCGCGTCGAGCCGTGATCGGACATTCCGTCGTGCTTTCTGATCCCGTGGGTGCAACGAACAGGACATCCCGCAAACGGAAAGCCCCAGGCCCATCCTTTAGGAGAAATACGCGGCGCTGTCTTGCCACGCGGTGACGTCGGCTTTTTCCTGACGAAACACGCCTCCGTCGCGATCGACGCGCCTGCCCCGGCTGCACCACAGGCGGCGAAGCACCGGCCAAGGCACAGGGAAACCTATGTGTAGTCGCGGATGTCAATCCCACGCATGCCCGCTGCCCGTGCCGCCGTCAGGCCCTCGTGGCTGTCTTCCAGAACCACGCAGGCTTCGGCGGCCACGCCGAGCCTGCGTGCCGCGAGCCGGTAGACATCAGGCGCGGGCTTCGGACGCTCGACATCCTCGATCGTGGTCAGTGCCTGGAACAGCGGCAGAAGGCCGGTGGCGCTCAGTGACCGCTCGACGACCGCGCGCGAACCGCTGGAGGCAACACCCAGCGGTATCCGCCCGTGATACCGTCGCGCCACGTCGGCCACCGAGCCAATTTCCCGGACTGTCGGCATGGCTTCGATCACGCCCGCGCGGGCGGCGGTGATGATGCGCTCGGCATCGACCGTCCGACCTGTTTCCTCGGTAAATGCCGCGATCAGCAGCCGCTCTGACAGGCCACCCCGTCCCGTGAACCAGGACGGTGGCAGGTCGATCCCCTCCACCGTCCGGAACGCCGCACGCCAGCCGTGAAGATAGAGTGGCAGGGTGTCGACCAGCGTCCCGTCGCAATCGAAGATCAGCGCGCCCGCGTCATCGGGAATCGGGATCATGGAAAGCCCGAGCGCTGGAAAGGCTGCGGCTCAACGATCTCGCGCAGGGGCGCGAATTCGTGCTTTGAAAAGCTGCGGAGCCGGATCACCGCGCCGGGCTGAGGTTCGATGAAGACTGTGTCGTTCCAGTCCGGACCGCTGATCCCCAGCCACAATGTCATGGTCATGGGCGGCGGCGGCGGCTCGCCCGGCCTGCCGACGGGCTGAAGCGTATAGAGCGCATCCCCCGACGACGGCGGCGTCTGGCCCAGCGGACCCCACCCCGACCGGTGCGCCGCCAGCCAGTCATTGATCCGCGCGATCTCGTTGTCGGTCAGCGCGCGGTGTGTGCGCATGGGGCCGGCCGTCAGGGTGCCGCTCTGGATCTTGGGAAAATCGAGTGGCCGGAAATTCGGCACGGCAAATGACCAGAGCAGTATGACGGTGCCGATCACCAGCACCACCAATCCGATCAAAAGCCCCTGTTCACGTTTCATCCGCCCGTAGTCTCCCCTGCTTGCTGCGCCGTCTCAGGCCTGTCTGATCGCCACGATCACACGCGCGACCTCGTCGTCCGTCAGCTCGGGATGAATCGGCAGCGCGAGGATGCGCCGGGCCAGACCCTCCGAAACGGGCAACGCCGCGCCATCGTGATGGTCGCGATAGGCCGGTTGCAGGTGCAGCGGCAAGGGGTAGTAGATCGCACTGGGGATGTTGTCGGCGCGCAGCTGCGCCTGAAGCCGGGTCCGCGCGGCCTCATCCTCGGCCAAAATGGCGTAGATCGCCCACGCCGAACGGCTGTCGGAGACACGCACCGGCGTGCGCACGCAGTTCTGCAGCCCCGCGTCATAGGCCTGCGCGATGGCATCCCGGCGGGCCAGCTCCTCGTCGAACACGTCGAGCTTGGCCAGCAGCACAGCGGCCTGGATCGTATCGAGCCGCCCGTTCATGCCCGTCCGCAGCACCTCGTAGCGCGCCTTGCCCTCGCCGTGGGAGCGCAGCGAGCGATACAGCGCGGCGCGCTCCGGATCGTCGGTCAGGATGGCGCCGCCGTCGCCATAACCGCCGAGCGGCTTGGAGGGAAAGAACGACAGGGTGGTCGCCAGTGCCTCGCGCCCCAGCTTGCGCCCGTCCAGCGACGCGCCGAACGACTGCGCGCAATCGTCGAACAACAGCAGGTCGTTCGCCGCCGCGACTTCGCGCAACGCGTGCCAGGGCGCGGGCTGGCCGAACAGGTCGACGCCGACGATGGCCCGGGGCAGCAGTCGCCCCGTAACCCGAATTTCGGCAATACGCAGGGCAAGATGGTTCGGATCGATCTGGAACGTGTTCGGATCGACATCGACGAACACCGGTGTCGCCCCCAGCACCAACGGCACCTCGGCCGTCGCGGTGTAGGTGAAGGCAGGCAGGAACACCGCATCGCCCGGACCGATTCCTTCAGCCATCATGACGATCTGCAACGCATCCGTGCCCGATGACACGCCGACGCATTCGGTTGCCCCGGCATAGGCCGCCAGACGCGATTCGAGCTCCGCGACCTCCGGCCCCATCACAAACTGGCAGTGGTCGAACACCGCGTCGACCCGCTCGCGCAAGGCGGAGCCCAGGCGCCGCTGCTGGCTCTTGAGGTCGAGAAACGCGATCGGTGCTCCAGCGGTCATGCCTGGATGCTCCTGTCCTGGGCGTCGGCCGGGGCGCTGCGTGTCGCCCGTCCGTCGCTGTTGTGTATGAATTCCGGCACGAGCGCCGACAGACGCGCCTGCGCGGTGGCCGCATCGCCCGTGCGCGCGGCCGTCACGATGCCATCCAGAGCGGCCTTGACCGCCACGAGATCGACCACACGCGGCACCGCCATCAGAAGGCCGGGATTGTCGGTCGCCAACGGGGCCTCGCGTCCATGAAACAGTTCTTCGTAAAGTTTCTCACCGGGACGCACGCCCGTAAAGCGGATGGAGATGTCGATATCGGGACGCAGGCCCGCGAGGCGGATCATTTGTCGCGCCAGATCCACGATTCGCACCGGCGGCCCCATGTCGAGGACGAAGATGCCCCCCGCGCGCAACCGCTCGTCCGTGGCCCGCTGCATCGCACCGTCCGCGGCTCCCGCACCATGGTCGTCGCGCGTACCCCGCACACTGGCCTGCAACACCAACCCCACGGCCTCCGGCACGGTCATGAAATACCGGCGCATGTCCGGATGCGTGACCGTCAGCGGACCGCCCTGCTCCAGCTGCCGACGGAACAGGGGCACGACCGAACCGGTCGACCCCAGCACATTGCCGAACCGCACCGTAACGCAGCGCATCGACCGCGAATCACCCTGCCGCGCCACGATATCGAGCGCCTGGCAGTACAGCTCGGCCGCGCGTTTGGTCGCCCCCATCAGGCTCGACGGGTTGACCGCCTTGTCGGTGGAAATCAGCACCATCGCCTCGACCCCGGCGCCTGTCGCGGCATCGGCCACGACGCGCGTGCCCTCGATATTGGTCAGGACGCCCTCGCAGGGGTTCGCCTCGACCATCGGCACATGCTTCAGGGCCGCGGCGTGAAACACCAGCGCGGGTCGATACCGGTCCATGATGGTACGGATCCGGCCCGCGTCGCGCACATCGGCCAGCAGCGCGACGCGTGGCACGTCCGGCACCCGCTCGGACAGCTCCAGGTCGATTGCCCACAACGCATATTCGCTGTGATCAAGCAGAAGAAGCCGCCCGGGACGCAGCCGCGCGATCTGCCGGACCAGCTCCGATCCGATCGACCCGCCCGCGCCGGTCACCAGGATCGTGCGCCCACCGATCATCTGCGCCATGCCCGCGTGATCGAGCGCAACCGGCGGCCGGTTCAGCAGGTCCTCGATCGGGACCGGTCGCAGCTCGATCCGGTCGGCGGCGCGCAATGCCGTCAGATCGGGCGTGCGGGAGACGAGGATGCCGTGCGCCTCCGCGGCCTTAAGGACGGCGGCCAGCGAGTCTCCGCGCACTTCCGGATCGGTGATGACGATTTCCTGCGGCAGACGTCGGCGGGCTGCCAGCCGGTCGAGACACGCCACGATGTCGCGCTCGTGCCCCAGGATCGGCACGTTGTGGATGCGCTGCCCCGCTTCGCGCGTACGGCTGATCAGGCCGACCACGCGCAGTCCCTGCCCGGCCAGACGGTGGCCGCGCAGAAACAGGTCCGCCATTGCGTCCGACCCGACCAGAACCGCGCGGCGCGCGCCGGTCACGCCCGGCCGTGTCGCCATCACCCGTGTCGCGACGCGAACGCCGCCCATCATGACCAGCAGCACAAGCGCGTGAATCAGCGGAAAGGTCAGCGACGGGAGCGGAAAGCCGGTCGCCAGGAGCCCGAGCGAAAACAGGGCGGCGCTGGCAACGGATGCCGTGGCGATCCGCAGCAGGTCGGCAAGACCGGAAAACCGCCAGTATTGCTGCTGGATTCGCAACGGGACCGCCGCCACGAACAGGGTGACGGCCCCACCGGCCACGAACCAGAGCGGATGCAGCAGACCGCCCTGCGGCTGCGCCAGCCAGCGGGCGAGAGGGGCTGCAACCCCCGCGACGACACCGTCCACGATCAGGTTCACCGCCACCCGGCTGACCGCACGCACCGGTGCGGGAGGGGACGACGGCTCGGAACGTTGCGGTGACATGGCCGTGACCCTATAGCGTAGCCGAAGAAAAGCCAGATCGCGTCACACCCGTCCCGGCGCACGGATTGTAACACCGGCCATGCCCGCATCCATCCCCTCTTCCACGCTGCCCGTTCATGCCCCGGCGATATTGGGCATCGGAGCGCTGCTCGGCGCGGCATTGTCGGCCCTGCTGGTGCGGCGGATGATCCGGATCGCGGTCCTCGACCACCCGGTGGAGCGCAGTTCCCACACTCGTCCGACGCCAAAAGGCGGCGGTGTCGGCATCATAGCGGCACTCGTGACCGGCGCGGTGTTGCTGCATCCCGCCTTGGGCCTGACACTTCCGCCTTCGGTGGCGGTCATGCTCCTTGCCGTGGCGGCGCTCTCGGTGGTGTCGTGGCTGGACGATGTCCATCAGTGGCCCGCGACGACCAAGCTCGCCGCGCAGGCGGCGTGTTCCGTGATCGTGGCGCTGGCCTGCGCGCCACTGGCCCCCGGCCCATTCCTCGTCTCGTTCCTCTGGCTCATGTTCGTCACCAACGCCGTGAATTTCATTGACGGACTGAACGGTCTGGCCGCGGGCTGTTGCGCCATCGGCGCGTTTGCCATCGCATGGTGCGCGCCCACCCCCACCCTGATCGTCGAGGCCACGGCGCTGAGTGCCGGCATACTCGGCTTTCTGCCGTTCAATTTTCCACGCGCACGCATTTTCATGGGGGATGTCGGCAGCCAGGGCGTGGCGCTTGCCCTCGGCGCGATGGCTCTGCAGGCGCTACGCCCCGACGATCACGGCCTGGGGCTGCTGCCCGCCGCTCTGGCCCTCGGGATCGTGCTGTATGACGTCGCCTTCACGCTCGTGCGACGCGCGCTCGCCGGAGACGCGCTGATGCAGGCCCATCGCGGGCATCTGTATCAGCTCGCGCAGCGCAGCCTTTTGCCCGCGACGACGGTGACAGGTCTGTATTGGGTGATAAGTGCATGGGGCGCGTGGTGTGCCGCAACCCTTAGCCCGCTTCACGCCACGCTCGCAGCACTGGTGCCACTGCCGCTCTGGACGGCCGTCGTGTGCCGACAGGCCCGGAGGACGCTGACGACCGCGTGGTAACGCGGCCGCGCTGCCCCCGGACCCGTCGATCAGGTCAGTTCTTGATCGTCAGTTCGATACCCTGAGCGGCGGCCGCCAGACGGGCGCCCTTGGACACGGTCTCGATCTTGATCGCGACGCCGTTGCCGTTCTTCAAAACCTGGCCGCCGAGACCGTCGCCCGCCGTCGCCTCGCCATTCACGGCGGCGTAGGTGCCGTCGAAATCACGCAGGTGAGACAGGTTGTACACGGTTCCCGTTCCGATGACCTTGGAATAGCCGACGGCCGCGATCGTGCCGCCCTTGACCGTGAAATGATAGGTGTGATGGCCATAACGCAGCGTGCCCTCACCCCACGTGTAGCCCACGCCCACATCGGCCGACTTCACGGTCAGCGTCACCTTGCCCGCCGGTGTCCCCAGCGCGTCTTCGGCACGGGCGCTCATTCCCAGCGGTGCCGCGGTAGCGACGGTCATCAAAGTGGCAGCGGCGATCGTGGAAAACTTCATCATCTCTTCCTCCTCCAAGCAGAGCGGGCACCGGCATCGGCGGCCTATGGCCCCGGTCTGCTGAACTCTCGACACCAGCCCGTCATTCCGGCGGGCCGTCTCTTGCACGGTCCGGCACTCGGATCGGGCAGCGGTTTGTATAACGCGGCGACACATCGAACCGATGCACGGAGGAAGAATAAAAAAAGAGGTGTTTTTGTGCCCGTGACGACACATTTCCGCCGGGACCTGTTCTCGACCGTTCGTACCGAGAACGGCCGCTTGAGCGGTATACTGGGGCTAAAACACGACGACCCGCCGCGAGCAGTGGCTTGCGGCGGGTCGTCGTGTTGGTCAGTCCGTCGCGACGGGGCGCATGACGCACGCCCCGATGGCGTCAGCCGGCAGCGCGGCGACGGGCGGCCGACACCGGGGCCGGAGCCGCCTTGGACGTGTTGGCAGCTTTCGGAGCGTTGGCGGACGCCGCCTCGACCATGACCGAACGCAGCTCACGCAGCATGGCAGCGCCCTTGAGCGTGCGCTGGACCAGAACCGAGCGGCGGTCCATCGGGTCCACCTTGCGGCGTGCCAGGTCGAGTTCGCCCAGGCGGTCGAGGGCGCGGGTGATGGCGGGCTTGGACACGTTCAGCGCCGCGGCGAGACCGCGGACCGTGTGCGCGCCGTCCTCAAGATAGCAGGTCAGGAACACGGCCAGCTGACGGGCCGAAAGGTCAGGGCCATCGCGACGGACGGTCGAGACAATGGTATCGCGCAGTGTGCCGACCAGATGGTCGCTCGCGGCATTGGGATGGGCCATAGGAAAACTCCTGTCTTGGATATTCGAACGCTGCACGGCGCCGCGTTCGTAGCGTGCCCTTTTTTTAAGCACATACAGATTAATTGGTGACCGTTCATATAGGCGGTCGTTACGACCTTGATAAGTGCTTTTACCGAAATTAGTTCAATCTCGATATCGTTTGTCATGAACCTGACCCGTTAGTCAGATGAAAAATTTTCAATATCGCATCGAAAAGTGCCCGCAAACTAGGCGTTTCACCGCCCTCGGGCCGTGCAAATCGGGCATTATCGTTCCAGGCATAGGTGTCGACATGTGCCCAGCGCGTACCTGCCGTAACAAAAATTTCAAGAAACAGGGCTGCCGTCACCGCCCCCGCGAAGGGCCTGGAGGACACATTCGACACGTCCGCGATCGTGCTGCGCATCCAGTCGCCGTACTCCTGATGCAAAGGCAGCCGCCACAGGGGGTCGGACCACGAGTCGCCGGCGGACAGAATCGCCTGCGCCAGCGCGTCATCGTTACTGAACAGGGCCGGCAGGTCAGGCCCAAGCGCCACACGCGCCGCACCCGTCAGGGTCGCCGCATCCAGCAGCAGGTCAGGCCGCGCCTCGCACGCCTCGGTCAGCAGGTCGCACAACACCAGCCGGCCCTCGGCGTCTGTGTTGCCGATCTCCACCGTCCGTCCGGAACGCGTCCGCACCACATCGGACGGGCGCATGGCCGCGCCCGAGATGCTGTTCTCCACACATCCCAGACGCACCTCCAGACGAATCGGCAGGTCGCGCGCCATGATCACATGCGCCAGAGCAAGCATCAGCGCCGCGCCGCCCATATCTTTTTTCATCTTCAGCATGCCGGCGGCGGGTTTGATGTCATAACCGCCCGTGTCGAAGCACACGCCCTTGCCCACCAGCGACAACAGCGGCGCACCCGCACCCGCGCGGCTGCCCTGCCAGCGCGCCACGACCACTCGCGCCCCGCGCTCCGACCCCGCGCCGACATGGGCCAGCATCGGATACGCACGTGCCAACGCGGTCCCCTTGATCAACGTCACCTGGGCCCCGAGCGCCGAAAGAGCCCCGCGCGCCGCCTTGGCCAGTTCCTCGGGCCCCAGCGCATTGGGCGGCGCGTTGACCAGGTCCCGCCCCAGATAGACCGCCTCGGCCAGGGCGACGCCCAACTCTCCCTTGCGGGCCGGAACACTCAGCCGCGCCGGCGCGCGCCTCGCCCTTTGCGTTCCCTCGGCCGCAAAGCCGTAGGCCCCCATGCACCAGCCCAGAACCACATCGTCGAACGCGACCGTCTCCGGCGCCGCGACGCGCCAGTCGCCCTCGGGCAGACGCTGCGGCAGGGCCCCGAACGGCA
>NZ_JABXXR010000085.1 GCF_013376175.1 Ameyamaea chiangmaiensis
GGCCGCCGCCCCGCGCGCGGTGGTGGCGGTCTGTGGCTCTATGGGCTGCATGCCGTGGCGGCCGCCCTGGCCAACCCCCGGCGCGTCTACCGACAGCTTGTTGTCACCGATGAGGGCGAGCGCGCCCTGCAGGCCGAATTCGGTCAGGCCCTGCCTGTTCGCGCCGAGCGCGCCGATCGCCAGAAACTCGACATGCTCTGCGGCCGCGACGCCGTCCACCAGGGTGTCGCCCTCCAGACCGAACTGCTCGACGCGATGACGGTCGAGGAAGGGCTCGATCATCGTCCCGGCCCCGTGCTGGTGCTCGATCAGGTGACCGATCCGCGCAATGTCGGGGCCATCCTGCGCTCGGCCGCGGCGTTCGGCGTCTCGTTCGTTCTGGTGCAGGACCGGCACGCACCCGAAGAGACCGGCACGCTGGCCAAGGCCGCGTCCGGCGCCCTGGAGATCGTGCCCATGGTACGGGTGGTCAATATCGCGCGCGCATTGTCCACGTTGCAGACCGCCGGCCTGTGGGTCGTGGGGCTGGACGCGGGCGGCGGCATTCTCGACGGTGCCGGCTTTGGCGAACGGCGCGTGGCGCTGGTGCTCGGCGCCGAAGGCGAAGGCCTGCGTCGCCTGACGCGTGAAACCTGCGACGAGATCGCGGGGGTGCGCATGTCGGACCAGATGGAAAGCCTCAACGTCTCCAACGCCGCCGCCGTCGCCCTGTATGAACTGTCGCGCGGGCGACTCTGACACAGGCGGGGCGCCGGGTCGTCACTGACCGTCGAGCAGCCCGAACAGGTTGTCCACCAGAACCGATCGTCCCCGCAGGGCCGCGTTGAGCGGTGCCGCCAGCCCCAGCGTCGCCATGGGGGCCGGTGCCGCGAGACGGCGATACACCACGCCGTCGACACGAATGCTGGAGATCGACACCGGCACGATCGACACACCCAGTTCGGCGGCCACAAGATTGACGACCGAGGAAATCTGCGGCGCCTCCTGCGCCACGCGGGGCTCGAACCCCGCGGCGCGACAGGCGGTCAGGATGTTGTCAAACAGGCTAAGACCCGTATCGCGGGGAAACATCACGAACGATTCCTCGGCCAGCGCGGACAGATGCAGGGTGCGCTGCGCCGCCAGAGGGTGCGAAATCGGCAGGATCACGCGCATCGGTTCGTCCCGCAGCCGCAACAGGCGCAGCCCCTCGGGGTCGGACAAGCCGGGACGATAGAACGCGGCGTCCAGTTCGCCTTCATACATCCGTTCCAGAAGATAGACCGAATTACGCTCCATCAACCGCAGCGTCACGTTCGGCCAGGCCTGGCGAAACCGCCGGACCGTATGGCTGACCGCCGTGTTGAACGCCGCCGACGACGTCAGCCCCAGCGACAGGTGCCCCGTGTGCCCCTGCTGGGCCAGCCGGGCACGCTCGCGCGCACGCTCGGCCCCTTCCAGCACCAGCCGGGCTTCGGGCAGAAACGCCGTTCCCGCTTCGGTCAGCACGACGCCCTGAGGGCGACGCACGAACAGGGCCACGCCCAGATCGCGTTCCAGATCGCGGATCTGCTGGCTCAGCGGCGGCTGGCCGATCCCCACCCGTACCGCCGCACGGGTAAAATTCAGCTCTTCCGCCACCGCCACGAAGTAACGCAAGTGCCTCAGATCCATAAGGTATCTCTTTTTCCTATGGCAAACGTCATTACAGTATATTGGACATATGACGCTCACCGGTAAATGATCGCGTCATGTCCACCACCCTGTCGCCGAACGACCTTCACCCCACCGCCAGCACCCTCATGACGCGGGGGGAGGTGCGGTACCGACGCACCAACATCGCCCTGTTCCTCGCGGGGTTCGCGACATTCTCGCTTCTTTACTGTGTGCAGCCCCTCCTGCCGGTGTTTTCACAGGCCTTTCATGTGGCCCCTGCGTCCAGCGCCCTGTCCCTGTCGCTGGCAACCGGCGCATTGGCCATTTCGATCCTGTGTGCCGCGGCGCTGTCGGAACGTGCCGGACGGCGGGAGTTGATGTTCGCCTCCATGTGCGCGTCGGCTGTCCTGAACATGGCTGCGGCGCTGGCCCCGAACTGGAGCACCATGCTGGCCCTGCGTACGCTCGAAGGCTTCGTGCTGGGCGGCGTGCCGGCGGTGGCGATGACGTATCTCTCCGAAGAGGTCAATCCGAAACAGCTCGGCCATGCCATGGGGCTTTACGTATCGGGCACCGCGCTGGGCGGTATGCTCGGTCGGGTCGGCACGGGCATCCTGACGGAATACATGTCGTGGCGCCCGGCGCTGGCGGTCATGGGCGCCTGCGGGCTGGCCGCGTCGATCGCCTTCGTCACGTTGCTGCCACCCTCGCGCAATTTCACCCGTCGGGTGGGCCTTGGCGCGCGTCATCATTTCGCGGCATGGGGTACGCACCTGCGCAATCCGGCGCTCCCCTTCATCTACATGATCGGCTTTACGGTCATGGGCGCGTTCGTCACGGTCTTCAACTACGCCGGCTACCGACTGATCGAGCCGCCCTATAATCTCAATCAGACGGCTCTGGGCCTCATCTTTTCCGTCTATGTGTTCGGCGTGATGTCGTCGTCGATTGCCGGCGGCCTTGCGGACCGGATCGGACGGCGCGCGGTACTGCCGGTGGGCATCGGCAGCCTGATCGTGGGTGTCGGCCTGACGCTGTTCGCACCGCTCTGGCTGGTGTTTCTCGGAATCACGTTTGTCACCATGGGGTTTTTCACGGCCCACGCCGTCGCCAGCGGTTGGGTCGGACAGTTCGCCCGGGTGGATCGTGGCCACGCCACGTCGCTGTATCTGCTGAGCTATTACATGGGGTCGAGCCTCTGCGGCTCAGTGGGTGGCTGGTGCTGGAGCGCCGGCGGCTGGCCCGGTGTCGCCGCCTTCGTGCTTGGGCTGCTCGCCATCGGTCTTGTGTGCGCGGCACGGCTGGCGCGGCTGGGGCGCTGAGAAAACATCCGTCATGTTCGCCGTCGCCGGGACTATGTGGCACATTGTCGCGTCAGGCTACCGGATCGACGAGAGGCGCTATGGGACACAACTACGCCAAACCGATGACGCCCGAACAAAAGCAGGCCCGCGTTCTTGCCCGCGTCCCGCCGGACTGGACCCTGCGCATCGAGCGACCGTCCGGGGGGCAGTGGCGCGCCCTGATGCAACCGCCGGGCGCCGAGGGGGCATGGTGTGACGAACAGCCGACGCTGGCCGATGCCCTCGACGCGGCCTGGCGCCTGAACCGCGTCGCCCCGACCTAGCCTCGGCGCCTCAGGGGTCGAGCACCCGCACGCCCTTGGCGGGGTTGGCGCGATAATGGCGCAGACGCGTGTCCAGACTGCCCACATGGATTTCCAGCCTGTGTCCATCGGGATCGAGGAAATAGGTCGATGCGCCCTCGCTCTTATTGTGTTTCCAGATCGTGCAGGCCTGCGCGATACGCGCATGCAGCATCCCGTAGTCGGCCTCCGACACGCTGAAGGCGATGTGGGTATAGTCCGGATGTGCCACAACGCGGGCCTCGTCGTCCCGCGACAAACACAGCCAGAGCGCGCCCGCTTCCAGATACGCGCCATCCGCCCACAGGGCGCGCACCGCGCACCCCAGCAGATCGCGATAGAACGTAACCGAACGTTCGACGTCGGCCACCGCCAGCGTGATGTGGTTCAGTCCCGTGATTCCCATGCCAGCCCCGCCCCGCTGCTGTCCGCGCGATCCTTGCCCGTTTTACACGGTCGGGCAAACGCGCGCTGGCGATCCGGACGGAATCAGCCCCGGCGGGTGAACACCCAGTAGAACGGCTGCCGTCCCTCGCGGAACGCCTTGGCTTCGTAGCGCGTCGCCGGCCAGCCCTCGGGTCGGACGGTGGCTGGCGGGGCAACATCGAACACGTCCTGCGCCGCCATCATCTCCGTGACCCAGGCCTGATAGACGGGATGGTCGCTCGCCACCCGCCACTCCGCGCCGGGACGAAGGACGCGCGCCATCTGCGCGATGTTGCCGGGATGGACGAAGCGCCGCTTCGCATGACGGGCCTTGGGCCACGGATCGGGAAACATCAGAAACGCCCGGCCCAGACTGTTGTCGGGCAGCGCGCGCAACAGGACGCGCGCGTCCTCGTCCCAGATGCGGAGCCTGTCGGGCACGGGCGCGGTGGCTTCCCCACCCTCGGGCACCACGCGCGACAGAAGCGACGACAGCCCGTTCTCGAACACTTCGCAGGCGATGTACCCGACATCGGGGTGGGACTCGTGCTGGGCCAGCGAATGCTCGCCACCGCCGAATCCGACCTCCAGCCACACATCTTCGGGGGGCGTCTCGCCGAAGGCGGAACGCGGGTCCGCCGCACGATCGAGCGGGAAGCGCATGCGAGGCAGCGTCTCGTCCATCAGCCGCAGCTGACGGGCGCGCAACGGATGGCCGCGTTGACGACCATACAGCCGTTCGGCCTGAGGTTTGGGATCAGGAGCCGTGGTCATCGTTTCATCATCGCGGAACCGGGTCGTAGGCGGCGGCCTGCGCCCCGGACAGGCAGACCCCCGAAAACCGGAGGGACCGCCGCCCCCCCGGTTGGGTGCGGGGGCCAGCGGCCCCCACGGGTCTCAGCGGTTAAAGGCCCCGCGCAGCGCGTCGACCAGGTCGGTGCGCTCCCACGGGAAATCGTCCAGCGCGTCGTTCGGCGTGCGGCCGAAATGACCATAAGCCGAGGTCTGGGTGTAGATCGGACGGTTGAGGCGCAGGTGGTTGCGGATGCCGCGCGGCGTCAGGTTCATCACCTCGCGCAGGACCGAACCCAGCTTGGCCTCGTCGATATCCTTGCCGGTCCCGTCGAGATCGACATAGACCGACAGGGGATGCGACACGCCGATGGCGTAGGCGATCTGCAACGTGCAGCGATCGGCCAGACCCGCCGCCACGACGTTCTTGGCAAGATAACGGCAGGCATAAGCCGCCGAACGGTCGACCTTGGTCGGGTCCTTGCCGGAGAACGCGCCGCCGCCATGCGGTGCCGCGCCGCCATACGTGTCGACGATGATCTTGCGGCCGGTCAGACCGGCGTCGCCATCGGGACCGCCGATCACGAAGATGCCAGTCGGGTTCACGTACAGCTCGTCCGACGGGCACATCCAGCCTTCGGGCAGCGTCTCGCGCACGATCGTATCGAGTTCTTCGCGGATACGCGGCTGGCTCATGCCCGCCTCGTGCTGCGTGGAGATCACGACCGAGGTCGCGCCGACCGGCTTGCCATTGACGTAACGCAGCGTCACCTGGCTCTTGGCATCGGGCAGCAGGCCCGCCGCGCGGGCATCGCCGGCCTTGCGGTAGTCGCGGATACGGCGAAGGATCTCATGCGCGTAGAACAGCGGCGCGGGCATCAGCGTCTCGGTCTCGCGCGTGGCGAAGCCGAACATGATGCCCTGGTCGCCCGCGCCTTCGTCCTTGGTCCCGGCGCTGTCAACGCCAACCGCGATATCCACCGACTGTGCGTGCAGATAGGACTGGATGTCGGCGCGCTTCCAGGAAAAACCTTCCTGGTCATAACCGATATCCTTGATGGCCTCGCGCGTCTTCTCGATCAGCAGCTCGGACGTGATCGACGCCGGACCACGCACTTCACCCGCGAGCACGACGCGGTTTGTGGTGGTCAGCGTCTCGCAGGCCACGCGGGCCTCGGGGTCGGCCGCCAGATAGGTGTCGAGGACCGTGTCGCTGATCCGGTCGGCGACCTTGTCGGGATGGCCTTCGGAGACCGACTCCGACGTGAAGAGAAAATCGCCGTAATTGCGCATGGTGATCCTGTCCACCTTTCAGCAGAAAAGAAGGGATAGGCGCCCGCGCGCCTGAACGGGACCGTTTGGCGCAAGCAGCCCCCCCGGTCAAGCCATTTCCCGGCGGAAATCGTTTTTTCACGATCCTGACATGTGATTTTAGGGGAGGACCCGTTACACCAGGCCGAGCACCTGCTCCATCGAATACAGGCCCGGTGTCCGCCCGCGCAGCCAGTCGGCCGCGCGCACGGCACCCGTCGCATAGACGCGCCGGTCGAAAGCACGATGTGTCAGGACAATCTGCTCGCTGGCGCTGGTGAACAGCGCGCTGTGCTCGCCCACGATCTGGCCGCCGCGCAGGGCGGCGAAGCCGATCTGCTGCTCGCCACGGGGGCCGGTGTGGCCGGATCGGCCATCCACACGCACGTCGGCCAGCCGCACACCACGCCCGTCGGCCACAGCCTCGCCGATCGCCAGGGCTGTGCCGGAGGGAGCATCCACCTTCTGGCGGTGATGCATTTCCACGATTTCTGCATCATAGGCCGGAGCGGGCAACGCCGCCCCCAGCAGGCGCGCCAGACGCGTCACCAGCACCACACCGGGCGAAAAATTGGCCGCCTGCACGACGGCGATACGACCGGATGCGGCATGGACGTCCGCGACCGCCTCGGGGTCGAGGCCGGTCGTCCCCAGAACCCAGGCGACACCCGCCTGCGCCAGAATGAGGGCATGGTCGTGCACGACGGACGCATGGGTGAAGTCGATCACTACGTCGCACAGCGGCGCGAGCTCCGACAGGCCGGGCAACACGGGCGCCTCGCCCAGCAGGTCCCGAAGACCCGCATCAGGTGCGCGGGCCGTGCCACCGGCCAGCACATGGCCGGCCGCGCGCACTTCCTCGACCAGAAGACGGCCGACACGGCCGCCCACACCCGCGATTCCGATGCGAAGAGCGCTCATCCGTCGGTCTCCCTTACGAGCGTCCCTCGAAGAACTCGCGCACCTTGGCGAAGAAGCCGGCATTCTCCGGGCTGGCCTTGGCGTGCGTCTCGACCTCGGTCTCGAACTCGTCGAGCAGCTCGCGCTGACGCTTGCTCAGGTGTCGCGGCGTCTCGACCGTCACCTGAACATACATGTCACCACGCACCATCGACCGCAGGACCGAGAAACCCTTGCCGCGCAGGCGGAAATGCTCGCCCGTCTGCGTGCCGGCGGGGATCTTCACCCGCACACGCGCGCCGTCGATCGCCGGAACCTCGATCTCGGTCCCGATGGCGGCCTGCGTCATGCGCAGCGGCACGCGGCAATACACGTTGGCACCGTCACGCTGGAAAATCTCGTGCGCCGCGACACTGACATGCACATACAGATCGCCCGGAGGCGCTCCGGCGCCGCCGGCTTCACCCTCGCCCGTCATGCGGATACGGGTGCCGTCCTCGACCCCGGCCGGGATCTGGACCTCCAGCGTGCGTTCGCGTGCCTGGGTGCCCGCGCCGTTACAGGCCTTACACGGATCGCGCACGCTGCGACCGGTGCCGTGGCAGGTCGGGCAGGCGCGTTCGACGAGAAAGAACCCCTGCTGGGCGCGCACCTTGCCCGCACCGTGACAGGTGGGGCAGGTCTCGACGCCCGCCGCCTTGTCGCTGGAGCCCGTACCGTCGCAGGAGTCGCACGCCACGCGGGTGCGGACCTTGATCTCCCGGTTGACGCCGGCAAACGCTTCCTCAAGCGTGATCTCGACCTGAACCTGGACATCGGCGCCGGCGCGGCGTCCGCCACGGCGACCGCCACCCATCATGTCCCCGAACATCTGCTCGAAGATGTCGCCGAGGCCGCCGCCGCCGAAATCGAAGCCGCCCGGACCACCACCGCCGCCCTCAAACGCCGCATGGCCGTAGCGGTCGTAGGCCGAACGCTTCTGCTCGTCGCGCAGGACGTCGTAGGCTTCATTGACCTCTTTGAACTTGGCCTCCGCGGCCGCGTCGCCCGGATTGCGGTCCGGGTGATATTTCATGGCCTGCTTGCGATACGCTTTTTTCAGTTCGTCCGGCGACGCTTCGCGCGTGACTTCGAGAACGGCGTAGAAATCAAGCTTGGTGGCCATGGGTGCCCTCGTGGAAAAAGCCGCCCCGC
Organism: Ameyamaea chiangmaiensis; assembly: GCF_013376175.1. Lineage (GTDB taxonomy): Bacteria > Pseudomonadota > Alphaproteobacteria > Acetobacterales > Acetobacteraceae > Ameyamaea > Ameyamaea chiangmaiensis. The sequence continues at coordinate 7,904 of NZ_JABXXR010000085.1, forward strand.
GACGGGGCGCGGCTGGTCCATACAGAAAAAGGAAAGCCCGCCTTCAAAGAAGCGCGGGCTTCCCGGAAATCCGGGAGGACAGGCGCGCGTGGCGCCCGTCCGTCGTTGTGTGATACCGCGCGAAGGATCAGGACTTCTTCTCGTCCACATCCTCGAAATCGGCATCGACGACCTTTTCGCCGTTCGGCCCGGCGCTCTCGCCGCCCGGCGCCGGCTGCCCCTCGGCCTGGCCGGCCTTGTAGACCGCCTCGCCGATCTTCATCGCCGCCTGCGACAGACGCTCGCTGGCAGACTTCAGGGCCTCGGCATCAGTGCCTTCCAGCGCCGACTTCACCGCCGCAATGGCGCTTTCGGCCTCGACCTTGTCACCGGCGGGAACCTTGTCACCAGCTTCGGCCAGCGACTTCTCGACCTGATGCACCATGCTCTCGGCACCGTTGCGCGCCTCGACCATTTCACGCTTGGCCTTGTCGGCCGTGGCATTCGCCTCAGCTTCCTTGACCATGCGGTCGATGTCGGCATCAGACAGACCACCCGACGCCTGGATCTTGATCTGCTGTTCTTTGTTCGTGGCCTTGTCCTTGGCCGAAACGGAGACAATACCGTTCGCGTCGATGTCGAACGTGACCTCGATCTGCGGCACGCCGCGCGGGGCCGGTGCGATGCCGGTCAGGTCGAAGTTGCCCAGCAGCTTGTTGTCCGCCGCCATCTCGCGCTCGCCCTGGAACACCTTGATGGTCACGGCGCCCTGGTTGTCCTCGGCCGTCGAGAAGGTCTGGCTCTTCTTCGTCGGGATCGTCGTGTTGCGGTCGATCAGACGCGTGAACACGCCGCCCAGCGTCTCGATACCCAGCGACAGCGGGGTCACGTCGAGCAGCAGGACGTCCTTCACGTCACCCTTGAGCACCGCGCCCTGAACCGCAGCGCCGATGGCGACCACTTCGTCCGGGTTCACGTTACGCGCTGGCTCCTTGCCGAAGAACTGCTTCACCGTCTCGATAACCTTGGGCATGCGGGTCATACCGCCGACCAGGATCACTTCGTCGATTTCCGCCGCCGAGACCGATGCGTCCTTCAGGGCCGCCTTACACGGCGCAAGGGTGCGCTGGATCAGGTCTTCAACCAGGCTCTCGAGCTTCGCGCGCGTCAGCTTGAGCACCAGGTGCTTCGGGCCAGAGGCGTCGGCCGTGATGAACGGCAGGTTTATCTCCGTCTCCTTGGAGGAAGACAGCTCGATCTTCGCCTTTTCCGCCGCTTCCTTCAGACGCTGCAGCGCCAGCTTGTCGCTGCGCAGGTTGATCCCCTGCTCGCGCTTGAACTCATCGGCCAGATAGTCGATCACGCGGGCGTCGAAATCCTCGCCGCCGAGGAACGTGTCGCCGTTGGTCGACTTCACCTCGATCACGCCGTCGGAGATCTCCAGAACCGAGACGTCGAACGTGCCGCCACCAAGGTCATAGACCGCAACGGTGCCGCTGTTCTTGCGCTCAAGGCCATATGCCAGCGCGGCAGCGGTCGGCTCGTTGATGATGCGCAGAACCTCGAGACCGGCGATGCGGCCCGCGTCTTTGGTCGCCTGGCGCTGGGCGTCGTTGAAGTAGGCCGGCACGGTGATGACGGCCTGCGTCACGGTCTCGCCGAGATACGTCTCGGCGGTTTCCTTCATCTTGCCCAGCACGAAGGCCGCGATCTGCGAGGGGGCATACTTCTCGCCGCGCGCCTCGACCCATGCGTCGCCGTTCTCGCCCCGTACGATGCTGTAGGGAACCAGATCCTTGTCCTTGGTCACGGTCGGGTCGTCGAAACGACGGCCGATCAGACGCTTGACGGCATACAGCGTGTTGGCCGGGTTCGTGACGGCCTGGCGCTTGGCGGCCTGGCCGACCAGACGCTCGCCGCCTTCGGTGAAGGCGACCATCGACGGGGTCGTGCGCGCGCCTTCGCTGTTCTCGATCACCCGGGTCTCGTCGCCCTCACGGATGGCGACGCAGGAATTGGTGGTGCCGAGATCGATACCGATAACCTTGCTCATGAAGCAATTCTCCTTTTCAGCGGCCCGCACCGACCCGAAGCATCGATGCACGCCCTTTCATATGATCGGGCCAGCCTGTGCGACCGCACACGACAGGCCCATGATCCGGGACAGATTTAGGCAGCCTGCCCCGGCGTTTCAAGTGCCTTCAGGCCCCGCCCTCGCCGGATGGTCCCTTGGAGACGACCACCATGGCCGGCTTGAGCAGCCGTCCGTGCAGCGTCCATGCCGGGGTCCAGGCCTGGGTGACGGTGCCCTGCGGGTGGTCGTCGCTGTGCGCTTCGGCCATCGCCTGGTGCAGGTTGGCGTCAAACGCGTGGCCGACCGGATGCGTGCCGGTGATGCCGTTGCGCTCGAGGATACCCTTGAAGGAACGCTCGGTGCTCTCGAAGCCCTCGCGCATCTTGGTGATGATCGGGTCTTCACCTTCGGTCGCAGCCGGCAGGCTGGCCAGACCGCGCTGAAGGTTTTCCGCCGCCTCGACGACATCGCGGGCAAATTTCTGCACGGCATACTGGCGTGCGTCATCCACCTCGCGCTTGGCGCGGGCGCGCAGGTTCTGCATCTCGGCCTCGGCGCGCATCCACTTGTCGCGCATGTCGGCCGCCTCGGCGCGTAACGTCTCGATTTCGGACGTCGCCGCGTTCATCACGTCGTCGCTGGTGTGCTCGGCCGCTTCCGCCGGATTTCCCTCGGGAGAAACCGCGTCGTGGATCGGGTCGATCTGGGGTTCGCTGTGCTCGCTCATGGCCCTTCGACATTGACTAGAGGATGGTCGCGCGAGAATTGGTCCTCGCGCCCTCGCCGTCGATGACATAGCGCAAACCGGTGCGGGTGCAATGCTGCGTGCCTCATTTTCAGCCACCCCGGACACCGTCGCGGCGCCCGTGCCGCCGCCCATGGCCCCGGGCGCCGAGTTGGGTTATAGAAGTACGCATATCTGCCATCCGCCTCCGACGCGTTCGGGCGGCGCCTGCGCACCTCACCCGGCCCGCATGCTTCCACCGGAGACGACACGCCAGCATGGAGACGACCAAACACACGATCGCGCTCGTCGACGACGACCGCAACATCCTGACCTCCGTCCAGATGACGCTCGAAGCCGAGGGCTTCACGGTCCGCACCTATACCGACGGCGAAAGCGCCCTGCAGGGCATCATGGCGCGGCCGGTGGATCTCGCCGTGCTCGACGTCAAGATGCCGCGCATGGACGGCATGGAGCTTCTGCAACGCCTGCGCACGCGCTCGCAGCTGCCCGTCATCTTCCTGTCGTCGAAGGACGAGGAGGTCGACCAGCTGATGGGACTGCGCCTCGGCGCGGACGACTACATCACCAAGCCGTTCTCGCAGCGCCTTCTGCTGGAGCGCATCCGCGCCCTCCTGCGGCGGAACGAGGCCAGCCGCGCCGAGGCCTCGGGTGCCACGACCGGCAGCATCGTCGTGCGCGGCGAGCTGTCGCTCGACGAGACCCGGCACCAGTGCCTGTGGCGCGGACGCGACATCGCCCTGACGGTGACCGAGTTCCTGCTGCTCAAGGCGCTGGCCCTGCGCCCGGGCATGGTCAAGTCGCGCGACCAGCTGATCGACGCGGCCTATGGCGAGAACATCTATGTCGACGACCGCACGATCGACAGCCACATCAAGCGGGTGCGCAAGAAATTCCGTCAGGTGGACGAAGACTTCAACCAGATCGAGACGCTCTACGGCATCGGCTATCGCTACAAGGAAGAATAGGCGCGGTATGCTGCCCGCCTTTCCGGGCCGACGCGCCCGCATGAGCCGCGCCTCCGGGCAGCCCGCGGAACGGGCGGGCGGCGTGCTGTACGCCCCGCACCGCACGCGCCTGATCTCGCCGCTGATGCTGCGGATCATGCTGCTCAATATCCTGCCGCTGGCACTTCTGGCGGTCACGCTGCTGTTCCTCGACCAGTTCCAGAACTCGCTGCTGGAAGCCGAAGTCACGGCCCTGCGGGAACAGGCCAAGATCTATGCCGGCGCGCTGGGGCAAAGCGCCGTCGTCCCCGTCCGTCTGCCACGCGCGGCGCGGGCGGACGGGCTGGATGGCTGGCAGCTCAACGCCGAACTGGGGCGCCCGCTGGTGCTGCGCCTGACCGAACCCAGCCCCACCGCCCGCGCGCGGGTCTACGCGCCGGACGGGCAACTCATCGCGCAGAGCGAGACCGGGCGTCGGCTCCTGCCCTCTCCGCGTGGGGACG
>NZ_JABXXR010000086.1 GCF_013376175.1 Ameyamaea chiangmaiensis
CGTGAAGCCCGCGCTCCCGCGTCAGCGTGTCCACCCGTGCGGCCAGCGCGGCACTATCCGCCGCCTTTGCCGCCAGAGCGCGACGTCGCTCCCCCCGGCGCGTCCGCTCGGCATTGCAGGCGCGCCGCGTCGTTTCATGTGCCGTGATGCGCGCCTCCAGCGCCTGATCCCGCTCGATCAGGCGCCTGGCCTCTTCCAGCGCCCTTCGCGCCTCGACCAGTTCACGCTGCTGGCGTTCCTGCACCGCCGCGTCGTCCCGTGCGGCAAGGGTGGAACGCCGCATCGACAAACGCCGAAGATCGTCCTCCAGCTGCGCATGGCGACGCAGCAACCGGCCATGTTGCTCCCGGGCGCGTGCGGCCCCCTCGACGGCTGCCTTGAAACGCCCGCGCGGGCGTCCGTTCCCATCGCGAAAGACGGCTATCTGCGACCGCACCGAGGCCGCGAGCGCCCGCGCCTCGGTCGTGCCGGTCAGGTCGTCGATATCGGATCGCAGACAGTCGCCGATGGTCGCACGCGCGGGGTCGGACAGTTCAGGTGGACGCAGGCTTTCCCCCTGCCCGACCAGCAGCGTCGTCCACAAACCCGACCAGCCCTGCCGCCCCTGCGTCTCCAGCCCCAGCAGGTCCGCGAGGCGCGCTTCCGCAGCCTCACCCTCCAGAACGCCGTCGGGCCCCTCCAGTCGCGCCATCGCACGGGAGAGGAAGCGCTTCTCCAGACGCCACGCAGCACCCGCAGCCTTGAACCCGAGGGTAATGTGCGGCGCACCGCCGCCGTAGGGCGCAAGCGTGCGGACCGCGTCGGAGCGCGACCCGAACTTCAGCACGAACGCCGCGCGAATGGCCGCGAGGATAGTCGATTTTCCCGCCTCGTTCGGCTCGGCGAGCATATTCAGCCCCGGGCCGAACGTCAGCCGTACCGGCTCGACGAAGCGCCGGACCTGTTCGATCTCGACCCAGTCGAGCCTCATGCCCGACCTCCCGCCAGAGCGAACAGCCGGGCCAGTGCCGCCGCCGCATGTTCGTCGCCCGATGCGCGCTCACGCAGCCTCTCCGCCGCGCCCCGAACCGCGCCGGACAGCCGTTCGATATCGGCCGGGGCGCTGGTCACGGTCGGAGCGCTTCCGATCCGCAGCAGACGAAACGCGGACCCGAGACCGCGCACGATCCTCTCGTCCCACAAGGCGAAATCATCCAGCCCCAGAGCGCCGTCCGCCTCCAGCCACAGCAGCACGCGCGACAGATCCTCCGGGTCCAGTCCGCGCAGATGCGCCTCCAACGCCTCGACCTCCGAGCCGGTGGTGAGGGTCGCGCGGGCGCGGTGCCAGCGGAAGCGGCCGACCGGTATCATCTCGCGGACCGGAAGCGCCTGCGGCCCGTCGAAGGAGACCAGGACCGCATGGCCGCCGCCGTCGCCGCCACGGTCGAATCCATCGGGCTCCGGCGTCCCGCTATAGGTCGTGCGCGCATCGATCGCGCGATAGCCATGCCAGTCGCCCAGTGCCAGATACCCAAGCCCCGCGCGTCGTGCCCGGTCCGGCGCGATCAGGTTGGCCGTGTCGTCGCTGCCAAACCCGGTGACCGAGCCGTGCGCCAGCCCCAGCCGCAAGGCGCCCTCGGGCGTCGGCATGTCGTCCATGGCGGTGGTCGGATCACCCATCATATGCCGGTGGCGCAGCACGGCCGGCAGCACCCAGCCCTCCTCGGAGCCGGGCACGAGTGGCGACCGCTGGTTCTCCAGATGCAGCGTCACGTTGTCCGGCACACCGATATCGCGCAGCCGCGCCCATGGCCCCTCGGGGGTGTGGGGATCATGGTTGCCCGGAATCAGGTGCCACTGGACCTGCGGAAACTGACGCATGCGCTCCATGGGCTGACGGAGCGTCCGGTCACTCGGGATCTCGACGTCATAGATGTCACCCGCGACCAGAACCGCGCACGCGCCATGCGTCCGTGCCGCGCGCGCCACACGCCCGATGGCCTCCAGCCGTTCATCCTGCAGGACGCGAAGGGTGTCATCGTCGGCAAAGCGGAATGTCTTGCCGATCTGCCAGTCCGACGTATGAAGAACACGCATGCCGCGACCATGGACCCGACGCGATGGCGGCGACAAGCCCGTGCGAAGATTCCCGTGGCACGGGTCCCCCATGCGGCGGGCGCGTGGCAGGCTATCGCATGGCTTCCCTATTTTCGTCACGAATCCGCGATAATAAGGACCCTCGGTGATCATTCAGATCATCAGCCTCGGGCTTTCTCGTACGGATCAACCATGTCTCCCCGTTCCGATACCGCCTCGCGTCCCGCGCCTGCCCCGCGTGCACAGCACGCACGCCAGCCGGATGTCATCAAGCGGATCCACGACGACTATCGCCGCAAACTCCGCGCGTTCGCCGAACGCCGTGGCGCACGACGCGCGCAGGCCGCCCGCACGGCCTGACCATCCGGGCGTCCGCGGTCCTGTTTCATCACCAGACGTGCGCTTGCCTTCGCCATGAAACACGGTCTGCACTGATCCGATCCGCACCCCATGAGCGCGCGGTCCCCCGTTCGTCCTCATCGAGAGGTCATTGTGCCACGGCTGACCGATAAACTTTGCGTTGTTACTGGTGCCGCACGGGGCATCGGGCGCGCCATTGCAAGGCGCTTCCGCGACGAAGGTGCCGACGTCATTGCGACCGACCGTGATGAAGCCGCGCTGCGCGCGATGGCACGGGAGACCGGGTGTCGATACGCCATTCTGGACGTTGCATCCGAAAGCCACTGGGTACGGTTCGCCTGCGCGGAACCCCAGATCGACGTCCTGGTCAACAATGCCGGTGTAACGGGGTCGAAAACGGACCCGTCACTCACGACCCCGAGCACGCCAGCCTCTTGGACTGGCGCGCGGTCCATCACGTCACTCTCGACGGAACATTTCTTGGATGCCGCTACGCAATCGGGGCCATGAAGGCACGGGGCAAAGGCTCGATCATCAATATCGCGTCGCGATCAGGGCTGGTCGGGGTGCCTATGGCGGCGGCCTATGCGTCATCGAAAGCGGCAATCCGTAACCATACGAAGACGGTGGCGCTCTACTGCGCACAGCAGGGGTGGATGATTCGCTGCAATTCGATCAGTCCGGCTGCGATCCTGACGCCGATGTAGGAGCCAATGCTCGGCGCAGGGCCCGATCGAGAGGTACGGATGCGCGCCATTGTCGCCGACACGCCCCTGAAGAGGTTTGGAACACCCGAAGAGGTTGCTTCTCTGGCGGTCATGCTTGCCTCGGACGAAAGCACTTACATGACCGGCACGGACATCCCTCTCGATGGCGGTCTTCTCGCGGGCACCGTCGCGGCGCCCTCTCGTGCGTGAATGGGGATAAAACTCGACCACCACAAAAAAGGCCTTCCCGGACACCCGGAAAGGCCTTTCTTGCAACCAAAGCTTCGCCAGGGACCAGAGCCCCCGGCAAAGCCGTCGATCAACGCTTGGAGAACTGGAACGAACGACGTGCCTTCGCACGGCCGTACTTCTTACGTTCGACAACGCGCGAGTCGCGGGTCAGGAAGCCGGCAACCTTCAGGATCGGACGCAGCGCGGGCTCGTAGTGCGTCAGCGCGCGGCTGATGCCGTGACGAACCGCACCGGCCTGACCGGACAGACCACCGCCCGTCACCGTGCAGTACACGTCGAACTGGTTGTACCGATCGGCAACCAGGAACGGCTGCGTGATCAGCATGCGCAGGACCGGACGCGCGAAGTAGGTCGTGACCGGGCGGCCGTTGACGATGATGTCGCCCTTGCCCGGCTTGATCCACACGCGGGCCACGGCGTCCTTGCGGCGACCGGTGGCGTAGGAACGGCCCTGCGCATCGCGCTTGACCTCATAAACGGGCGCTTCCTGCACGGCGGCGGCAACCGGCGTGTTCTTCAGGTCCGCGAGGCTGCCCGTGCGCTCTTGAGTTTCTGACATGATGCTCAGGCCCCAGCGTTTGCGGTGTTCTTGCGGTTCAGCGCCGCGACATCAAGCGTCTGCGGCTGCTGGCCGGCGTGCGGGTGCTCCGTGCCGGCATAGACGTACAGATGCTTCATCTGCGCGCGCTGCAGCGGGCCGCGCGTGATCATGCGCTCGACCGCCTTGGTCACCACGTGGCCCGGGTTCTTGCCCTCAAGGCGCTGCGCGATGGTGCGCTCCTTGATACCGCCGGGGTAACCCGTGTGGTAATGGAACAGCTTCTGGCCGACCTTGTTGCCGGTCAGGCGGATCTTCTCCGCGTTGATCACGACGACATTGTCGCCGCAATCGACATGCGGGGTGAACTGCGGCTTGTGCTTGCCGCGAAGGCGCTGGGCGATGATGGCGGCGAGCCGGCCGAGAACGAGCCCTTCGGCATCGATCAGCACCCAGTTCTTCGTCACCTCCGCGGGTTTCAGCGAAAGCGTGGTCTTCATCGTTTTCGGTGTCCGTTGAGTCTGGAACGTCAGATGGAGCGGCTTATGGCGTCGTCGCACATCGACGTCAAGACAATTCGGGTTTTCCCATAATTTTCATAGGATTCCGCCCTGTGGTATCATAATACCACATTCGGCGCGAATTGCTGGCCACCCCGTTCATGGTGTAGCCAGTGGACCATCGCCCGCGCGGCCGCCCCGCCGGGACCCACCCCCGCCCGGACGCACCACGGATGGTTGATGTGAAAAAGCTCCCCCTCGCCCTCGCCCTGATCGCGCTGTTCGGTGTCGTCGGGTGGCTGGGCCTCCATCGGCTCGCCCAGCATCGGCTTGACGATGCCATCAGCCGTTTTCAGGCCGCCCTGCCGCCGGGGGAAAGCCTTGCCTTCACGCGGGCGCAGCCGCTGCTGATGGGGCGCGGGGCGCGCCTCGACGGGGTCGTGTGGCACCACGGCCCACTGACCCTGACCGCGGGCCGCGTGACCGCGCGCGGACTGGCCGGCATCCCGCCGGGACCTTTGCGGATCGCTCTTCTGACCTTCGACGACGTGCACGTGCTGTCGCCGCGCGAGAGCGCCTCCGCCGCCGATGCCCGCTTCGCCGGACTGACAATTCCCGCCCACTCTGCCGGGCGCTTCACCGCCGATGATCTGGCCGCCGCGACGCTGGACTCGGGGACCGCGCGCAGCCTCTCGGTGCATGACACGGCGCTGGACGCCACGCTGGCGGCGCGGCTGGTCGAGATCACCGCCTATGGCCCGGACCGGGAGTCGGCACTCGGCACGGATGATCTGGACGTGCGGATGGCCGGTGACCGGCCGCGCCATGCGTCGCTCAGCCACGGCGCGGCGTCCCATGTCCTGCTGGCCGACTCGATCCGCTCGATCACGGCCACCGGTGCGGCCGCCAGCAGCAACCACCTCGCGCTCGAACTGCGGGGACTGGCGGTCGACGACAGCGGCGCCGACGCTCGCCCGCTGGTGCGTCTCGAACGGCTGCATTTTGCGGCGTATCCGGCTGGTGGCGACACGCCGCGCGGTCTGGACGCCAGTCTGCACGGGCTCAGCGTCTGGCCGCAGGCACCGGGCGGCGCCTCGCTTCTGACCACGCTGGGCTACGATCACCTGACGCAGGATATCACCCTCCATGCGACCGCCGAAGACGCGACGGACCGGCTGCACGTCAACACGCTTGATATCGACGCGCCGGGTGCGGCGAAGCTCTCTCTGGCCGGGGACTTCGATCAGGTCGCGCCCGCGACACCCGGCAGCCTCGCCATGGCCCTTTCGACCCAGCCGCGAATCGTGCGTCTTGCCGTGACCTATCGCGATCTCGGGCTGGTCGACCGTGCGCTGGACGCGCTGGCCCGCAGCCGAGGGACCGATCGCGCGACGCTTCTGGCCTCGCTGGCGCCGACGGACCCCGCGAACGCCCCGGCGGCCGGGAGCAGCCCCAATCCGTTCGCGACCCTCGCGCATTTCCTGACCAATCCGGGTGATGGGGCGCTTTACGTGGCGGTCAAGCCGCAATCACCGGTTCTGCCCGCGCTACTGGGGCTCGAACTCGCGATGGCGGCCAGCCCGGAGGTCGCCGGCGCGCTTGGCCTGACGGTCGAACAACGCCCCTGAGGTGACACGGGACCATCCGCATGCGCCCGTCGCAGGGTCGCTCCGCGATGGTCGCAGGTGCCGTTGACCGGAACAGAGCGCCCACCCATTATCAAGGCATGGCGGGACGCACGGCGCCGCCCCGCACGACGAAGACGGGAGGCGACATGCCAACGGACGACATACGGGACTTCCTTGAGCCGCGCCTGACCGCCTTGATGGACGACGCGATCGCGCGGGGTTTCAACGCCGATGCCGTGGTCGCCGTCCTGATCGACCTGACCGACACCATCACGCCCTCGACAGGGCCTGAGCAGGACCGCCCCCAACCGTGAGCGAAGACCCCTACAAGACCCTCGGCCTCGACAAAAGCGCGAGCCAGGACGACATCCGCAAGGCCTACCGTTCCCTTGCCAAGAAGTATCACCCCGACCTGAACCCTGGCGATGCCGCTGCGGAAGAGCGTTTCAAGGCGATCGGCGCAGCCAATGCTCTTTTGTCGGATGCCGATCAGCGGGCGCGTTTCGACCGGGGCGAGATCGATGCCTCCGGGCAGGAACGCGCCTATCGCCCGCATCCGGGCTACCGCGATTTCGGCGAGGGCGCGCAGGGCGCCCGCTATGCCGGTGCTGGCGGCGGGTTTGGCGAAGAAGACCTCGAAGGCATCTTCGGCGGCATGTTCGGGGGCGGCTTCGGACGACGCCAGCAGGGACCACGGCGCGGCGCGGACCAGAACTACACGCTTCAGATCTCGCTTCTGGACGCGATCAACGGCGCGACGTCGCGCGTGTCGTTGCCGGACGGCGGACGGCTGGACGTGCGTATCCCGCCGGGCACCGATGACGGGTCGATCCTGCGGCTGCGCGGCAAGGGCGGTCCCGGCGTCCAGGGCGGCCCCGATGGCGATGCGCTGATCACGGTCAGCGTCGCTGCGGACGCGATCTACACCCGCGACGGGCGCGATGTGCGCATGACCCTGCCGGTCGACCTGCGCACGGCGGTTCTGGGTGGGCCCATCACCGTACCGACCCCGGCGGGCAATGTGACGATGAACGTGCCGGCGCACTCCGACAGTGGATCGGTGCTGCGCCTGCGCGGTCGCGGCGTGAAGGCGCACGGCCATCACGAGGTGGGCAATCTCTACGTTACCCTGCGCGTGACGATCGGCACGCCGGACGATGCGCTTGAGACATTCCTGCGCGGGTGGCACGCGCCGGACCCCGCCCCGGCAGAGCGAAAGGCCGATGCGTCATGATGACGATCGACGTCCTGTCCGCCCATCTGGGCCACCGCGACAGCCGCGAGGTCGAGGAATGGATCGCGGCGGACTGGGTACGCCCGCACGGCACACCCGGCCATTACGCCTTTGCCGAGATCGATGTCGCCCGTGCGTGGCTGATCCACGATCTGCGCCACGACCTCGGCGTGAGCGAGGACGCCGTGCCGCTGGTGTTGCATCTTGTCGATCAGCTTTATGACAGTCGGCGTATGCTGGACCGCCTGCGCCGCGTGCTGGTACGCCCTGACGCGGTCGTGCTGCGCGAACAGCTGACGGTGCTTCTCCGGCACGGGGACGAAACACCATGAGCGAGACCGCAACGACAAACACCCGCGCCGTGGTATTCGAGACCGTTCAGATGGTCGGTGCGATCGTGTTCACGCTGGGCATGGTCGCCCTGACGATCAGTTCGGTCCTGCATTCGGGCGGCTGGCCGCAGCGTTGACCCCGGGGCGGGCACGGCGCCCGTTACCCCGGGCGCCGATCATCGGGCACAGTCCGGCCAGGTACCGGGGGGTCACGCGGGCCTGAAGAACGCCTCCACCACCCCATCGGCGGGAACGCGAACCATGGTGCACTCTTCCGCGGGACCGCAGCGGCCGGCATCCCCGCGCACGACAATGGATTTTTTCCGCGCCCTGCAAGACGGGATCGAAAGCGGCTGGATCCCGACCCTGTCGGCGGACGATGTCTCATGCCCCGATCAAAGCGCCCTGCCGCCGACCATTCCCCGGCGCATTTCCCAATATTGGCACAGTGAGACGCTGCCCGAAGACGTCGCGCGGTCGATCGAAAAAGTCCGGCATCACAACCCCGGCTTTGAGATGGTTCTGACGCATGACGACGCGGCAAGGGCGTTTCTGGAAGCCCATTTCGGGCGCGACATGGTCGCGCTTTTCGATGCGTGCTTTCACCCGACCATGCGTTCGGACCTGTGGCGTGTGTGCGACCTGTACGTCCATGGTGGGGTCTACATCGATGTCGACATTGCGATGCATGCGCCGATCGCGCATGTCACCGGGCGCGCGGTCTATGACTGCTTCCTGATGTATGCGATCGGTGCCCCGTGGTGCATCGAAAACGGCCTGATCATCGCGCGCAGACATCATCCCGCGCTTGAAGAGGTCCTCCACGCCCTGACGGACTCCCTGACGCGCTTCAGGTCCGATCCGGCCAGTTTCGAAAATATCTGGGTCAACACCGGCCCCGGCGTGACGACGGTCGGCATCGTGCGCCATCTGCTCGCGACGACGCCGGAGACAGCTTCACAGGCGGGTGGCGGCTGTCTGCTGGGGCACCACGGCCGTGGGGGCGCCAGTTACGGGCACGATGAACTGGCGTACAAGGCATCGCCCGCAGGAAACTGGCGCACGGCGCGACCGCCCGCGCGATGAGCGTGACGGGGCGCCCGGTCCGCAAACCGGGCGATGCCCAAGCACAGTTCGCCTAGCCGTCCGCCATCACCCGCACCGGGATCGACTTGGCGGCGGGCGTGCCGCTGATTTCATCGAAATGATCGATCGGCATCAGCGGATTGAGTTCGGGATAATACCCTGCGATCGATCCCCGCGACATCGGATAGGCCAGCGCGACCAGCCCGTCGACGCGACGGGCGATCCCGTCATCGGCAATCGTCTCCAACGCCACCCGTCCGCGATCGGTGATGCCCTGGGCCGCCATGTCCTCGCGGTTCATGAACACGACCATGCGCGTGTTGTAGACACCCCGATAACGGTCGCTGTTGCTGTAGATCGTCGTGTTGTACTGATCGTGCGAGCGGATGGTCGACAGGCGCAGCATGGCGGCATCATCGACCGGGCGGTCTTCGTCAAGACCATCCAGCACCAGAAAGTTCGCGCGCCCGCTGTCTGTTTTCCAGATCCGGCCGCGCGGCGGGATCGTCAGATGAAAGCCCTGCGGCTCCTTGATGCGTGTGTTGAAACCGGCAAACAGGTCGGGATACACGTCGGCGATACGATCGCGGATCAGGCTGTAGTCGTCGATATACGACTCCCACGCGATCGCGCTGTCGGGCAGCGCCGCACGCGCCATCCGGCAGACGATATCGATCTCCGAACGCAAATGCGGGCTTGCGGGCTCCAGCACGCCGCGCGACGACGTCACGTTCGACATCGCATCTTCGATGGTGACGAACTGCGGCCCCGTCGCCTGCACATCGATTTCAGAGCGCGAAATGACGGGCAGGATAAGCGCCTGTTTGCCATGCACCAGATGCCCGCGATTGAGCTTGGTCGCGATCCCGACCGTCAGGTCCAGTCCACGCATCGCCTTGTACGCGACCTCCGTGTCGGGGATCGCATGGATGAAGTTCCCGCCCAGACCGATGAAAACCCGCGCGGTGCCCGCGATCATCGCCTTGACGGATTCGACGACGTGATGACCGTGCTCACGCGGGGGGTCGAAACCAAAGACCTGACCCAGCCGGTCGAGATACGCCGCGGTCGGCTTTTCATCGATCCCGACGGTGCGATCCCCCTGCACGTTGGAATGGCCGCGCACCGGACAGATGCCCGCGCCGGGCTTGCCGAAATTGCCCCGCAGCATCAGGACATTGGCGATCTGGTGAATCACGCGCGCGCCCTGCTGGTGCTGGGTGACCCCCATGCCGAAACACATGATCGTCGCGTTCGAGCGCGCATAGATCGTGGCGACACGGCGGATCTGCTCTTCCGGCAGTCCCGATACGGCGACGATGTCGGACCAGTCGGTGGCGTCGATGTCCGCGCGCAGCGTATCGAAGCCGGCCGTGTGGTCGCGGATGAAATCGAGGTCGAGAACGCCCTCGGTCCCGGCCGCGTCGGCCGCGTCCTGCGTCTCGAACAGCGCCTTCATCATGCCCTTGAGGAATGCGGCGTCGCCGCCGATCCGCACGTGGCAGAATTCGCTGGCAATCGGCGTGGAGCCGAAGGTCGCCATCTTGACCGGGTCCTGGGGCTCGGTGAAGCGGATCAGCGCCCGTTCGGGCATCGGGTTGACCGCCACGATGGGCACGCCGCGTTTGCGGGCATGCACCAGCTCGGTCATCATGCGCGGACTGTTCGTCCCGGTGTTCTGGCCGATGATGAAGATGGCCTCGGCCTTGGCGAAATCGCCGATGACGACGGTGCCCTTGCCAATGCCGATCGACATTGGCAGTCCCCGGCTGGTGGGCTCGTGACACATGTTGGAGCAGTCGGGGAAGTTGTTGGTGCCATACGCGCGGACGAATACGGAATACAGGAACGCGGCCTCATTCGACGTGCGCCCGGAGGTGTAGAATTCCGCCTGGTCGGGGTGGTCGAGGCCCCGCAGCGTCTCGCCGATCGTGGCGTATGCCTCGTCCCAGCCGACCGGGACATAGTGATCGCTGGCCGGGTCGTAACGCATCGGCTCGGTCAGACGCCCCTGCTCCTCCAGCCAGTAGTCGCTGCGGGCCATCAGATCGGTCACGCTGTGTTCGGCAAAGAAGGCCGCGTCGACACGGCGCTTCGTCGCCTCGAACGCCAGCGCCTTCGCGCCGTTCTCGCAGAATTCGAGAGTCTTTTCCCGCTCCGGATTCGGCCACGCACAGCTCGGACACTTGAATCCGTCGGGATGGTTCATCGACAGAAGGGCGCGCGATCCCTTGCCCGCGACGCTTTGCTCAAGAAGCGCCTTGGCGGTCGCCTTGGCCGCGCCCCAACCACCGGCAGGATGGGTATACGGGGCGAAATGCGCGTCATCGGCCATGGAACGTTCCTTCTCGGACATCGGTCGACCTACCTTATCAAATCTGCGGCGCATGGTCACATTGCCCTGCTGCCGCGCGTTCATCTGTGATAGCCGCTGCCCTGTCGGAACGCGCAGGCAGACCGGTGGATCAAACGCGGGGGAAGACTTTCATGGAGCCGTGCTTCGAGACAGCGCCGTCCTACGAGGATGCACTCGCCCGTCTCATGCAACGGGCAGCCGACCGACCACAGCCCTCCGAGCCCGTTCCTCCCACCAAGGCCGCCGGGCGCATTCTGGCCGCCCCTCTTACTGCCAGCGCACCCCGCCCGCCGGTCGCTCTGTCCGCCATGGACGGCTTTGCCCTGTGCGGCGCGTCGTCCGAACAACCGATGAACGTCGCCGGCACCACGCATGCCGGACAGGCGTGCGCCATCTTGCCCCCGGGTGCCGCGTGGCGCGTTCTGACCGGCGCGCCAGTGCCCCGTGGGGCCGATCGTGTCGTGCCGCAGGAATACACACGCGCAAGCGGCGCCCACGCGATCACCCTGACGCACGTCCCCGAACTCGGTGCCCATATCCGTCACCGGGCCGAGGAATATGACGGCGGGGCGCCGCTGATCCCGGCGGGCACGCATCTCGACTGGCGGCATATCGCGTTGTGTGTGGCGCAGGGCGCACCGACCCTGCCGGTTCTGCGCCAGCCCCGCATCGCGATCGTGTCCAGCGGCGCCGAACTGTCCTCGATGCCGGACAGCAACGCCCCAATGCTCGACGCCCTTCTGCGGCACGCGGGCGCCCGGGTGCTGCCCCCCGTCACCCTGGCCGGCGACGACCGCGCCGACCTCGCGCGGCATATCGCGGCCCTGGTCCCGCAGGCCGATATCGTCGTGACCACTGGCGGCGTCTCGGCCAGCGAGACCGATC
>NZ_JABXXR010000087.1 GCF_013376175.1 Ameyamaea chiangmaiensis
CGCCAAGGCCGCGCGGCGCGCCCGGGGCGCATGGCCTGCGCAGATCACGCGCGCCCAGCACGCCAATCAGGACAGCCCCCACCCGACCCGACCCCGGGCGTGTCGCGCAGGCACGGTCCAGCATCCGCGCCCCTTCTTCCCGCAACAGACCGTCAATCGCGCGCAGCGCACCGTCATCGAGGCGCAGAGGCAGGGAGTCGCGCGAGGCCCCGTTCGCTTCCACCACCGAATCAGGCAGCGGGCTGCGGCCGTTTGCGATGACCAGCGGCAGATGCCGGACAAGGCCGCCGATCCCGTAAACCGCGCCCGCAGCCGCCGCCGCGTCCAGCCGGTTCGTATCGCGCTCGCCCAAAGCATGCGCGAGCGCCCGGGAGACACCCCCCGCCCCGCGCAGCATCATGAGACGCCACGCCTCCCAGTCGCCCATACCCTCCAGCTCGGCCTCGCGGGCCTCGAGAATACCCAGCAGAGCGTCCACAGGCAGAAGCCCTGACGCCACGGCCTGGCGCAGGGGGTCGGCAAGTTCATGTCTGTGCGGGGCGCCCTCGACGATCTCGCGCCACCATTGCAGCCGGATGAGGCCGGCCATCGGTCCGGCCAGCGCATGCGACTGTGGATTGACCACCGCCCGCGTCGCCTCGTGATGAAACGCGATCAGCGTCATCGCGACCTCGCGCACCGCCGCTGGCAACAGCAGGGCGCAGAAGAACCGGTCCGGATCGGACCGCCGCGCGATCTGCGCCGCAACCGACAGGGGGGACGCGTTGTTGTGGTCAGGTGAGACAGGCATCGTGATCACATGCCGTCCATCGCACGGGTGAGCAAGCCCGACACGCGACCGCGTCCCTTGACGCTCGGGGGCAGGGCCCATAGCTCTGGAAGCGCGGCAAAATATTGCCCTTTAGACAATGGAGAACGTCATGGCTTTCGAACTGCCAGCCCTTCCCTACGCTCCCAATGCCCTGGCGGCGGCGGGCATGTGCCAGGAAACGCTCGAACTGCATCACGGAAAGCACCACCAGGCGTATGTCACCGCCCTGAACGGTTTCGTCGACGCCCAGCCGGAGCTGCAGGGCAAGTCGCTCGACGAGGTCATTCTGGCCGTCAAGGGCGACGCGTCCAAGGCGCCGGTGTTCAACAATGCGGGCCAGCACTGGAACCACATCCTGTTCTGGCAGAACCTCGCCCCCAAGGGCGGCGTGATCCCCGATGCACTGGCCGCGAAAATCACTGCCGATCTCGGCAGCGTCGATGCCTTCAAGGAAGAATTCAAGAAGGCCGCAACCACGCAGTTCGGCTCCGGCTGGGCCTGGCTCGTTCTGGGCAAGGACGGCAAGCTGGCCGTCACCAAGACCGCCAATGGTTCCAACCCGCTGGCCGAAGGCCAGGGCACGGCGCTGCTCGGTCTCGACGTGTGGGAGCACGCCTACTACCTCGATTTCCGCAACCGTCGCCCGGATTACATCACCAACTATCTGGACAAGCTGGCGAACTACGAGTTCGCGGCCGCCCAGCTCGCCGCAGCCTGATGCGACGTCGGCTGGCCCAGCGCCGGCCGGACACGAAAAAGCCGGCTCCCTCACGGGGCCGGCTTTTTTTACCGTAGTCCCCCTTTTGGCAAAGGGGGCCGGAGAGAAAGCGGTCAGACAGGCTGGCCGATCTCGTTCAGCGGCTTGCCCGCCATCAGGTTGCGCTCGATCTGCTCCAGCGACACGCCGCGCGTCTCGGGGACGAAGCGCAGGGTGAAGACGATGAACAGGGCGTTCAGAGCGGCATAGAGCCAGAAGGTCTGCGCCGTGCCCAGCGTCGACAGCAACGTCAGGAACGTCGCGCCAACGACCATGTTGGCACCCCAGTTGGTGAAGGTGGAACACGCGATTCCGAAATCGCGGCCCTGCAGCGGCTGCACCTCGGAGCACAGGATCCAGATCAGCGGACCGGCCGAGAAGGCAAAACCGATGATGAAGCACAGCAGCACCGCCACCGACAGATAGCGCGCCATATCGGTGCCCGTGCCGATATACAGCATGGTGCCAAGAACCCCCATGCCAAGCGCCATGACGACGAAACCGGCCAGCAGCATCGGGCGACGACCCCATTTATCGACATAGCCGATAGCGATAAAGGTCGAGAGCACGTTGACCAGACCGACGATCGCCGTCCCCCACATCTGCGCGCCCTGCCCGAAGCCGGTCGCCTCGAAGATGCGTGGAGCGTAATACATGACCACGTTCATGCCGGTGAACTGCTGCACGACCTGAAGCGCGATACCCAGAAAGACCGAGCGGCGGAAATTGGGATTGTTGCGGAACAGGGTGAAACCCTGCTGGCGCTCCTGAAGCTGCTCGACGATATCGCGCGTTTCCAGATGCGCCAGACGTTCGTCGCCGCGCAGGGACGTCAGCACCTTGTGCGCTTCCTCGTGGCGGCCACGCATGATCAGCCAGCGCGGGCTGTCGGGCAGGAACATCACGCCCACCAGGAACACCAGCCCGGGGAACGCCACCACGCCCAGCATCCAGCGCCAGGCCTCATAATAAGAAAACAGCGCGTCGGAGACGAAGGCGACCAGAATGCCGATGGTGATCATCAACTGATACGTCGAGATCAGCGAGCCGCGGCGCGCATGGTCCGACACCTCGGAGATGTAAAGCGGCGCGGTGAAAGTCGCGATGCCGATGGCCAGACCGAGCACGACGCGCGCGCCGATCAGCATAGCCACCGACGTCGCGACGGCACACAGCAGCGAACCGACAACGAACAGGCACGCGCCGAGAACCAGCGACTTCTTGCGGCCGAATGAAAAGGACAGGCGCCCGGCGAACAGGGCACCGATGGCGGCCCCGAACATCATGGACGAGACGATCCACTCCTGCGCGGCCTGCGACGCGCCAAAATCCTTGGCGATGAAGCTGAGCGCACCAGAGATCACACCGATATCGAGGCCGAACATCAGGCCCGCGACGGCGGCCAGGACGGCCGTCAGGACGCCCTTGGCCGTACGAGGCACGGCGTCCGGATGCGTTGAAAATACTGCTTCACTCATTGTTCTGTATCTCCAGCCCTTTTTCTTGGAAGGGTCTGCCCGTTACGGGATTCTTGTTGGTTGCCTGCTGCCCGGACACCCGGGGTCCGCCGCTGGGTGGAGCGCAGGAAAGTCCTCTCAGCTAACGTGTCACACTATGCAATTTTTGCACCTCCGTCACGCCATTACAGCGCGTTCATCCGCTCCATACGCAGATGTGATCGGTCACATCGGCGCTGGGAAACCCCCGCGACGGCGCGCGGGGTAAAGGCCTCACCACTCGGCGAACGAGCCGTCGGCATGGCGCCAGACCGGGTTGCGCCAGCGATGGCCCTCGGCGGCGCGCGAACGGACATACTCCTCGTCGATTTCGATACCCAGGCCGGGGCCGGACGGTATCGCGACGAAGCCGTCGCGATAGGCGAACACGCTCTTGTCCACGACGTAATCAAGAAGATCATTACTTTTGTTGTAATGGATCCCCAGGCTTTGTTCCTGAATGAACGCATTGTAGGTGACCGCATCGAGCTGCAGGTTCGCCGCCAGCGCGATCGGGCCGAGCGGACAGTGCAATGCCACCGCGACGTCGTAGGCTTCCGCCATCGCGGCGATCTTGCGCGTCTCGGTAATGCCGCCGGAATGGGACGGATCGGGCTGGATGATATCGACGCAGCCCTGTTCGAGAATGCGTTTGAAATCCCAGCGTGAGAACAGGCGCTCGCCCAGCGCGATCGGCGTCGAACAGTGCTTGGTGATCTCCGGCAGCGCCTCGTAATGCTCGCTCAGCACCGGCTCCTCGATGAACATCAGGTCGAACGGATCGAGTTCCTTGGCCAGAACCTTGGCCATCGGCTTGTGAACACGCCCGTGAAAATCGACACCAATCCCGATATAGGGGCCGACTTCCTCCCGGATCGCGGCCACGCGCGCGATCACCGCATCGACCTTTTCATGCGTGTCGACATATTGCAGTTCCTCGGTCGCGTTCATCTTCACTGCGGTGAAACCACGATCGACCACCTGACGCACCGCACGGGCGGTATCGGCCGGACGATCCCCGCCGATCCAGGAATACACCCTGATCCGGTCACGGCATTTCCCGCCCAGCAACTGCCAGACCGGTACGCCGAAGGCCTTGCCCTTGATGTCCCACAACGCTTGGTCGATGCCGGCCAGCGCGCTCATGTGGATGGCGCCACCACGGTAAAAACCGGCGCGATACAGAACGTTCCAGTGATCCTCGATCAGAAAAGGATCCTTGCCGATCAGGTAATCGGACAATTCCTCCACGGCGGCGGCGACCGTGGCGGCACGACCCTCGACCACGGGCTCGCCCCAGCCGACAATACCTTCGTCGGTCTCGATCTTGAGGAACAGCCACCGGGGAGGCACCTGGAACGTGGTCAGCTTGGTGATTTTCATGACGTTATCCCGTGATGTCAGTTCCGCGAGCGCAATTCGCCGATCGCGTGGATGTAATGATAGGCGCGCTCGGCCAGCGCCGGCACGGACATGCCCTTGCGGTACAGCCCGGAACCGAGCCCGAACCCCGCCGCGCCGGCGTCGAGCCACGGACGCATATTGTCCGGTGTGATGCCGCCCACCGGCACAAAGGACGTTCCGGCCGGAAACACGCTCCGCCACGCCTTGAGCACGGTCGGCCCGAGCTGTTCGGCGGGAAAGAGCTTCAGGGCGTCCGCTCCGGCGGCAAGCGCCGCGAAGCCTTCGGTCGGCGTTGCGACACCGGGTGTGCAGACCATGCCCGCCGCCTTGGCCGCACGTATCACCGCCGGGTCGCCGTGGGGCATGACGATGATCCGGCCGCCCGCCTCGGCCACGTTCGCAACCGCTTCGGTCGACAGGACCGTGCCGGCACCGATCAGCAGCCGGTCACCGAACGCCTTGTGCAGACGCCTGATGGAATCAAACGGCTCGGGAGAATTCAGCGGCACTTCGACGATGCGAAACCCTGCGTGGAGCAGCACTTCGCCCATCGCCACTGCTTCGGCGGGACGCACCCCGCGCAGGATCGCGATCAGCGGGCAGTGCCCGATCGCCTCAGTCAGGTCGATGCTCATCAGGAGAGTCCTTTCGCAGAAACGACAGCACGCACGAGGCCAGCCTGACACGCGATCGCGAACAGGCCCGCGGCCGCCGTGTTGCCGACCATGCGCGGTGCCGGCAGCCCCAGCAGATCGAACGCACGGGCATAGCGACGCGACAATGCGTCCTCCCCCACGATCACCACGCGCCCGATGGTGTCGGCGCCCGGGGCCGTCCCGCCGATGGCCATCATGCCGGCCCGGATTTCATCGCCCAGCACCATTCCGGACAGGTAGTCCCCTGTGGCGGCACCCGGCAGCACACCGGTCACGAACAGGCTGCGCGCCGAAAACAGGATGGGCGCCAGGCCACTTTCGGAGGCAGCCGCCTGCAGCACGCCTCGGCGAAACGCGTCGTCGCGCACGCTGTCGGAGGTCTCGCCCCCCTGAGACGGCCGCCCCAGAATCGAATGCTTCATCAGGACCGCATAAAGCTCGCCCGTCATGAAGGTGCGAAAACTCTCGATCTGACCGCCTTCGATGCGCACCCATTTCGAATGGGTGCCCGGCATGATCATGATCGACGACGCGCCCCACTGCGGATGCTGCGACAGAGCGCCCATGATCTGCGTCTCTTCGCCGCGCATGACGTCAGGCGTCGGGCCGTCCAGCCGCACACCGGGCACGATCGGCAGGACGTCGCCGTCACGCGCGCCCAGCCCTTCGACCAGACGCGCCGGATCGGCCGGACAGGCCACATACGGCACGTCGCGCCAGCCGCTGGTGCTGCCGACCATGCCGCAGGCCAGCGCCGGCAGCGCCGGGTCCGCCCCCAGACCGGAGCGGGCCTGCGCGTATGCCGCGGCAAATCCGCCCTCGGGCAGCGCCATGATGCCGTGCGGGGCGGCATATTCGCCCCGCACGTGTCCTTCGGCATCCATCAGCCAGCCCCGGAGCGAGGACGTGCCCCAATCCAGGGCCACCAGTTGCGGGGTTTCGTTCATGACAGCCCTCCCTCCCGAAGTAGAAGGCGCGAGACGTCCGTCGCGGCTTCGATCACCAACGGCCCGAGTTCATCCATACGTTCGCGGGGCAGATACGGCGTCGCGCTGGCCACCGACAGCGCGGCCACGATCCGTCCGTCGCGATCGCGCACCGGCGCGGCGACGCAGTTGATCCCGCGTTCGTTGTCTTCAAGGTCGAACACCCGTCCCCGCGCCCGGTAGTCAAGCATGCGCGCGACCCAGAGGTCGGCGTCGACAGGGCGCGTGGTCGACGCCTCGTCCAGCAGGGAACGCCATTCGCTCTCCGCCGCGTCGAGCAGGAGCGCCCTCCCGACACCCGTCAGGACCAGCGTCATGCGCTGCCCCACGCGGGAGCGCATTTCCAGCCCACGCTGCCCCGCGATCTTGTCGACATAGAGAACATCCGCACCCGCGCGGACGCCCAGATGCACTGTGTCCTGCGTCTGGCGTCCCAGCCGCTCCAGAACAGGCCGGGCCACGGCGGCAAGCGAGGGTGCCCCGGCCACCTGCCCCGCCAGCGCGGCGAACTGCGGTCCCAGGACGTAGGCACCGGCGCGCTGACCCAGCCAGTCCAGACGCGTCAGCGCGCTGACCAGGCGTTGCGTGGTGCTGCGGGTGCACCCCGTCGCCGCTCCGATCTGGGCAAGCGATCCCGCTCCACGCCCGACCGCCTCGAGAATTCCGAGGCCACGTTCAAGCGCCTGCGTACCGGTGCCCGACCGGAGTTCGGTGCCGGGTATCGGCGAGCGCGCACTGACACGCGCCAAGGCTGTCCGTTCGGTCATACCCGAGACGTATGCCAAACGCCCCGATGGCTCAATATATGAGACAAAACCCACATTGTGGGCGAATAGGCAAAAATTAAGCCGGACGAAGGGGTTATCCCTCGTCCGGCTTAAGCACCACTTGGTGGCGGCCTCTCACATTTTCGCCAGCAGGCCTGGACCTGTCGGCACGGCGTCAAGCTTTCTTCGCGGGCTCGGCGGAATCGTTGGCCGGCTTTGCCGTCGAACTCAGGATCGTGCTGATCGTGTCGCGCAGCACGATCACGCGCACATTGGGTGCGATCTCGACGTCGATTTCGGACGATCCCTCGCGCACCTTCTGCACCACGCCGACGATGCCCCCGGCCGTGACCACGCGGTCGCCGCGGCGCAGCCCGCTGAGCTGGCTGCGCAGTTGCTTCTGCTTCTGCTGTTGCGGGCGGATCAGCAGGAAATAGAACACGACGAAGATCAGCAGATAGGGCGCCATGGCAATAAGCCCGGCGCTGCTGAAGGCGCCTCCGCCGGCGGACTGGGCATAGGCGGGCGAAATGAACAGGCTGGTCACGCGAAAATCTCCGGCGAAAGCGGGTTGTCGGATTCGTGCCGGGACCATAGTTTTCGCCATCGTCCCGTCAAGGCATCGGCCCTCTGCATACAGGTCCGGCGCGCTCCGGACCATCATCTTGTACGAAGGACATCCGGTTCATGGACACCGCCACGCTGCCGACCCTCGCCCTGCCCGTGCTCGAACGGATCGCGGCAGCCCTCGAACGCCTCTCGCCGCCCATGCCCTCGCTGGCGGGGATCGACCACGCCGACGCGTTCGTCTGGCACCCCGCGTTCGGGCGGCTGACGCCGGTAGCGCATGTGGCCCATGTCGACCTGTCGCTGTTGCAGGGAGTCGACTACCAGAAGCGGCAGATGCTGGAGAACACGGTCCATTTCGCGCGCGGGCTGCCGGCGAACAACGCCATGTTGTGGGGCGCGCGCGGCATGGGCAAGTCGTCGCTGGTTAAGGCCGTGCACGCCATCGCCAACCAGGTCGACGGGCGGACACCGACGCCGGGACAAGGCCGCGTCGCACTGATCGAGATCCAGCGCGACGACCTGTCGACCCTGCCGGAACTGCTCGCGCTGCTGCGCACCAGTGATCGCCGTTTCATCGTGTTCTGCGACGACCTGTCGTTCGAGCGCGAGGACGCCGATTACAAGGCGCTGAAATCGGTGCTTGATGGTGGCATATCGGGACGTCCGGAGAATGTGCTGTTCTATGCGACGTCAAACCGTCGCCACCTGATGCCGCGTGAGATGATCGAAAACGAAAGTTCGACGGCCATCAATTCCTCTGAAGCCACCGAGGAAAAGGTATCGCTGTCCGACCGCTTCGGCCTCTGGATCGGTTTCCACAACTGCGCTCAGGCGACGTTCCTCGCCATGGTTCGTGCTTACGCCCGCGAGCGCAACCTGCCGATCAGCGACGAAAATCTGGTGCGGCAGGCCAATGCCTGGTCGGTCGGACGCGGCGGACGCTCCGGCCGCGTCGCGTGGCAGTTCATCGAACATCTGACGGCCGAATTATCCGTCTGATCCCACGATCGCGGGGCTCAACACCCCGCGTCGAACCGCCCGTCATACACCGTCGAGCGCCAGCCGCCCGATGGCCGGATCGTCGGTGAAAAACCCATCCAGGCCCAGATCCAGATACGCCCGGATCTCCGCGATCGAGCCCTCGACGTTCCGTGCGTTGGGCGCACCATGATCGCGCAACTGTAGCGGCAGAAAGCAGTTTTCCGGCCGGCAGGTATAGGAATGCACCAGAAGCCCGGCCTCGTGCGCGTCCCGGACCAGCGTGGTGGGTGTCTGCCATGCGCCGTTTTTGTCGCGCGGGATCAGGTCCGTGTTGGCCGGACCGATCACGTCGGCATAGGCACGGACCTGCCTGAGCGACGACGGCGTCATCAGATCCCGGAACGTCGTGTGGCCACCGACGGCCGCAATATCGGCGGGCGTGTAGCCTCCGGCCATCAACAGCATCAGGCGCGCCTGCGGATTGATGGTTTTGACCTGCTCGTGAATCGCCTTGAGGTTGGCGGTCTCGAAGGACTGCACCTCCAGCGGGGCCTGCCGCGTGTATTCGTGCGCGGCGATCGTACGCAGGAACGCCGCTTCCGGGTCGAGGCCAAGGGCGTGGAAGTGCGTGGAGCTCTTGATTTCAGGAATGATCCCGATGACGCGCCCACGCGCCGCCGACTCTGCCGCGACGAAATCAATCACTTCCTCGAAGGTAGGAACGTCGAAATGTCCGTCATAGCGTGTGTTATGGACGCGAATGGCGGGAAGGCGTTCCTTGGCGCGCAGAGTCTTGAACTCGGCGAGGGTAAAATCCGTCGTGAACCAACCCGTCTGCGACATACCGTCGACCGTCATCGTGCGGCGGCGCGCGGCAAATTCCGGGCGGGAAGCGACATCGGTGGTATCGGTGATGTTGCTTTCATGCCGGACGACCAGGACGCCGTCACGCGTCGGCACAAGATCAGGCTCGATATAATCGGCGCCGTCGGCGATCGCCTTGGCGTAGGAGGCAAGCGTGTGCTCGGGCCGCAACGCCGATGCGCCTCGATGTGCAAAAACCAGCGGGCGGGGCGCCAGTGACGGCGCGGCCACGACGCGGGTGGCGACCCCGCCCCCCAGCGACATACCCGCAAGAGCCAAGAGTGTCTGTCGCCGGGAAAAGGTCATGTGTGTGCTTTCAGAATGTCGCGCTGATGGTGCCAAAGAACATGCGCGGTGCCACGGGAAAGGCAGTATACTGCGCCGAGGCATTGCTGATGGACAAGGTCGACCATCCGCGCTCATTCGTCAGATTGGTAATATTGCCCTGGATATGCAGGCCCTTGACGTGCGGAATGCCGTGGAAGGTATAGCCGGCGTTCACGCTGAACAGCGCATAGCCGTTTGCCCACAGGTCGTTGGTATATGTGGTGTAACGCTTGTCAATCACATCGCCGACGAACTGGGCCGAAAACGCACCCCAGTTGGTGGAGGCGACAAATTTCTCGGTCCAGGCCGGAACGCCCGCCACGTTCTTGCCCGCCGTATGCACGACTGTCGTTCCGGTCATGTAATTGTCGTTATAGGTCGACTTGTTGTACGACAGGGCGTTGTAGAACGAGAAATGCGGGCCGAATTGCAGGGTGAACGAGAAATCCATGCCGTCCGTGGTCACCGACCCGACATTGGTCAGGATCGTGGCGCTGCCCACGATCGACGATAGGGTCTGCGTCGTGGCAACGGCCAGCAGCCGGTTCGAAAAATGCACGTGGTAGTATTCAAGCTGTCCGCTCAGTCCCGTCAGCGGTCCGAACGACAGGGCGCGGTTGGTGCGCAGACCCGTCTCGTAGGTCCATGACGTCTCGGGCTTTCCGTTGTTCTTGAATTCCTCGAATGCGCTCTGGCTGGTCACGCCCCAAGGCGTCGCGCTACCGTAGCCGGCATCCTGATAGGTCCGGACATTTTCCTGGATATTGGCGAACCACTGTTCGTGCGGCGTGAAGTTCCACAACGCACCGAATGACGGCAGGAACGGCTTGACGACCGCGATCGTGCCACCGCCCACCGTGCGCGCGGTCGTGGGCGACAGGGATCCCGGCAGCGCCGCCACCGGCAGCGTGCCGTTGGTGTAGACCAGTTCGGACTTGAACCCGCCCATCAGCGAGAAGTGGGGCGAGATCTGCCACGTGTCCTGCAGGTGAGTCGTCCACGTGTTGGTGTAGAAATAATTGGTGTACTGATCGATCAGCGCATTCTGCTGGCGCTCGTAGGGCGTCGTCGGATTATTGACGTCCAGCGGATACCAGCGACGGGCCTGCGAGTTATTGTTCCGCTCGTACCAGCCGCCGACTTCCAGATGGTGCTTGCCAAGCTTGTAGCGCAGGGTCGACTGGATACCCCCGCGATTGTCCCAGTATTCGGTCGTGCGTGTCGCGTAACCCGAACCGCCGAAGACCGTGCTCAGGTCCTGACCGGGAAAATAGGCCGCGAACAGTGCCGGCAGGCCCGCCGCGCTGATCGGACCGGCCACGACGCCTTCGCCCAGATCGTGATGATAATAGATCTGGGTGTCGAGATGCAGGTTGGCGTTGAAATCGTGTGTCCAGGATGCGTACGTCAGGAAATCCTGACGCTGCGCGGCGGAATAGTAATTGCGATAGTTCAGGCCCGCCGCCTTCGACTGCCCCGAGGCAAGATAGCTCTGCGCGGCGGCAAAGTCCGGATAGAAGAACGGACGGACATAGGTCCCCTGCCCGTTCGGCATCACGATCCCGTCCTCGTTCGGTTCGACCTTGTCGGACCAGTCGAAGAAGTAGCTGATCTTGTCGTTGCTGCCCTGATGGACGAATTTCGCGTTTACCTGGTTGCCGCCCTGATGGCCGGCGAAATCCCACGCCCGGGAATCCTGCCGCGCCCAAGAAATATACGCGCTGTTCCCGTTGCCGAAATCGCCGGTATCGACGCGAGCAAACGTGCGGAAGGTCGACCAGCTGCCGAAGGTCTGCGCGATCTGTGCACCCAGGCGATGCGCCGGATCGGAACTGATGAACTGGAGCGTGCCGCCGAGGTTGCTGGTCGAAGCCGTGCCGAGGGCACCGGCCCCCGTCGCGACCGACGCCGCGGCAACGTTTTCGCTGATCACCGCGCGCTGCGGCGACAGGCCGTTGAAGTTGCCGTACGCCTGATCGCCCAACGGCACGCCGTCGAGGGTATAACCCAACTGGTTCTGGTTGAACCCGTGAATGAACAGCGACGAATTCTGCTCGTTGTTGCCCCATGGGTCGGCATTCTGGAAGACGACACCGGGCAGGATCTGAAGCGCCTTGACCGGGCTCATACCGGGCAGAAGGCGCTGGATCTGCGTACGGCCGAGGCTCTGCTCGGAACGGCTGCGCCGTGCGGTCGAGACGATGTCTTCCGCCTGAACGACGGCTGCCCGGGCGGGCACGCTGGCGCCTGCGGGTGACGGTCGCACATATGCGCCCGCGATACCGACGCGCGGGGCGGCCGTTGCCGGGCCC
>NZ_JABXXR010000088.1 GCF_013376175.1 Ameyamaea chiangmaiensis
GGTGGAGGTTCCGCCGGCAAACCGCCGGCCTGGGCCAGCCGGATGCAGCGCAACAACCGGATCAAGGGCGGGGCTGAGGCGGCCGCGCAGGCGATCAAGGGCGGCGACCGGCCCAGCGGCGGTCACGACGTCGACCTCTCGGAAGGAGAATAGCCATGTTCCGCCGCCCCAATGTGCGTTTCGGCCGGACGCCGGAGCCCGAGACGCCCTATCACAAAGCCGGACAGGTCTGGGACGACCGCATCGGCTCGGCCCGCGTCCAGGCCCGGAACTGGCGGCTGGCCTTCTTCGGCTGTCTCGCTTTGAGCGGCGGCCTGGCCGCCGGGCTGGTCTGGCAGTCGCTGCGCGGCACCGTCACCCCCTGGGTGGTGCAGATCGACCATCTCGGCCAGGCGCAGGCCGTGGGGCCAGCGACGACCGCCTATCGGCCGACCGATCCGCAGATCGCCTGGTATCTGGCCCGCTTCATCTCCGAGGTGCGCGGCATCCCGGCCGATCCGGTGGTGCTGCGGCAGAACTGACTCGACGCCTATAACTACGTCACCGACCGCGGGGCGCTGGCCCTGAACGATTATGCCCGCACCAGCGATCCGTTCAGCCGGATCGGCAAGATGCAGGTGGCGATCGAGATCGCCAGCGTCATCCGCGCTTCCGACGACAGTTTCCGGGTGGAATGGGTCGAGCGTCGCTATGTCGACGGCGCATTGGCGGCGACCGAGCGCTGGAGTGCGATCCTGACCATCGCAGTCCACACCCCGACCGATGCCGAACGGCTGCGCAAGAACCCGCTTGGCATCTACATCCACGCTCTCAACTGGTCCAGGGAACTCGGCTGATGCGCACCCTCAACACCATCGCGCCGTTCATGATCCTGCTGGTGCCGCTGGCGGCCTGCTCTTCGTGGAAGCCGCCTTCCATCCGGTACGACGATACGCCCCGGCAGGCGGTTCTCGCCCCAGAGCCGCCGAAACCGGTGCAGGTGGTGGCACTGCCGGAGCCGTTGCCGCTGCCGGGGCAGCTCAAGCCGATCCCAACCCGGCATGCGGTGCCGGACCCGACGGATCCGCACCAGCGGGTCGAGCGCGCCAACAGTGCGGCGCGGATCCAACCGACGCGGGCCGGCTATCTCAATGCGATCCAGGTCTATCCGTTTTCCGAGGGGGCGCTCTATCAGCTCTATGCGGCGCCGGGCGAAATCACGGATATCGCGCTGCAGCCGGGCGAGAAGCTGGTCGGTTTCGGCCCGGTCGCCGTCGGCGATACCGTGCGCTGGATTATCGGCGACACCGAGAGCGGGGCAGGGGTGTCGAAACGGATTCACATCCTGCTCAAGCCGACCCGTCCGGACCTGACGACCAACCTGGTCATCAATACCGACCGGCGCACCTATCATCTGGAACTACGTTCCGATGAGCGGACCTACATGGCGTCGGTGTCGTGGGATTATCCGCAGGACCAGATCGTTGCCCTGCGCGGCCAGGATCGTGAAGCGGACCTTGGCAATCCGATCGCGACCGGCGTCGATCTCGATGCGCTGAATTTCCGCTACCGGATCGAGGGCGCCGAGGCGCCGTGGCGGCCGTTGCGGGCTTTCGATGACGGGCGGCAGGTGTTCATCGAGTTTCCGACCGGGATCTCTCAAGGGGAAATGCCGCCGCTCTGGGTGATCGGCCCGCAGGGCGACGGGCAATTAGTGAATTACCGGGTGCGCGGCAACCGCATGATCGTCGATCGCCTGTTCGCCGCTGCCGAACTGCGGCTGGGAGCGAAGCACCAGCAGGTAGTGCGGATCGTCCGCACTGACGGGTCGCGGCGGTCATGAACGACAGCGCCGGAAGTGGCGGCACCGAAACGCCAGGGGCCGCTGTCAGGCCATCTGGAGAGATGCGGCTGCGGACGACGCGGCCGCCGGTCACGCGGCTGTCGCGCAAGGTGATCCTGTGCCTGTCGGTCATCGCCCTGGGCGGCGTCGGCGGCGCGCTCTATCTGGCGTTGAGGCCGGTGCCACCGAAGAGCAATGCCGAGCTTTATAATGTCGGCGGCCGCACCACGCCGGACGGGCTGGCGAACCTGCCGGGCGACTATAGCCATCCGCCGCGCCTCGGACAGCCGCTGCCTGGCGATCTCGGTCGGCCGTTGCTCAAGGCGGGCGTGGGTGCCCCCGGCATGGCGACACCGGCCGCACCCGCTGATCCGGAAAAGCAGCGCGTCGCTCAGGAGCAGGAAGCCGCGCGGGTCAGCCATCTGTTCACCCAGACGCAGATGGGACGGGATATCGCGACGCCGGCGACACCCGGTATGACTGCAGTCCAGTCCAGCGGCGCTCCTGCCGATCGCAAGCAGGCATTCCTCGACGGCCCGGTCGATCACCGCACCGTCAGCGCCGAGCGTCTGGTGCCTGCGCCCAGCCCTTACGTGCTCCAGGCGGGCTCGATCATACCCGGTGCGCTGATCACCGGTATCCGTTCGGACCTGCCGGGCGAGGTCACCGCCCAGGTGACGGAAAACGTCTATGACTCTCCGACCGGGAAAATCCTGCTGATTCCGCAGGGGGCGAAGCTGATCGGCCGCTATGATTCCCAGATCGCCTATGGCCAGACCCGCGTGCTGCTGGTCTGGACCCGGCTGATGCGCGGTGCCGGAGATTCGATCGTGCTGGAGAACGAACCGGCTGCGGATGCGGCCGGCTATGCCGGGTTGCAGGATCAGACCGATAATCATTGGGGCGAGGTCTTCAAGGCTGCCCTGGTCTCGACCATCCTCAGCGTCGGCTCCGAGGCCGATATCAGCGGCGGCAACGGCATTGCCCAGGCCCTGCGGACCGGCGGCTCGCAGGGCTTCAACCAGATCGGCGAACAGATCGTCGGGCGCTCGCTGAATATCCAGCCCACCAACATCATCCGGCCGGGCTTTCCGGTGCGGGTGATGGTGCATCGTGACCTGGTTCTCACCCCCTACGGACAGGAGGTTTCCCGATGACGAAACTCAGGCTCGGGCCGATCGCGAATGACAAGCCGGTGCGTCTGACCATTGAGCTACCCGCCGCTGTGCATCGAGATCTTATTGAATACGCGCGCCTTCTCTCACGAGAGAGCGGGCAGGACGAGATAATGCCTGCTAAGCTTGTCGTGCCGATGCTCGCGCGCTTTATGGAGACGGATCGGGGTTTCCGAAAGCAACGCCGGAAGGCGGGGTTCGGCGGTAGAGCTCCGTCCGATCCCGTATGAAGGCGACGAATTTGCCCATCACGGGATCTTCGGAGTCCGGTCGCCATGTCAGGCTAACGTCGACATACGCGTTCTCCTCGACGATCGGCACAAACACTAGGCCGGGTAGATTTAGGGTAGAATAAGCCCCGCTGAGATCGTGATGCAGTAGCCTATGCGCACGAAGGCAAGTACGGTCAGGCTATCCGCCTCGAACACACGTATGCTTGTGCCAGGCAGCCGTGCAGCGAAGAACTCACGACAGGCCTCGCCCTTTTCCGCCGCCCATAGAAGCAGGATCTCGGTTTGCAGGTTTCGCCAACGCAAATCCCATTGGCTGGCCAGACGGTGACTGGTCGGCACTACTGCCATAAGGGGTTCGGAAAAGACGAGAGAGCCAGTTTCATAATTATGGAGCAGAAATCCGGCACCAGAGCTGCGTCGATCTGACAATCAGTTAGTGCCGCATGGAGACTACGGTCGCCCGATTCATAGGGCGTCACGCAGACGCCCGGATGGGCCGCGCGCCATTCCAATAGCAGTTTCGTCAGAAAGCTATTAAATGGCGGTAGGTAAAAACCTAGACGAATTTCCCCGGCCTCACCGGTATTACTTCGCTCGAGCGTCTCCTTCATCGCATTTGTCTCATTCAAGACACGACGAATGTGGCGCATCGCTTGGCGTCCCGATGCTGTGGCGTGGATTCCGGTCGGGCTTCGCTCAACCAGTGTTACCGCCAGCTTATCCTCAAGGCGACTGACTGCCTGGCTGAGAGTCGATACTAGAGCACGTCCACGTTATTCCGGTTCATAGCCTGCGGCGGTGAAAAAGTTGGCACATTCGTCCGGAGTGAAATCATCCAGGACCGATCCGGCGGCGTCCCATAGCGCTGTGACGGTTCTTGCTGCCTTGGCGCGTAAGAGGGCCTTGAACTTGGCGAATGCCATTTCGATCGGGTTGAAATCGGGACTATAGGGAGGCAGGAACATCATACATGCCCCCACTCGTTCGATGGCCTTTCGCGCTCCCGGAACCCTGTGAGCGGGCAGATTGTCCAGCACAACGATATCGCCCGGGCTGAGCGTCGGCACGAGAACATGCTCGACATAGGCCTGAAAAATCTCGCCGTTCATGGCGCCATCATGCACGAAGGGTGCAGTCATACCCGTGAGGCGCAAGCCGGCGGTGAAAGTCGTGGTTTTCCAATGGCCATGAGGAACGCCAGCCCGACAGCGTTCTCCGCGTAAAGCGCGACCACGCAGGCGTGCCATCTTCGTGGAGAGGCTGGTTTCGTCGATGAAGACCAGGCGGTACGGATCGAGGTCAGGCTGGCCGTCGAACCAGTCCTGCCGACGTATCAGCACATCGTCGCGCTCCGGCTCCAATGCCTGTGCGGTCTTTTTTTTGAATGTCCACCCCCGCTGCCACAGCCATCGGCTGAGCATGCTTCGACCGATCCCGACGGACTGCTCACCCTTCAGGCGCGCGACCATCTCTTTGAGAGTGATGTCCTTTTGCGCTTCGATCATGCCAACAATAAAGGCTTCATGCCCGTCCAGCCTCGAACCGCGGGGCTTGCCCTGGCGGCGCGCCGCCCGTTCGCCGCTTTCACGTTCGCGCCGAAGCCACCGGATCGCCGTGGAAATCCCGATCCCGAACCGCTTCGCTACTGAACGGGCTGACCCGCCCGCTGCGCCGGCTTCCAGAACGCGCACCCGAAGATCGTCACTCAATGCTCGCGCCATCACCATCTCCATCAATGAAAACGGTGAATCACAATCCACGCTCCGCGTCATCCCCACGATTCATAGTTCAGTGGACGCGCTCTAGCATCTGCAAGGATTGCGCGGCCTTCCCGAAACTTCCGGCTTCGAGCACGGAAAAAAATAGCGCAGTTCCGCGAGATGCATGAGGTGGCCTGCTTTATTGTATAATTTCTACAGCGTTTAATCTTTGTGCTTATGAATTATTGGATATTGTTCGATGGTTGTTGATGTTACGAAAAACTATCGGTCCCTATTGCGCGCGTTCCATCCTTTCGGTGAGCTTGCACTGCGGCGAATATCGCGACGATGGTTGCGATCGCAGCAACAAAAAATGTGGCTGGATAGTTAAAATGACTTGCGACGGTGCCTGCGATCGGTCCCGTAATGCCCAGCCCAATATCGACGAACGCCACATAGGCGCCCATGGCCGCGCCACGGTTTTGTGGAGGAACATACCGTACCGCGTCGACACCCAACGCGGGGAAAGTAAGTGAATATCCGGCCCCGAGAAGTGCGGATCCCGCTAAGGCCGCGACCGGGTTCGGCGCCAGCCATAAGGCGATCAACCCCTGTCCCTGGATCGGGATCGTGACCATTGCGACTTTCTGGCCACCAAGCTGATCCGGCAGGCCGCCGAAAAACAAGCGTGCCGCGACATATGCGATACCGAAAGCGGTTAGCCCGTAAGGTGCGCCGGACCAGCCTTGAGCCGCGTAATCCAGACCGAGAAAAGCAAAAAGCGTGCCGAAGCCGACAGTACTCAGGGCAAGGGCCATACCATGCCGCCAGATCAGACCGACCACTTTATGGAAAGCTAGTCGTCGTCCTCCGTTCGGCGCAATCGATGCCTTTCGCAGCCCCACCGTTAGAGCGAAAAGCGGCAAAACGGAAGCCGTAGCGGCAACTGCCATAAAACCGTACTTGTTCATGATCGCGGCCCCAATGGGGGCACCAGCCCCGATGGCGCCGAACATGGCAATTCCAACCCAGACCATCGCGCGACCGGTATGGCGCGGACCGACGGTTCCGATGCACCAAGACAAAGCACCAGTAATCAGGAGGCTCTCCCCCAATCCCAGCATTGCACGCCCGGCCAGAAGAGCGACAAGGCTCCATATATGCATGGCGTTGATTATGCCCGATATGCCATACCCGAGCCCGGCCAAAGCGCATCCCACAGTGCCAACGATAACCGCATTCTTCGCGCCGCGCGTGTCCGTGATGAGACCCGCGAATTGGCGTGTAAGCAATGTTCCTATGGATTGGGTGGCGATAACCCAACCGACGACTGTCGGACCAAAATCCAATGTCTCGTGAATATAGCCGGGAAGGACCGCCAACGGCATGCCGACACTCAAGTAGCCTAGAAAAACAAGCAGCGCGAACGGCAACAGCCGCTGTGTAGCTTGGCTGCCCGATAGGGGCGTGATGTTACTCGTCGCCGTTGATGTGGTGGATGACACACGGTATCTCCGTCATGGTCTGCTAAGAGCAGGTTTCGTAACGACCCTGTTCCCGCAATAGAATCGAGGATGGCTGCCAGACAGACACTGCGTTATCTGCGATCACGCGATAATTGAAATTATCTGATTTTATTGTTTTGTATTTTGCAATACGCCTGCTTGCTGCTGGTGTCTTCGGCGCAGATCTCTCGAACACAGGCGCGCAGCCATTGATGTGTTGCATCGGCTTGGAACCTTGGGTGCCAGGCTTGCGAGATGATGAGCAATCCGGTTTCGACCGGGAGCGGGAAGGAGACCATGTCCTGTCGCGCTACTTCCGTCAGTCGATCAGGAACGACTGCCACAAGTTCAGATTGGCGTGCGAATAATAAGGCATCCGAAAAAGTGGGCACGATCGTTACGACATTTCGTGATAGATTGAGGCTACCCAGCGCCTGATCTACCGGACCATGCATTCGACCGCGGCGGGACGCAGAAATATGCCGCTGACGAGAGAAACGGGCAGACGTAATACGACCACTTGAAAGCGGATGCCCAGGCCGCACGACGCCGACAAATCGGTCTGACAGAATAGTTTGCGTCATGATTTCCGGGCCGGTATGGCTAATTGCTCCAATATCCAAGTCAACTTGCCCTTCCCGCAGATCGTCGACACTCTCGTCCCTTTGCGGTACGAAACGAAGTCGGACTTTTGGCGCAAGAGTTGTGAGATGGCCGGCGAGACGCGGCCCGAAGGAGCCGATAAAACTATCCGTTGCACGTAGGGTAAAGGTTCGATCGAGACGATCGAGATCCAGATCCCCGGCATTACCCAGAATGCTCCGCGCGCGGGCGACCAATTCCCGTACCGGCAGACGCATGGCTTCGGCTCTCGGCGTGGGGACGAGGCTCCGGCCAGCGCGCACGAAAATTGGATCGCCAGTCAGATCGCGGATATGGCCGAGGATACGGCTCATCGCGGGTGTGCTGAGATTCATGCGTGCGGCGGCACGCGCGACACTGCCTTCGGTCAGCAGGAGATCGAGTGCGGCAAGAAGGGAGAGGTCTTTGGGATGCATGGCGTGCAACGATCTCATGGAGAGTTGCATCATATTTCTCACCTGCTCTCATATGAAGTCACTTTCTTTCACGGCTTTGAGACACACCTGGTCAATCTTCCTTCTGTCGTCGTTCCAGGTACAAACGTCGAATTTAGTCACTTACTTTGTGTCCCTTCTGGCGAGGAAGATTTGAGCGGATGAGTTGGCAATACACGAGTTTTTGCAGTCATATGTTTTTCGAATTGTGTTTCCAAAACTAAAAAATATTAAACACATGATAAATATTGACTATTTCGGTGTGTAGATAACGAACGTAAGAGGAATCTATTTCCTAGAAAATAAACAGAACAAATAATACTACTTCGCAACGGGTGAATCTCTTTCGCGTTCAATTGATGCTTGGCGTCTCAGTTCACCCAACACCGCATCGAGAATGCCTGGGTAGGCTTTCTCCAGTTCCTCACGCCTGAGACACGCATAATGATCGCGTCCTGACATACGGGACAGCAGGACGCCAGTCTCGCGCAGCACCCGAAAATGGTGGGAAGCGCCGGATTTGCTGATGCCTATCTCATGATAGATTGCAGCGCAGGGCGTCTCCCCATTCCGGTCGAGAATCCCGATGATGCGCAGGCGCAGTGGATCGGTGAAAGCCGTCATCAGGGTCGGGAGGTCGACATCGCTCGGGTCTATGTGGCGGCGTTCACGCATGACACGACGATACAACGATTCTTGAACGGAGGCACCGCTGACAATGGTACAAGGGTTGTTATACCATCATACTATGATCGACCCAAGAATCCTCCTTCTGGCATTCGGCACGTTCGCGATCGGGACGGAGGGATACGCGATCGCTGGGCTCCTGCCGATGATTTCAGCGGACCTCCACGTGTCCGTAGCGGCATGTGGGCAGTTAGTGACCATTTTTGCCCTTTCTTATGCCTTGGGTGGTCCGGTTCTTGTCGCCTGGCTGGATTCCTTCCCACGCAAGCGCCTCATTATCCTTGCGCTCGTTGGATTCTCTCTGGCGAATCTATTGGCAGCCTTCGCGCAATCCTGGTGGTTCCTGGCGTTGGCGCGCGTATTGGCCGCACTGACTGCCGCACTGTTCATGGCGCCGGCGAGTGCTGCGGCGGTGGCGCTGTCGCCACCCGAAAAGAGAGGCCATGCCCTTTCGATCACCGCGACCGGTAATGCGCTGGCACTGGCCATGGGCGCACCTTTAGGGACAATAGCCGGCACCGTATGGGGATGGCAGGGGGCGTTCATGCTCGTAGCTTCATTGGGAGGAGCGGCAGCCGTCGGCATCGGGCTGATGCTTCCATCCGTACCGCCGGCGCCAATCGTCCCATTTCAGACACGCTTTGCCCTTCTGCGGCAATCGTCTGTCCGGCGAGGACTGGCCGTATCGTTTGGGCTTTTCGTCTGTGCGTTGACCGCCTATACGTATCTGACCCCGCTGGCCCATCAGGCGGCCGGTATGGATTCCAGATGGGTCGCGGCGTTAATGGCCGTGTTCGGCGCAGTCGCAACTGTAGCGGGCGTTGCCGCTGGATCGATGATCAACCGCTATGGATCTCGGCGCATCCTTTTCATTTCGATCGGGATCATGGTTGGCCTGTTTAGTTTGATGGGAGGCCTCGCCACCCTGCACCATTCTGGACGCGCCGAAACGGCGGTCATGATCCTGTTGGCGGCTTTATGGGGCGGTGCTTGGTGGAGCGGCGGTATCGCACAACAGCATAGAATGACGGATATGGCTCCAGGCCAACACGCCGCCATTCTTGCGCTGCACTATTCGATGCAGTTCTTTGGCATCTCCGTTGGCGGGGCCTTGGGTGGGCTCATTTTGGCTTTCATGGGAATCCCTGACGTGGCTTTCGGTGCGGCCGTAACCGGAATGATCACATTGATTGGACTGTGAGCACCCGCTCTGAGCAACCGTCTATTTCTCATCATTCAGTGTACAGGATTGGATACAACTGCTCGATTATGATGATAAATTCCCTTACCGCGTAATTCGAGAAAATTGGCTTCCGCCAAATCTCCCGGCGACTCAAACCACTTGACCAGAGCTGGGTCACCTTCTCTGTTCGTAGACAGTGAGATTGAGATTGGTCAGATCGAGAATCGGCGTGGCAATCTGATGCGCGCGGGCACGCTTCACGAGGTCGCCAATGATCTGCGTCGCCTCGATGGGAGCGCCTTGGGACAGATCACGGAACATGGACGATGTCAGGGAGGATTCCTTTGCAGTCAGCAGCCGGACGATACCGCCCAGGGTCTCCTCGGTGAGCGGATATCCCGCCGCCGCGGCAATAGAAGCGCATTCACCGATCGTCGCCCGCGCGAATTCCTCACCCGCGGGCGCGCTGGCCACTTCCCCCACGGTGGCCCGCATCAGGCAACATACGGTGCCCAGCGATGCCAGCAGAGCCCATTTGTTCCACATCTCCTGAATGATGTTGTCCGACAATACAGTCTCGAAGCCAGGACCGGAGAGAGCGTCCTTGAGGTTCCGGATCGAGGAGTCGTCGCCAGCGGATCGCGGGCCAAAGGTCAGTTTGGGGAGTGATCCCACTTGAACGACCTGTCCTTCAGAATCCAACTTGCTGACGATGAAACACGTCCCACCCAGGACCTTCGGATCTCCGAAATGCTCTGCCAGCACATCGAGATGCCGCATGCCATTGAGAAGGGGTATGATGCGCGTGTCCGGGCCGACGGCGGCAGCGAAATCGTCCATCGCGGACGCGAGGGAGTATGCCTTTACGCTGAGAAGAATGACGTCATAAGGGCCATCGATGCCGTTGGATGTCACCATTTTCGGCGCGAGGCTGGCGTCCCCCAACGGACTGATTAGCCGCAGCCCATCCGTGCGCAGCTGCCGCAACCGGTTGGGCCGCACCAGGAACGTGACGTCATGTCCCGCCGTCGCCATTCGGGCCCCAAAATATCCCCCAACCGCACCTGCGCCGACGATCAGGACTTTTGGACTCATGGTGTCATTCCTTGTTCCGGGACTGCCGCGCCGCGAGGCCGGCGACGCAAGTTTCGCCGTTGATACCATCAATGCGCTCTGGTCATGAACAGGGACATTGGAATGGGGAAGTCGCGGCGAGAGGGGGCGTGTGGGAATGGGATGCAGCGCGCCCCCGGACGAAGGCGACGAACTTTCCGATCACCGGATCTTCGCTTTCTGGGCGCCACGCCAGACTGACAGGCAGACAGGCCGTGCCTTCATCGATGGGCACGAATACCAACTCGGGAAACTTCAAG
Organism: Ameyamaea chiangmaiensis; assembly: GCF_013376175.1. Lineage (GTDB taxonomy): Bacteria > Pseudomonadota > Alphaproteobacteria > Acetobacterales > Acetobacteraceae > Ameyamaea > Ameyamaea chiangmaiensis. Next base: position 10,755 of record NZ_JABXXR010000088.1, read on the forward strand.
GCGGAATAGGCCTGGGCGGTAATCGTGATACCATATCCCGCACGCACGAAGGCGAGTACGCTCAGGATGCTGGCCTCAAGGATACGTAGGCGAGCACCAGGCAGCCGAGCCATATAGAAATCCCGGCAGATGGCCCCCTTGCCCGAGGCACCGAGCAGAAGGATCTCGTTCTCCAGACTCGCCCAATGCAGCATATTGTGGCCAACCAGGTGGTGACCGGCTGGTAGCACGGCCATCAGAGGCTCGGCATAGACTGGTAGGGCCGTTTCGTGATTCTGCAGCAGGCAGTCCGGGATCAGAGCGACGTCGACCCGGCAACCCGCCAGGGCCGCGTGAAGGCTTTCTTCGCCAAATTCACAGGGTGCAACGGTGACGCCCGGATGGGCCGTGTGCCATTCGAGCAGCAGGGCCATCAGAACAGGACTGATCGGCGGAAGATGCAGGCCCAGGCGGATCTCGCCCGTCTCTCCGACACTGCCGCGAGCCAGTGTGTCCTCCATTGCATGCGTTTCATGCAGCACACGGCGGATATAGCGTGTCGCCAGTCGTCCCGACGCGGTGGTTCGGATTCCGGCCGGCGTCCGCTCCAGGAGCGTCACGCCCAATCTGTCCTCCAGCCGGCTGATCGCACGGCTGAGTGTCGATACCTGGAGGTGCAAGGACTGGGCGGCCCGACCGAAACTTCCGGCTTCGATAACCGTCAGCAGATAACGCAGTTCGGTCAGATGCATGCGTCCGGTCACCGTTGGCTATGAGTAATGCCTCGCCTCCCTCATTACGGCGCGACGTCAGTCGCGCTCAGGGGCCAGATGCACCTCGAAGCCGCGCGTACCCGGCGGCGCCAGTCCGGGCAGCAGTTCCATGGTCGGGATCTGATAGTCGCCGTAATTCTGCTTGCGATAAGGAATCGGCGCGATCGTTTCCAGGGTCTTCATCCGCTCGCGCAATTGTTCCGCGAGAAGCGTGAATTTCGGCTTGTCCATCCGATCGACACGATAGGCCACGAAGGGCGGCAGAACGGTGAAGCCGGGATAGAAAAGGATCCCATGATTGATCGGGAACAGCAGATCGTCGATCGGGCCGTTGATCCCGCGGTCCGAATAATGTTCGGGCCACCCGCCTGCGGTG
>NZ_JABXXR010000089.1 GCF_013376175.1 Ameyamaea chiangmaiensis
CGTCGGCGCGGACGTCCCACGGATCGACCGGCACGGCACCCCGGCCCGGCTGCCGTGGCGCATGACCGGAGCGAACACCGGCCGCGACCAGCGCCTGCCCCTCGGCACCGAACACAGGCCCGATCTCGAACAGGTCGACGCGCGACTGGCCCCGAGCCTCGTTGCGCGCGACGGCGGCGACCAGATTGGCCAGCGGGCTGGGACGCAACTGGTCCAGATCGACGGCGATCGGGTTCAACAGGCGCAGCCCTTCCGGCACGTCGCCGAACAACGCCGCCGTCTCGTGCGCCACGAAGGAAAAGCCCACGGTCTCCAGAAGCCCACGCGCGGCCAGCAGGCGCCGCGTCGCCGCCGAGCGGACCTGTCGCGGGGAATACGCCGCCCCCGGCACCACGCGCGCCTGCGGCAGGGCCACCGGCGGGATGGCGTCCAGACCGACAAGACGCAGAACTTCCTCGATCAGGTCGCACTCGGCCTCGATCGCGACCACACCCTCGGCCGCCTGCGCCGCGCGCGTGGCCTCAAGGTCGCTGCCCTGGTCCAGCAACGGTGCGTTGGCGACGTCATTACGCCACGGCGGCACCGCGACGGTGACACCCGTCTCATCCCGCGACCGGATCGCGAAGCCGAGTTTTTCGAGCTTGTGGACAGCATCATCGGGTGCGACCGCCAGACCGCCGAGGTCCTGCAGGCGCGCGAAACGCAGGTGCGCCGTGCGCTCCCACGCCGGGGGCGCCCCGGCCGAGACGACCTCGCTAACCTCCCCGCCGCACAGTTCGACGATCATCGCCGTCGCGGCCTCCAGGGCTGCGACCGGAAGTGCCTGATCCACGCCGCGCTCGAACCGCTGACGCGCATCCGAATGAAGGCCCAGCCGGCGGCCGGTCAGCGCGATGCGCACCGGATCGAACAGCGCGCATTCGACGAACACCTCGGTCGTGTCATCGTCGACGCCCGTACCCTCGCCGCCCATGATCCCGGCCAGAGACTGCACGCCGCTGGCGTCCGCGATCACCAGATCGGCGTGCTCGACCACGTAGTCACGTCCGTCGAGCGCACGGAACGTCTCGCGCCCGCCATGACACAGGCTCAGCGTCGGGCCCGCCACCTTGTTCACGTCGAAGACGTGCAGGGGGCGTCCGAGATCGAACGTGAAGTAATTGGTGATGTCCACCAGTACCGAAATCGGCCGTACGCCGATCGCCTCGAGCCGCGCGCGCAGCCAATCCGGGCTCGGCCCGTTGCGCACGCCCCGGATGGTGCGGCCCAGAACGAACGGACAGGCCTCCGGATACTGGAGGTCCCAGTTCAGGGGTGAGGCAAACGTGCCTTCGACCGTCTCGGCCAGCCAGGGCTTGAGCGTGCCCATGCCAGCCGCCGCCAGATCGCGCGCGATGCCCCGGATCGACAGCGCGTCGCCCCGGTTGGGCGTGATCGCGATCTCGATGATCGGGTCGTTCAGGTCGGCGAACGCGGCATAGGACTGGCCGGGCAGCGTGTCCTCGGGCAGTTCTGCGATACCATCGGACTCCGCGCCAAGCCCGAGCTCACGCAGGGAACACAGCATGCCGCCGCTTTCCTGACCGCGTATCTTGCCGGTCTTGATCGTGATGTCGCTACCGGGGATGTAGGTCCCCGGGGGTGCGAAAATCACCCGCAGCCCGGTGCGGGCGTTGGGTGCGCCGCACACCACCTGCACCGACTCAAAACCCTCGCCCGCGTCGACCTGACATACGCGCAGACGATCGGCGTCAGGGTGCTGGACCGCCTCGACGATCCGGGCGGTGCGGAACGGCGTCAGGGCGCGGCCGCGATCGGTCACGTCCTCGACCTCCAGCCCGATGACATTGAGCTTGGCGCAAATGGCGTCGAGCGTCGCGTCGGTCTCGAGGTGATCGCGCAGCCAGGACAGGGTGAACTTCATGGCTCAGAATCCCTCATGCAGCAGGGCGGGCGACAGGGGGCTGGTGCCGAAATGCCGCAGCCAGCGAACGTCGCTTTCGTAGAACGAGCGCAGGTCGGGGATACCGTTCTTGAGCATCGTCAGACGCTCGATCCCCATGCCGAAGGCAAAACCCTGCCACACGCGCGGGTCGAGCCCGCAATTGGCCAGCACGCGCGGGTGCACCATCCCCGAGCCCAGAACCTCCAGCCAGTCGCCACCGCCGCCGATCTCGCCGGTGCGGCGCGACCAGCCGATATCGACCTCCATCGACGGTTCGGTGAACGGGAAGTACGACGCGCGAAAACGCACCGGCAGCTCGGGCTTGTCGAAGAAGGCGCGCAGGAACTCGATCAGGCAGCCCTTCAGGTGACCCAGCGTGATATCACGGTCGATCACCAGCCCCTCGCACTGATGGAACATCGGCGAATGGGTCGCGTCGTGGTCGGCGCGATAGGTGCGGCCCGGCGCGATGATGCGGATCGGCGGCTCCTGGCTCAGCATCGTGCGGATCTGCACGCCCGACGTCTGGGTCCGCAGGACGCGCTCGCCCGTCTCGCCATCAGGCGTGGGCAGGTAGAACGTGTCGTGATCGGTGCGGGCGGGATGGTGCGCGGGCGTGTTGAGTGCGGCGAAATTATGCCAGTCGGTCTCGATGTCGGGACCCTCGGCAACCGAAAATCCCATGGCGCCGAAGATCGCCGCCATCTCGTCGACCGTGCGGCTGATCGGGTGGATCAGACCGCGCGGCTGCTCCGGATAGGGCATGGTCACGTCGATGCGCTCGGCGGCCAGACGCGCGTCCAGGGCTGCCGCCTCGATCTCCTGCCCACGGGCCTCGATCGCGCGGCCGAGTTCGTCGCGAAGCCGGTTCACGGCTGCACCCCGGACCTTGCGTTCGTCCGGCGACATGCGCCCCAGCTCTTTCAGCAGTGCCGTCAGCCGGCCGGACTTGCCCAGCGTCGCCACGCGGATGCCGTCCCATGTACGCTGGTCGGTGGCCTGGGCCAGCGCCTGCAGCGTGTCATTCCGGAGTGTATCGAGATCGTCGCTCATGGAACCTCGCGGTCTGTGTCGTGTCGGCCGACGCGCGCCGCCGTCGGTGCAATGCGGCCTCTCGGCCGGGGTCATGGCGCATGACATAGACGCATGACGCGGAAATGAAAACGGGCCGCCCCTCGCGGAGCAGCCCGTTTTCGTGTCGATCCACCGGAGCCGCGCGGCCGCCGGCCGGACGACGGCTCAGCCCAGAGCGGCCTGCGCCTTCTTGACGATTTCGGCGAAGGTCGCGGCATCGTCATACGCGATGGCGGCGAGAACCTTGCGGTCGATCTCGATCCCGGCCTTGTCCAGACCGTTGATGAACTTGCTGTAGGTCAGACCGTGTTCACGCACGGCGGCGTTGATACGCTGGATCCACAGCGCGCGGAACTCGCGCTTCTTGTTGCGACGGTCGCGATACGCATAGCGCAGCGCCTTTTCGACGCGCTCCAGTGCGATGCGATAGTTGGTCGACGAACGACCGCGGTAGCCCTTGGCGAGCTCCAGAACCTTTGCGTGACGTGCGTGGGTGGTAACACCCCGTTTAACTCGTGCCATAGCTCAGATGCTCCTTCAGGCCAGTCCGTAGGGGGCCCACTGCTTCACAGTGCGCCCGTCCATTTCCGTCAGGGTCTGCGAACCACGGTTGGTACGCTTCATCTTCTGGGACCGATTGATCAGGCCGTGGCGCTTGTTACCCGGACCCGCGAGCACCTTGCCGGTCGCGGTGATCTTGAACCGCTTCTTGACCGACGACTTGGTCTTCATCTTGGGCATTTTCATCTCCTTACACTCTGGATCGCGGCGACCGTCACCCCATCATCAATGAGGCACGACAGGAACGCGACTGCGCACGGCCGGGCATGCCCTTACAGGCCCGGTCGCGTGTGCGTGGCGCCTCATAGACCACCACTCCCGGCGATGCAAGCATAAGCACCGCGTTCACCCGAAGGATCAGGCCCGCATGCACACATACACCCCCATGACGATGGAGGCTTTCGACCTGTCCCTGGCCGACCCCGCGCCGCCGCCGGGCCTTCCCGACCACCTTCTGGCACTCTGGCATGACGCACGCGGCGACTGGCAGACCGCCCATGCTCTGGTCGAGGAGGGACTGACGCCACCGGCATGTCACGTCCATGCCTATCTTCATCGCAGGGAGGGAGACATGTCCAACGCGCGCTACTGGTATCGACGCGCCGGCGAGGTCGCGGCGGACGGCCCCGGAGAGACGGAATATCGCGCCCTGCTGGCGCGGTATTTGCGCCCCAACCAGGGCGATCGGGGCGCTCTCCCGCAGTCGTGACGGATTTATGTGTCAGCCCCCCTTAGCCGTGTCGCGTTCCCGACGTAGACACATCTGATCAGGCCGCACGACCACGCGGCCGGTCCTGGGAAACTGACCATGTCCAAACTCGACAAGAGCGTTCTGTCCACACCGCCCTCGCGCGTGGCCCTGCCCTCCTACCCGCGTGAAACCGTGACCGCGGGGATCGCGCATCTGAGCGTCGGCAACTTCCATCGTGCCCATCAGGCCGTCTATCTCGACCGTCTGCTGCGTGACGAGGACCAGCGCCAGTGGGGGCTTGTCGGGATCGGCGTGGTCGACAACGCGACCGAACGCGCGAAAGCGCAGGCGATGCATGAACAGGACGGCCTCTACACGCTGACCACGTGCCCGCCGGACACGGAGCCGCAGGTCCAGATCGTCGGCTCGATCATCGAGTATCTTTTCGCCCCCGACGATCGAGCCGGCGCGATCGCCCGGTTGACGGACCCTGCCATCAAGATCGTCTCCCTGACGGTCACCGAGGGCGGCTACAACATCGACGAGCACGGCCGGTTTATGCTCGATGCGCCCGCCATCGTCGACGACCTGCAGCGCGCGGTGCCCGAGACCGTCTTCGGCATGGTGACCGAGGCCCTGCGCGTTCGCCGCGACAAGGGAGTCGGCCCATTCACGGTGCTGTCGTGTGACAATCTGCGCCATAACGGCCGCGTCGCGCGGACGGCGTTCACCACCTATGCCAACGCGCGTGACGCCGAACTGGGCGCCTGGATCGAGGCCAACGTCTCGTTCCCGAACGCAATGGTCGATCGCATCACCCCCGCCACGTCCGCCGACGACGTATTGCGACTCGATGCCGCCAGCGGTTTCGAGGATCACGTGCCCGTCTTCTGCGAAGACTTCATCCAGTGGGTGATCGAGGACACGTTCTGCGCCGGACGCCCGGCGCTGGAGCGCGTGGGCGTGCAGTTCACCAGCGACGTCGATCCCTACGAGCAGGTGAAGCTGCGGATGCTCAACGCATCGCACTCCATGATCGCCTATCCGGCCCTGCTGATGGGATACCGGATCATGTGCGACGCGATGCGCAGTGACGACATGATCGCCTATATCGAACAGTTCCTGGCCTATGACGCGGAACCGCTGCTGACGGCACCTCCGGGCATCTCGATCAATGAATACGGGCATCTGCTTCTGCAGCGTTTCCGCAATCCCGCTATCCAGGACCAACTCGAACGTATCGCCTCCGACGGCGCCTCCAAACTGCCGACCTTCCTGCGCGACACCGCAGAGGGTGTGCTGGCCAAGGGCGGTGACATGCGACGCATCGCGTTCGAAATCGCGTGCTTCGTGCGTCATCTGGGGGGCAAGGACGACTCAGGCGAAAGCTTCCGCGTGACCGAACCCCATCTGTCGGACGAGGACCGTGTCCTGGCCGCCGACCCCGATCCGGCGCGCGCACTCGAGATGTCCGCCTTCGCCGGATGGGGCCTGAGCGACGCTCCGGCCTTTGTCGAACTGTTCACGAAAACGCGATCCGGGGTCGAGACGCAGGGCGCGCGCGCGGTGCTGAAAACCATCCTGCAGGCGAGATAGGCGCTTTCACCGCCTCGCTTTCCTCCCGTTTCGCCGCGGCGGAACGGGCGCCCTGATGTCCGGGATCAGGGCCGTTTACCGCCGTCCGGACGCTTTCGGATCGATCCAGAGTGCGCTACAGCGCAACGCAAGCCCTTTCTGGACATGACAGCCTTCGGCGCCGTGCCGCTCTGCAACACATAAGGTAGACAATGGCCCCCTCTCCGCGACCCGGCCTCTGGCCTGCGCTTCTCTCGGCCCTCTTCGGCCTGATCGGTCTGGCTCTCTTCGGCGGGGGCCTGTGGCTCGCGACGCTGGGTGGCTCGGCGTATTACGTGATCTGCGGGGCAGCACTTCTGGTCACCGCGGGCCTTCTGTATCGACGCTCGGCCGCGTCCTTGTGGGTCTACAGCGTGCTGCTGCTCGGCACGATGGCGTGGGCGGTACAGGAAGTCGGCCTCGACTTCTGGGCGCTGGCCCCGCGCGGCGACGTGCTTGTGCCGCTGGGCATCCTTCTGCTGCTGCCGTTCGTCACCCGTTCGCTGGGTGCGCGGGCCAGCACGACCCTTCCCCTCGCCGCGAGCCTGGGCGTGGCGGCTGTCGTCGTGCTTGTTTCCCTGACGCAGGACCCGCAGGACATCGCGGGCCAGTTGCCACAGGTGTCGGCCAACGCGCCGACCCCGGCCGATGCTGACGACCAGCCCGACGAAGACTGGCACGCGTATGGCCGCACGCAGTTCGGCGATCGCTTCTCGCCGCTCAAGCAGGTCAATGCGTCGAACGTCGGGCGCCTGAAGGTCGCCTGGGTGTTCCGCACGCACGACCTCAAGGGGCCGAACGACCCGGGTGAAATCACCGATGAGGTCACGCCGATCAAGGTGCGCGACACGCTGTACCTATGCTCGCCCCACCAGATCCTCTGGGCGCTTGATGCTGCGACCGGCAAGCTGAAATGGAAGTTCGATCCCAAGCTGGTCTACAACGCCGGCTTCCAGCACATGACCTGCCGCGGCGTCTCCTACCACGAGACGAAGGCCGACGCCCAGACGATCGACGGCACCCCTGCCCCGGACGACTGCGCGCATCGTATCTTCCTGCCGACCAATGACGGCCGCATGTTCGCGCTCAACGCCGACACCGGCGAGCGCTGCCACGGCTTTGCCAATGATGGTGAACTGAACCTTCAGACCAATATGCCCGTCACCACGGTCGGCATGTATGAGCCGACCTCGCCTCCGGTCGTGACGGACAAGATCCTGGTCGTGTCCGGCGCCGTGACCGACAACTATTCCACGCATGAGCCCTCGGGCGTCACGCGCGGCTATGATGTCTACACCGGCAAGCTGGTCTGGTCGTTCGACACGGGCAATCCCGATCCGAACCAGGCCCCTTCGCCGGACCATAAGTATACGCCGAACTCGCCCAACGTCTGGATCACCGCATCCTACGACCCGAAGCTGAACATGGTCTATCTGCCGACCGGCGTGCAGACCCCCGACATCTGGGGCGGCAACCGCACCCCGGACATGGAGCGTTATGCCAGCAGCATCGTGGCGCTGGACGCTGACACGGGTAAACTCGCCTGGTCCTACCAGACGGTGCATCACGACCTGTGGGACATGGACATCCCGTCGCAGCCCAGCCTGATCGACATCCATCGTGACGACGGCACCGTGGTGCCCGCACTCTATGCTCCGGCCAAGACGGGCAACATCTTCGTGCTCGACCGCCGCACCGGCACCCCGATCGTCGGTGCGCCCGAGACCCCCGTGCCGCAGGGTGCAGCACCGGGCGATCACCTCTCGCCCACACAGCCCTTTTCCGACCTGACGTTCCGCCCGAAGGCGAAGCTGACGGACGCGGACATGTGGGGTGCGACGATGTTCGACGAACTCGCCTGCCGCATCATCTTCAAGCGCCTGCGTTACGACGGTCCGTTCACGCCGCCGTCGCTGCAGGGCACACTGGTGTTCCCGGGCAATCTGGGCATGTTCGAATGGGGCGGCCTGGCGGTTGACCCGCAGCGCCAGATTGCCATCGCCAACCCGATCGCCATTCCTTTCGTGTCGCGCCTGATCCCGCGCGGCCCGGGCAATCCGGCGAACCCGCCGACCGGCGCAGGCGGCACGGGCGGCGAGTCCGGGGTTCAGCCGCAGTATGGCGTGCCCTATGGCGTCACGCTGAACCCGCTGCTGTCGCCGATCGGAATTCCGTGCAAGGAGCCCGGCTGGGGCTTCATCGCGGGCGTCGACCTGAAGACCAACACGATCGTGTGGAAACATCGCAACGGCACGACCCGTGACAGCTCGCCCATCCCGGTCGGCTTCAAGGTGGGCGTGCCGTCGCTGGGCGGCCCGCTGGTCACCGCCGGTAATATCGCGTTTCTGACGGCGACTCTGGACCGTTACATCCGCGCCTATGACGTGACCACCGGCAAGACGCTGTGGGAAGACCGCCTGCCGGCCGGCGGCCAGTCGACCCCGATGACCTATGCCGTCGGCGGCAAGCAGTTCATCGTCACCGCCGATGGTGGCCATGGCTCCTTCGGCACCAAGCTCGGCGACTACATCATCGCTTACAGCCTGCCTGACGAAGCACACTGATCGCCCCACCCGCGCACAGGTGCGAACAGATGGAAAAGCCGGTCGTCGCAGGACGATCGGCTTTTTTCATGACATGCCCCGAACCGACGGACATCTTGCCGCCGGTCGCCGGTTTCGCGTACTGAGACGGCGTGAGCAAACGACCCGTCACCTCGATCGATGTGGCCCGGCGCGCCGGTGTATCGCAGTCGGCCGTCTCGCGCGCGTTCTCCGAAAAGGCCAGCATTTCGGACGAGACACGCACGCGCGTCCTCGATGCGGCGGCGGCGCTGAACTATCGCCCCAACCGGATACCGTCGATCATGCTGTCGGGCCGGTCGGGCATGATCGGCGTCGTGGTCGGCGGCCTGTCCAATCCGTTCTATGCGGGCGCGCTCGTCCATCTGACGACGTCGCTGCGCAAGGCGGGACTTCAGGTGATGCTGGTCCATATCGATGATGCCCTGATGCTCGATGCGGCTCTGGACCAGCTTGCGGCCTACCGCGTCGACGCGATCATCACAGCTCTGGCCGTCGGCACCCGAGAGACGGCCAAGGCACTGAACGACCTCGCCATTCCCGCGATCTGCTTCAACTCGGGCATCACCGGACCGGGCATCTCGACCATTCTGTCGAACAATCGCGCCTCCGGCGCGCGTGCGGCGCGCGTCATGGCGGCCGCCGGGGTCACCCGTCCCCTATGGCTGGCCGGTCCGCCGCGCAATGCGGCCTCGCGGGAACGGCGGCGCGGGTTCTTCGACGGTTTCGCCGCCCTTTCCGGCGGCGCGCGCGTGACGGAATTACAAGGCGACGACACGTATGACAGCGGGTTCTCGGTGATCCGCGACGCTCTCGCCCGGGGACTGCGTCCGGACGGTCTGTTCTGCAGCAATGACCTGATGGCCTGTGGCGCACTGGACGCCCTGCGCGATCACGCCGACCTGTCCTGCCCGCGCGACGTGGTGGTGATCGGCTATGACAACATCCCACAGGGCGCGTGGAATGCCTATCAGTTGACGACCTTCGATCAGAGAACCGACGCTCTCGTCGACGCGGCGCTGGCAATTCTGGCGGCCGTCCTTGGTGGGACGGAACGCGCGTCGTCGCACACACGAATCATCGAGGCGACGCTGGTCGTACGCCGCAGCACCGAACGCGGGGCCGCCCCGTCCCCGTAAGAGGACAGGCCGAAGCAACCTTTCCGCGACCACCGCTTTTGCATAGCTATGCAATCCAGTACGATGCCGTCCGGCTTCAAGGGAGCAAGATCATGACCGAGAAAAATTTCCGTGCCGTTTTGACAGGTTCGTTTTCAACGCCGTGCGGCGACAATCCGACCGTCGCCATGATGGAGGCGGCCTACGCGCATGATGGGATCGACGCCCGCTACATCAACTGTGACGTGTCGGCCGACCATCTGGGGGCCGCCGTACGCGGTGCCGTGGCCATGGAATGGGTGGGCTTCAACTGTTCGCTTCCGCACAAGGTCGCCGTCATCGAGCATCTGGACGAGGTGGCGGACGCGGCCAGGATCATCGGTGCCGTCAACTGCGTCAGCATTCGCGACGGGCGTCTGCTGGGCGACAATACCGACGGCAAGGGCTTTCTGGCGTCCCTGAAGACGGTCACCGACCCGTCAGGCAAAAAAGTGCTGTTGCTGGGTGCCGGCGGCGCGGCGCGGGCGATCGCAGTCGAACTGGGCCTTGCCGGGGTCGCGCATATCACCGTCGCCAATCGCACGCGCGACAAGGCGGACGTCATTGCCTCGCTGGTCCGCGACAACACGCCGGCGGACGCAGAAGCGATCGTCTGGTCCGGGGATCTGACAGTCCCATCGGACGTCGACGTGGTCATCAACGCGACATCGATCGGCCTCGGCGACAAGGAGGCGCGTGTGCCTGCCTCCCTCGAGGGCGTGAACGACGGCTGCATCGTCGCGGACGTGATTCCCAACCCGCCGATGACCCATTTCCTGCGCGATGCCAAGGCACGCGGCTGCACGGTGCTCGACGGTCTGGGCATGCTGGTCAACCAGGGTGTGATCGGTGCCGAACTGTGGCTTGGCCGCACGCTGTCCGCCGATGCCATGGAACGCACGCTGGCAGATATTTTCGGCGTGCCGCAGTAAAGCGTGCCGACGGGGGCGGTCTGCGGCCCCCTCCTTCCCGGTATGTTTCCCCGCACCGTCCGTCAGCGGGCGGCAGTCTCCTGAAAACGTGCGGCAAAAGCGTCCGTCGCATCGAGAAGGGCCGTCATGATTCCGGCCTCCGCCGTGGCGTGACCCGCATCATCGACGATGTGCAGAGCCGCCTCCGGCCACGCACGGTGCAGCGCCCATGCGGTGTGCATCGGCGTCACCACGTCATAGCGTCCCTGGACGATCACACCGGGAATGTCCGCCAGCCGGCGGGCATCACGCAAAAGCTGTCCCTCTTCCAGCCACGCGCCATTCTGGAAATAGTGGTTTTCGATCCGCGCGAAGGCGAGCGCGTAATGCGGGTTCGCATACTGGTCGGAAACGGACGACGTAGGGCGCAGCGTCAACGTGCCCCCTTCCCACCGGCTCCATGCCACCGCGCACCGCACCCGCTCGGCTTCGTCCTGTCCCGTCAGGCGGCGGTGATAGGCACCGATCAGGTCGGAGCGCTCGTCCGGAGGGATTGGGGCGACGAACGACTCCCACGCATCGGGGAAAAGCCACGACGCACCCTGCTGATAATACCACAGCACCTCTTCACGCCGCGCTGTGAAGATACCGCGCAGGATCAGGCCGCTGACGACCTGCGGGTGTGTCTGGGCATAGGCCAGCGCCAGTGTCGACCCCCACGAGCCGCCATAGACCAGCCAGCGATCAACGCCGAGCGCGTGCCGCAGCCGTTCCACGTCGCCCACCAGATGCCATGTCGTGTTCGCCTCCAGCGAGGCATAGGGCGTCGACCGCCCGCAACCACGCTGGTCGAACAGCACGACGCAATATCGGGCCGGATCGAACATACGCCGCATCGCGGGCGACGAGCCGCCGCCCGGACCGCCGTGCAGGACAACGACCGGAATTCCGTCGCGTCGGCCACTTGTTTCCCAATATACCCGGTGACCGTCGCCCACCTCCAGCCAGCCGGAATCAAACGGTTCGATCGCCGGATACGGCAGACGCGCCACCACCATCAGGGTGCTCCGGCACGGGGATGGGCGCGCGACCACACGTCCATCAGGCGCGCCTCGTCCGCCAGCGTATAACGCTGCGTCGTCGACAGGCTGGCATGGCCGAGCAATTCCTGAATCGAGCGCAGGTCCGCCCCCGCTTCCATAAGGTGCGTCGCAAACGAATGCCGCAGCGCGTGCGGCGTGGCGTGATCCGGCAACCCGGCCATCGCGCGCCACGTGCGCATCGCACGCTGGGCAATCGCAGGCTGCAGCCGCCCCCCG
>NZ_JABXXR010000090.1 GCF_013376175.1 Ameyamaea chiangmaiensis
CGGCCTCCACGCGGGCCAGATGCGTCGTCCAGACGGCGGTGTCGCCCGTCGCGACCGGGGCGTCGGCCAGGGTTTGTAACGGGCGGTGACGCAGGCCGGAGGCCTGTTCGATGCGCCGATCCAGTGCCGAGGGATCCGGGCGGTCAAGGCGGCGCAGGCCGCGCCAGGCCAGAACGCCGGCGGTGCCGAGTGTCGCTGCCAGCACTACGGCGTGGAGCCCATCCGGCAGGCGTTGCGGAAGACGCAGAAGCCCGGCCAGCGCATACGCCCCGATCAGGCCCACCGGGGCGAGCAGCGCCGGCACCGCGCCTTCGACCAGCAGCACATAGCGGGCCCTGCGCCTGACCGCCGGAAGGTCGCGCGGCAGAGCCGTCGTCCCCGGCGACGGGGACGCGAGCAGCGGCGGCCGAGTACCGCTCATGGGGCCCTCGTCCGCGCGACTCGCATCGTCAGGCCAGCCAGTCCGGCTGGCGCTCGGCATCCCACAGGGCCTCGACCGGCTGGCGGGCACGGATCGTGGCCCAGCGCCCGTCGTCGACCATCGCCTGCGCGGCCAGCGGGCGGGCGTTGTAGGTGGAACTCATCACCGCGCCGTACGCGCCTGTGTCGAGGACCGCCAGCCGGTCGCCGCGCTCGATGATCGGCAAGGCGCGATCGCGGGCGAAGGTGTCGCCGCTTTCGCACACCGGGCCCACGACATGGGCCTGCTCCAGCGGTCCCAGCGCCACGCGGGGCGACAGGGGCACGATGCCGTGCCATGCCTCGTACAGGCTGGGGCGCGCGAGGTCGTTCATCGCGGCGTCGGTGACCAGGAACGGCAGGGCGGTGCCCTCGCCTGGCGCCTTGCGCAGGATCACGCTGGTCAGCAGCACCCCGGCCGGTCCGGCGATCCAGCGTCCCGGCTCGATCGCCAGCCGTACGTCGAGGGCGCCAAGTTCCGCGCCGATCGCCCCGATGAAGGCTTCGGGCGATCCCTCGGTCTCGTCCCGATAGGCAATGCCCAGACCGCCGCCGCAATCCACGGTCGAGACGGCATGGCCCTGCGCGCGCACGATCCGCACAAGGTCCGCGACGCGTGCATAGGCAGCCCGGAACGGCGCGGGCGTCAGGATCTGGCTGCCGATATGGGTTGAGAAGCCCACGGGTTCGATGCCTGGCAGGCCGGCGGCCCGGGCATAGAGCGCGGCGGCATCGCCCCACGCGACGCCGAACTTATTGTCCGCCAGACCGGTGGTGATCTTGGCGTGCGTGCCCGCGTCGACGTCGGGATTGACGCGCAGCGTCACGCGCGCAGTCACGCCCATTCCAGCGGCAATGGCCGAGAGCTGGTCCAGTTCCTCCGCGCTCTCGACATTGATCTGGGCGACCCCGGCGACCAGGGCTGCGCGCAGTTCATCGTCGCTCTTGCCGACGCCAGAGAAGACGATGTGCCGCGCGTCGATCCCGGCCGCACGGGCGCGCGCCAGTTCGCCGCCGCTGACGATGTCCGCTCCGACACCCTCGCGCGCCAGCACGCGCAATACGGCGAGGTGATCGTTCGCCTTCATCGCGTAATGAATGGCGATCGGCAGTCCGGACGCCGCGATCGCCGCGCGTAGCCGTCCGACGCGGATCCGTAGCGTTCCCGCCCCCATGACCCAGGTGGGGGTGCCCAGCGCATCGGCGATGGCGTTCAACGGCACGCCCTCGAACAGCAGACCGTCGACGGCGTTCATGCGCAGGGCGGGGCGCGCGGCGAGCAGCGCGCGCGTGTCGGGATCGGCAGAGGTCAGGGAGGGCAGGGTGTCCATCGCGCGAGACTAGACGCGGCCGCGGTCCGTTCCAAGTGCGCAGACGCGATCTTGTCAGCCTTGTGGCGCGGCTTTACGCCTCGCAGACCAACGTAGGAGACGACGATGACCGATCCCCACCTGATCGCGGAGGCGGTGCGTGTACGGGCCCATGCCTACGCGCCCTATTCGCGCTTCCTTGTCGGCGCGGCGCTCCGCACGGCCGAGGGCGCGCTGTTCAGTGGCTGCAACATGGAAAACGCGGCCTATCCGCAGGGGATCTGCGCCGAAGGAGGTGCGCTGAGCGCCATGGTGGCCGCAGGCGGCCGCGTCGTGACCGAGGTCGTAATCGCGGGAGAGGGGACCGCCCCCTGTACCCCTTGCGGCGGCTGCCGCCAGAAGCTGCGTGAATTCGCAGCCCCCGCGACACGGATCAGCATGGTGGACGATACCGGGCGTCTCCTGCTGGTGCGCACGCTGGCCGAGCTTTTGCCGGACTCGTTCGGGCCCGAAAACCTTGGGGTCTGAGGGGCGGAAGGCGATCTTTCCCACGCGCGGGACGTTCTGACCTGCGTGCCTGTTCAGTCCTCCGGGGGTGACGCGGGCTGCGAACCAGAGCCAGAGGAGCAGACATGGCAACGCGAGAGCCCGTTCTCTATGTGGTAGCCGACGGGGAAAAGGCACGATTCCTGCGTTTCGACGGGACCGGCCTGCGCACGACGCAGTCGTTCGGTCTGAAAAGCCCCGAGACGAATGCCGAGGCCGAGGTCGGCGGCATCAAGGCGCCGCGCACCGACATTCACGTGCAGCTCAAGGAACATTTCACCCGTGATCTGGCCAAGGCCATCGACGCGGCGTTCGCCGCCGACAGCGACCTGGCCGGGCTGGTGCTGTCCGCCCCGGGCCATGCGCTGCACGACATCCGCGAGGAAGTGTCGAGGTCGGTGACGGGAATGGTTCTCCAGACTCTGGACAAGGATCTGGTCAACACTCCCGATGCCGATCTGCTGGCGCATTTCGACCGGCCCGCCACGGGTTGGCGTCTGGCGGGCTGATCGGCGGCCTTCAGACGAAGGTCATCGTGTCGACGTCCACAAGACCCTTGTCGGTGATCTTGAGGTGCGGGATCACCGGCAGGGCGAGAAAGGCCAGCTGAAGGAACGGCTGCGGCAGGGTCACGCCCAGCTCGTGCGCCGCCGCGCCGAGGGCCGTGAGTGCCGCGCTGACGTGCGCGAACGGCTGGTCGCTCATCAGGCCCGCGATCGGCAGCGGGAACTCGGCCATCACGCGGCCGTCGCGCACCACGACCAGGCCGCCGCCGATCTGCGACAGGCGGTTGACCGCCAGCGCCATGTCCCCGTCATCCTGTCCGATCACGCAGATATTGTGGCTGTCGTGCCCGACGGACGACGCCAGCGCGCCGGTGCGCAGGCCGAACCCGCGCACGAATCCGCGCCCGATCGAGCCCAGACGGCCATGGCGTTCGACCACGCACACCTTGCTGATGTCCTGCCCGGGATCGGCGACGACCGCGCCGGCCCGCGTCGGCAGGGACAGGGCCAGGTTTTCGGTGATGATCTGGCCCGGGATGATCCCGATGACCGGGCGGGTGCGACGCCCGTCCCGCACCGCAAGATCGTGCGCGGAGATCGGCCGGTCCAGATGCACCGTGTTGCCCAGAGCCGCGAGCGGCGGCGTCTCGCGTGTGGCGAACAGTGCGGGTGTGACCGGACGGCCCGCGCAGACGACTTCGCTCACCCGGCATGCGTGCAGGTCGTCCAAAAGCACGATATCGGCGCGTCGCCCCGGCGCGATCATGCCCCGATCGGTCAGGCCGAAGGCGGTGGCCGCGCTGAGGGTTGCGGCACGGTATGCCGCGACCGGCTCCACGCCATTGGCGATCGCGCGGCGGACGAGATAGTCGAGATGGCCTTCCTCCTCGATCTCGCACGGGTTGCGGTCATCGGTGCAGAACGCGAAGAAGGGCGATGTCTGGGGGGTTAGCAGGGGGGTCAGGGCATCGAGATCCTTGCAGACCGATCCTTCGCGGATCAGGACCGTCATACCCTTGCGAACCTTTTCCAGCGCTTCGTCGGCGCTGGTCGCCTCATGGTCGGTCCGGATGCCGGCCGCGATGTAGGCATTGAGCGCGCTGCCACGCAGAAGCGGGGCATGACCGTCGATATGCCCGTCGACGAAATACTCCAGTTTTTCCAGGCACCACGGATCGCCGCCGAGCACGCCGGGAAAGTTCATGAACTCGGCCAGGCCGATGACTTTTGGATGGGTGCGATAGGGCAGAAGATCGGAGGAGCCGAGGCTCGCGCCCGCGGTTTCCAGCGTCGTGGCCGGGACGCAGCTCGGCAGGGCGACGCGCAGATCCATGACCATGCGCTCGCTGCTGGCCAGAAAATAATCCAGCGCGGCCGTGCCCAGCACGTTGGCCATCTCATGCGGGTCGCAGATCGCGGTCGTGACGCCCAGCGGCAGCACATGACGCTCGAACTCGAACGGCGTGACCATGGACGATTCGACGTGCAGATGCGTGTCGATGAAGCCGGGAACGGCCACGCGGCCGCGACCGTCGATCTCGGCCACGCCGTCGTAGGCGCCCAGCGTGCCGACGATCGTATCGCCCGTGATCGCGATATCGCCGGGCAGAAGGTCGCCTGTGACGAGATCGAGAAGCTGCACGTTGCGAATGACCAGATCGGCGCGCGTGCGTCCCTGGCCCTGATCGATGCGGCGCTGAAGGAGGGCGGCTGGTATCATGGCGTATTCACGTCCGTTGTGGTCATCATCGGAGTAGAGCGCGCCACACTGGCACAGGTTCGGGCCCGGGTCCCGAACCTGTGCGGCGATCAGCTGTTTTCGGTGACGGTATGTGGGCCGCGGGGCAGGCGAACGCGCCGCAGCGCGGAGCGGGCCCATACGCCGAACCGTTCGAGATACAGATAGATCACGGGTGTAGTGTAGAGTGTCAGGGCCTGACTGACCATCAGGCCGCCGACAATGGCGATGCCCAATGGGCGACGCAGTTCATTGCCATAGCCGCTGCCGATCATCAGTGGCACGGCGCCCAGTGCCGCAGCCAGCGACGTCATCATGATCGGACGAAAGCGCAGCAGGCAGGCGCGGTGAATGGCTTCCAGCGGTGACAGTCCCTCGTTTCGCTGGGCAGCAATGGCGAAATCGACCAGCATGATCGCGTTCTTCTTCACGATGCCGATCAGCAGGATCACCCCGATCATCGCCATCAGCGAGAATTCCTCGCCGAAGAGCGCCAGCGCCAGCAGCGCCCCCACCCCGGCCGACGGCAGCGTCGAGAGGATCGTCAGCGGGTGGACGTAGCTTTCGTACAGGATACCCAGCGTCATGTACACCGCCGCGAGTGCCGCGACGATCAGGATAATGGTGCTGTTGGACGACTGCTGGAACTGGCGGGCATTACCGGCAAATTCGCCGTGTACGGTCTTGGGCAGATGGATGGCGACGGACGCCTGTTCGATCAGCGGCCCGATATCACTCAGCGATATGCCCGGTGCCAGATTGAACGAGATCGTCGCGGCCACCGACTGACCCTGATGATTGACGTTCAGCGCCGTCGTGACCGGCCGGATGGTCGAGACGAAACTCAGAGGTACCATGGTGGACGATGACGTCGACACGGCCGACCCGCTGGAGGTGTTCGAGCCGCCCGCCAGCGCGTTCTGGATCTGGTTGCGGTAGGACGCCTCACTCTGGCTGTCGCTGCTGGTCGCGGTCGATGTCGTGCCCACGCGGATGGTGTTGGAGGCTGTCGCCCCGCTGGCGGTCCCGCCCGAGGTACTGACCCACATCTGGTGCAGCGAGGAGGGATCGCTCCAGAACATGGGACCGACGCCCATGACCACGTGATACTGGTTCAACGCGTTGTAGATGACCGACGCGGAACGCTGGCCATATGCGTCATACACGGCCTGCGAGACCAACTGCGGCGTGACCGAGACACGCGCCGACTGGTCGCGGTTGATGGCCACGGCCAGTGCCGAGCCACCTTCCTGAAGATCCGACGACACGTTGCGGAACTGGGGATATTTCTGCAACTGCGAGACCAGCCGCGGCGTCCACTCAAACAGTTCGGCCGATGAATCGCCCTCCAGCGTGTACTGATACGCAGCATTGCCCCCGCGCGCGCCGACCCGTATCGCGCCCGGTTCCATCGCGAAGAACTGGGCACCGACCATGTTCGACAGGCTTTTGTCGATGCGCGCCATCGTATCGGGCACCGCGTCGTGCCGAATCGACTTGTCCTTTAGCTGGACGAACAGATTGGCCTGATTGGACGAGCCGCGCCCACCGATGAAGCCGGCGACCGAGGCGACGTCCGGATCCTTGAGAATCTGCTGCTGGGTGTAGCGCATCTTCTTTTCCATCGACTGGAACGAGATCGACTGGTCGCCCATCAGATGGCCCATGAGCATCCCGGTGTCCTCGGTCGGGAAAAAGCCTTTCGGCAGTTTGACGAACAGGGCGATCGTCAGGACGACCGTGAACGGCAGCGACAGCGCCACCAGCCGGCGATGGCGCAGTGCCGCGTTCAGAGAGTGCTCGTAGCTGCGCAGTGTGGCGTCCAGAAAGCGTTCGATGCCGAAATGTACGCGCCCGCGCAGACTGCGCGGATCGGGCAGAGTGTGCACGCGTGCCAGAAACACCGAACACATCATCGGCGTCAGGGTCAGCGACAGCACCAGCGAGACGAGGATCGTCGTCGACATGGTCATGGCGAATTCGTGGAACAGCCGCCCCGGGACCCCCCCCATCAGCAGGATCGGCAGAAACACGGCAATGAGCGAGACGGAGATCGAGACGACCGTGAACGCGACCTCCTGGGCGCCGCGCAACGTCGCCTCGCGCAGTGGCAGCCCCTCCTCGATATAGCGGCTGATGTTTTCGAGCACGACGATCGCGTCGTCGACCACAAAGCCTGTCGAGACCGTCAGGGCCATCAGTGACATGTTGTCGAGCGAGTAGCCCAGCAGCGCCATGACCGCGAAGGTGGCGACGATCGACGTCGGCACCACGATAGCCGGGATCAGGGTCGATCGCCCCGAGCGCAAGAAGAACAGCACGACAAGTACGACCAGGATAATCGACATGACCAACGTGGACTGCGTGTCCTGCAGCGCCGCGCGGATGGTCAGGGAACGGTCCAGCGCTTCATGCACAGCAACGTCCGGCGGCAGGGCGGAGCGGATCAACGGCATCTTGGCCTTGATCTGGTCGACCGTGTGAATGACGTTTGCGCCTGCCTGCGGAAAGACCACGGCGATGACCGCTCGCTGACTGCCGAAGAACCCGGCATTGCGCAGGTCCTCGACGCTGTCGGTTACGGTCGAGACATCGCTGAGTCGTACGGCGCGACTGTTGTGATAAGCAACGACGAGATCGCGGTACGCCTGTGCGTTCGTCGCCTGGTCGTTGGTGTCGAGTTCGAAACGCGTTCCGTTCTGCTCGATGAAGCCCTTGGGGGTATGCGCGTTGGCCGAATTCAGCGCGGCGCGGATATCCTCGAAACCGATGCCGTAGGCGAAGAGTTTGAGCGGATTGAGATCGACGCGCACTGCCGGCAACGCACTGCCACCGACCTCCACCTCGCCCACGCCCGAGACCTGCGACAATTGCTGCATCAGGACGTTTTCAGCCAGGTCATACAGCTGCGCCGATGTCCGCGTGGGTGAGGTCAGCGCCATGATCAGGATTGGTGCGCCGTTTGGATTGGCCTTGAAATAGCTAGGATTTTGCCGAAGCGTGGTTGGCAGGTCAGCATGCGCGGCCTGAAGGGCCGCCTCGACATCGCGTGCCGCGCCGTTGATATCGCGCGACAGGTCGAACTGGAGCATGATCCGCGCCTGGTTCTGTGTCGATTCCGAGGTCATCTCCGTCACGTCGGCAATGGCGCCCAGATGACGCTCAAGCGGTGCTGCGACCGTGCTGGCGATTTCTTCCGGCGTGCCGCCCGCCTGCCGTGCCATCACCATGATCACGGGAAAGTCTACATTCGGCAGATCGGAGACGGGCAGGGAGCGATAGCCCACGATACCGGCGATCAGCATGGCGAGCGCCAGAAGCGATGTGGCGACCGGTCGCTGGATGAAAAGACGCGAGGGGTTCACCGGCGGCCCTTATGACGGGGCGGGCGGGACGCGGCGGTTCTCATGCGGGGGCCATCCTTCGCGGGCATGTTCGTGTGGCGTCGTTATACGGGCAGGGTGTCTCTCCTGCCATGCGGAACGGAAAGATCGCAATTAACGGAGTGTTGCGACGTCCCGCACTGGCGCGCGCATGCTGGTACGATCAGGGGATGGCCCGGATTAAAATATTCTCAATGTGAATCGGATGTCGGCTGCTCCCGCTGGGTCCGCGCCGCATGTCCGCTGAGTTCGGCGCCCGCGCGTGGCGAGAGAAGCGCGGCCGTGGGGGCGGCCAGCAGGGCCACCAAACCCGCGACGAGGAAACCCACCGAGAAATCCCCGGGCGTGCTGGACGCGTGATGGCGCAGGGCGCGGGTGATCGCCAGCGTGGCGGCCGCCAGACATACGCCGAGCGACAACGTGGTTTGCTGGAGCGTGCTATACAGGCTTGTCGCGGCACTCATCCGGGCCTGCGGCACATCGGCATAGGCGATCGTGTTGTAGCCCATGAACTGCAGGGCCTGCAGACCGCCCATCAACAGCAGCAATCCGCTCAGCGACGCGGGTGGCCAGCCGGGGCGGAACGCCGTGATGGCCAAGCACGCCGCGCCGGTCAGCACGCCGTTGACGATCAGGACGCGGCGAAAGCCGAACCGGTGGAACAGCCGTCTGGCGCCCGAGCGGGTGACCATCGCGCCGACCGGCGCCGCGAAGGTCACGAGCCCGCTCTGGAACGCCGAGATGTGAAACCCGAGCTGCAGGAACGAGGGCACCAGAAACGGCATGGCGCCCACCGTCACGCGTGAGAACCCGCCGGCAAGGAACGAGATCCGAAAAGTGGCGATCCGCATCAGGCTGAGGTCGACCGCCGGCGCGGCCGTGACCGTCGCATGACGGGCGTAGAGAACCATGCAGCCCAGGCAGAGGCCCAGCAGTTCCAGCAGCGTCCGCCCCTGCGTATCGCCGCGGCCGGCGAGTTCGAGCAGCAGCACGAAACTGCCCAGCCCGATGCCGAACAGGCATTGCCCCCGGACGTCAAATGGCACCGGCCGGCTCTCGCGGATCTGCGGGATGAACCACCAGGTCATCAGAAGGCCCACAACCGCGACCGGCACGTTGACGTAGAAAATCCAGCGCCACGACAGCCACGTCGTCAGCGCGCCGCCGACCAGCGGCCCGACCAGCGGCGCGATCGACGCCGGGGTGATCATCCACGCCATGGCGGTGATCATCAGCGGCTTGGGCACGGTGCGCAGCAGTACCAGTCGCCCGACCGGAACCATCATGGCGCCGCCCATCCCCTGAAGCACCCGGGCGAAGGTCAGTGCCGACAGCGAGTCCGCCTGCGCGCACAGGACCGAACCGCCGAGGAAAATCAGGATGGCCGCCATCAAGGTCGTGCGGCTTCCGAAACGGTCCGCGACGGGCCCGGAGGCGGGAATGAACACGGCCAGCGCCACCATATAGGCGGTCAGTGCAATGCTGGTGTGCAGCGGATCGACGCCGAAGCTGTGCGCCATGGAGGGCAGGGCGGTGGCCAGCACGGTCCCGTCGAGCTGTTCCATGAACATCGCACTGGCCAGAATCAGGGCCGTCCGGCGCATCGACAGGGTCATGCGCGCGACACCGACGGTCACGTCAGCGTTCGGCGGCGATCGTCCGGCCGTGGGGGCGCTCTGCGACATGGTGTTTCCCAGTGACAGTTTTTTATCCCATCCTGCAAGGGGACGGGGAACCGGAAACAGTGCCGCACCGTTCACACGGGTATCACCCATTTGAGGGAGGAAGACACATGGCTGACGACAAAATCGATACCACCGCGCAGAGGGCGCAGGGCTTCATGGATGAAGTGAAGGGCCGCGTGAAAGACGGCGTCGGCGGTCTGGCCGGGGACATCGGCCTGCAGGCCGAGGGAAAGTTCGACCAGCTCGCGGGCGTTGCGCGCCAGGAATTCGCCGACCTGTATGACGAGGGCAACAGCCGTCTGGAACAGGCCGTGGCTTTGGTGAAGGACCGTCCGCTCGCGTCGCTCGGCGTGGTCGCCGTAGCCGGCATCCTGCTGGGCTGGCTGTTCTTTCCGCGTCGCAAGGGCTGACCGCTCCGGCCGAATTTTTTCGGCCGGACTCTTTTCAAAATCCGGCGTTTGATTCACAAGCGACTCGGCGACTCGGGTTGATTCGCTTGCCTCGCTCAGGGGGTAAGCGTGGCCAGAACCCGAGTCGGGCGATGCGGGGCGGCACCAGCCGCGCCGCCGCGCCCAGGGTCGGGAAGAGTGGATGCCGGATTTTTCTCATGAGCGGGCGCATGGTGGCCGGGTTGCCGGCGTCGACGAAGTCGGGCGCGGTCCTCTGGCGGGGCCGGTCGTCGCGGCCGCCGTCATGTTCGCCGGCGCGGTGCCGGACGCGATCATCACCCTGCTCGATGACTCCAAGGTGCTGACCGCCCGCGCACGCCAGCGTGCCTACGACGCCCTGATCGATAATCCGGATGTGGTCATCGGTCTGGCAGCAGCCTCGGTGCCGGAAATCGATACCCACAACATCCTGCGCGCGTCCCATATCGCGATGGTGCGCGCCGTCGCGCGTCTGCGCGTGCGGCCGGACATGGTGCTGGTCGACGGAAATCTCGTGCCGCGCGACCTGCCATGTGCCGCACGGGCGATCGTGGGCGGGGATGGTGCCAGCGTGTCGATCGCGGCCGCCTCCATCGTCGCCAAGGTCACCCGCGACCGGCTGATGACGCGTCTCGACCGGCGTTTCGGCGCGTACGGGTGGGGACGGAACGCGGGCTATCCCACTGCCGGTCATCGTCAGGCCATGCTTGAGCATGGGGTTACCGTTCACCATCGGCGCTCCTTCGCACCGGTCAAAGCGTGTCTGGCCGCCGGGGGTGTTCTGCGACGTTCCGTTGCCACGTGCCGCCCGACGTCGCACGTGTCGGCGGACGCGGCATGAGCGGCGCGCATCATATGGAGCTCCCTCTCGACCAGATCCTGCGTGGTGAGTGCGTCGAGATGATGAGCATGCTGCCCAGCGCGTCGATCGACTGCGTCTTTGCCGATCCACCCTACAATCTTCAGCTGCGCGGCGAACTGCGCCGGCCGGACGAATCACTGGTCGACGGCGTCGACGACGACTGGGACAAGTTCACCGATCTTCAGGAGTATGATCGCTTCACCCGGGCATGGCTCGGAGAGGCGCGGCGGCTTTTGCGCAAGGACGGCACGCTGTGGGTGATCGGGTCGTACCACAATATCTTTCGGATCGGCGCGATCCTGCAGGATCTGGGATTCTGGATCCTGAACGACATTATCTGGCGTAAATCCAACCCGATGCCCAATTTCCGTGGGCGGCGCTTCACCAACGCGCACGAGACGCTGATCTGGGCCGCGCGATCGCCGGACAGCCGCTATCGCTTCAATTATCAGGCGATGAAGGCGCTCAACGACGATGTGCAGATGCGCTCGGACTGGTACCTGCCCCTGTGCACGGGGAACGAGCGGCTGCGCAACGAGCATGGGCTGAAGCTGCATCCGACCCAGAAGCCCGAGAGCCTGCTGCACCGTGTGCTGGTTGCCTCGACCGGGGTCGACGATGTCGTGCTCGACCCCTTTGCGGGGACCGGGACGACGACCGCCGTCGCCCGTCGTCTGCGCCGCCGCTTCATCGGGATCGAGCGCCACCCCGACTACGCGGAGGCAGCGATCGGACGCGCGCGGCGCGAGCGTCCGATCGCCATCGACAG
>NZ_JABXXR010000091.1 GCF_013376175.1 Ameyamaea chiangmaiensis
CCGGTGGCGGCGCCACGGACAGCGGAGGCACGGGGCCGGTCGTCATGGTCACGCCGTCGGCCCGCCACAGAACGTGCCCGTCGCGATCCTGCACGTCGTCGATGACCGACGGCGTCACCAGACGACCGCCATTAGCAATCGTCGCATAGGCACCGGCCTCGCGCAGGACGGTCGTCTCGACCGCCCCGAGTGCCGCGGGCAACACATGCGGCATCTGGTCGACCAGCTTGAGGCGTATCGCCATATCGGCGACGCTCTTCATCCCCAGATGCGCCGCCAGCCGAATGGTGACGAGATTGCGCGACTCCCGTAGCGCATCGTGCAGGCTGGTCGGCCCCCAGAAGTCCATCTCGTAATTGTTGGGATGCCAGTCTCCATAGGACACAGGCGAATCGTCGAACTTCTGCGACGGCGATATCCCCTGCTCCATCGCCGTCAGATAGACGAACGGCTTGAACGACGATCCCGGCTGGCGCAACGCTTGGGTCGCGCGATTGAACTGCGAGGCATCGAACGACCAGCCACCGACCATCGCCCGGACACGCCCGGTATGAACATCCAGGGTCACAAGGGCCCCTTCGACATGCGGCACCTGGCGGATCATCACGCGGCCGCCGTTCGCCTCGGGCTCGACCAGAACGACGTCGCCCGCCACCAGCGGGTGGAACGTACGCATCCAGCCGACGTCGCGCCCTTCCAGTTGCCCGGTGTGCGTCTCGCCGCTCATTGGCTCGATCCAGCCGACCTGTCCCGTCGCGGGCGTCAGGACGACCGCCATGCGCCAGCTGTCCAGCATGCCCGGCGTCGGCTTGAGCGCATGCAGGGCGGTGCTCCAGTCGTCGCCTGCCGCGATTCCACGCCCGCGTCCCGCCGTCAGACCGCCGACATGCGCGACCGCGCCGCGCCAGCCGCCATGCGCGCGGTCGTACTGCATCAGTCCGTCACGCAGGGCCGCCGTCGCGGTCTGCTGAAGCTTCGAATCGAAGCTTGTGTGCACATACAGGCCGCCCTGCATGGTCTGGGTCAGGCCGTAACGCTCCACCAGCTGACGGCGCACCTCACTGGCGAACCACTCCGATCCCGGTGCGGGGCCGGGTCGGCGGAACGTCTTGGGCAGCAGAGGCTCCGCTTCGGCCGCACGCGCTTCGTCCGGTGTGATGAAATGCAGCGCCGCCATGCTTTCGAGTACCGTGTCGCGGCGGTCGCGCGCGGCCTGGGGAAAGCGATACGGGTTGTAGTTGGTGGGTGATTTCGGCAGGGCTGCCAGAAAGGCGGCCTCCGCGTTATCGAGCTGATCCAGCGGCTTGTTGAAATAGGTCTGGGCGGCCGCGCCCACACCGTAGGCGCCCTCGCCGAGATAGATCTCGTTGAGATAGATCTCCAGGATCTT
The DNA here is from genome assembly GCF_013376175.1 of Ameyamaea chiangmaiensis. Classification (GTDB taxonomy): domain Bacteria; phylum Pseudomonadota; class Alphaproteobacteria; order Acetobacterales; family Acetobacteraceae; genus Ameyamaea; species Ameyamaea chiangmaiensis. The sequence goes on from NZ_JABXXR010000091.1 coordinate 1,391, forward strand.
GTCCTTGGACAACGTCTGCTCGATCCGCATCGCCAGCAGCGCCTCCTTGGCCTTGCGGCTCAGAGACAGGCTGTTCGACCCCAGAAGCATGATACGCGCGACCTGCTGCGTGATGGTCGACGCACCAAGCGGGCGACGGCCTTTGGGCATGAACAGGTCCGTCAGCCCGGCGCGGACGATGGCGGCAGGGTCGACACCGGCGTGCGAATAGAACTTGTGGTCCTCGGTCGCGATGATCGCGTTCTTCACCCGGTCCGGAATCGCGCTGGCCGGCACGAAGATGCGGCGTTCGGCCGCCAGTTCCGCCACCGTCTGGTCATCGGCCCCGTAGATGCGGCTCATGACCGGAGGCTGATACTGGCGCAAGCTGCCGACCGTCGGCAGGTCGGAGACCAGCTGCCCGTATTTGTGCCACGTGACGGTCCCGGCGACGAAGGTCACCAGGATCGTGCTCGCCCCCAGGATCGCCGCGGCCCGGCGTACCTTGCGAAAACGCGGCGACAGCAGGGGCCCGCGACCACCCGATGTCGAACGGCGCGTCAAGGGTGCGCGGCCGGATGCGCGATAACCATCATCAGCGGGCGGCATGGAGCACGATCAGGGCGAGGGCTTTCATGCGGCCCTCCATACCACCGAGGCGAGGCCGCGTCGCCCCCCGCGCGCACATCGTGCAATTTCGCACAATCGCCCCACGGGCGCCGTTATTTTGCCTCAACGCGCGGAGGCCTGTGTCCAGGCTTCCCGCCCCAGCCGATCGAGTTCGGCGAAGTCGGCGTCACTGATGGCGACACTCGCGGCGCGGGTGTTGTCGTCGAGATGATCCGGGCTGCCCGTTCCGGGGATCGGCAGCATGACGGGTGAACGCCGGAGCAGCCACGCCAGCGCCACCTGCCCCGGCGACGCGTCCTGCGCGCTCGCGATCCGGGTCAACGCGTTGTCACCCCGCGCGAGGCCGCCCGCCGCCAGAGGCGCCCACGGGATGAAGCCGATCGCTTTACCCGCGCAGTGGTCCAGCACGTCCTCGGACTTTCGATCGATGAGGTTGAAGCGGTTCTGCACGGTCGTGACGGGAAAGAACTCCTCCGCCCGTTCAATATCCGCGACCGAGACTTCGGACAGGCCGACATGACGGATCAACCCTTCCTCGCGCATCTTCGCGATGACCTCGAACTGCTGCTCCGCCGGGCAGTCGGCCCCGATCCGGTGCAACTGCCACAGGTCGATCCTGTCCAGCCTGAGCCGCCGGAGGCTCATCAGAACGCATTGGCGCAGGTAGTCGGGATTGCCGATGGGCCGCCAGATATCGGGGCCATGGCGCGTATGGCCGCCTTTGGTGGCGATGATCGTCGGACCGTAGGGATAGAGCGCCTCGCGAATCAGGTCTTCGCTGACGAACGGGCCATAGCTGTCGGCCGTATCGATGAAATCGATCCCGAGATCGCGGGTGCGGCGCAGGGTGCGAAGAGCGGCGTCGCGGTCGGCAGGCTCGCCCCAGATCCCCTTGCCCGTGATGCGCATCGCACCGAAGCCGAGCCTGACGACCTCCAGATCGCCGCCGATGCGAAATGTTCCCGCGGCGCGGGCATCGGGTAAGGACATGTGTCATCTCCTGTCTTGGGGCTTACATCGTGGCGGTCGCGTCGCCGCGACGCCTGTTCATACGTCCCGGGTCCGGTCCTGTTGCATCCGCACGGACGTGAACCGGCGCTTATCCGAGCATCTGGCCGATCACGCGCGCCGTATAGTCGACGACCGGCACGATGCGTCCGTAGTTGATGCGCGTAGGACCGATGACCCCGATTGCGCCGACGACGCGCTGGGCCTCGTTCCGGGCAGGGGCGAGCATCATCGACAGGCCCGACATCCCGAACAGTCCGCTTTCCGCACCGATAAAAATGCGCACGCCCTCGGACTCCTGCGCCAGTTCCAGAAGACGCAACATGGTCTCCTGTGTTTCGAGCCGATCGAACAGCATCTGGATCGTGGACAGGCGTTCAAGCTCAGTCACGTCGGTCAGCAGCCGTCCCTGCCCCCGGACGAACAGCGTTCCGCTCACCGCGTTGCCGTCCTTCGCCCAGGTGGCCAGCCCGGTCTCGACCACGCCTGCCGCCAGTTGATCCAGTTGCGTGCGATTGGCGGCCATGTCCTCGGCCACACGTTCGCGCAGACGTTCCAGCGTGTCGCCGGACAGCCGCGCATTCAGGTAGTTGGCCGCTTCGATCAGCGCCGCGGGAGGCAGGCCGGGCGGCGTCTCGATCACCCGGTTTTCGACCTGCCCGTCGCTGCCCACGATCACCACCAGAGCGCGCTGCGGGCCGAGGGCGACAAATTCGATATGCTTGATGGCGCCTTCATTCTTCGGCGCGATCACCAGGCCCGCCGCCTGCGACAGCCCTGACAGCATGGACGACGCCTGCGCCATCATGTCCTGCATGGAGCGGCCGCGCACCTCCAGCGAATGGGTGATGGAGGCACGCTCGTCCTCCGACAGGCTGCCGAACTGAAGCATCCCGTCCACGAACAGCCGCAACCCCAGTTCGGTGGGAAGACGCCCGGCGGAGGTGTGCGGCGAAAACAAAAGCCCGGCCGTCGTCAGATCGGCCATCACCGCGCGGATCGTCGCCGACGACATCGGCAGGCGCCGCGACAGGGTCTGGGATCCCACCGGATCGCCGGTCTCGACATACTGTTCGACGACTTCGCGCAGAATGGTCGCGGCCCGGGCGTTGAGATCTTTCGGAAAGGAGGGCCTGCGCGCCAGCATGGCCAGGTCAATTTCCATACCATCCTCCGTCCTGATGAATGCGCGCACCATCCGGCCTGACCGGCCGTTGCCGACCAATGTGGCGCGGCGACGGGGCCGTGACAACGCCCCCGCCGACGCGCTATGCCCCGCTCCACACGCCGCGTGTCCGGACCACATCGTCCGGCGCCCTATCTTTATTGCCAAGGAGAAGCCCATGCGTCCCTCAGGTCGCGCGCTTGACGCCATTCGTACCGTCTCGATCGAGCCGGGCTTTTCACACCATGCGGAAGGGTCCGTCCTCATCCGCATGGGCGGCACCGAGGTCCTGTGCACAGCCAGCGTCGAGGGGCGCGTGCCGCCGTTTCTGCGCGGCCAGGGCAAGGGCTGGGTCACGGCCGAATACGGCATGCTGCCCCGCGCGACCCATACGCGCGGCAGCCGCGAGGCGGCCAAGGGCAAGCAGTCCGGTCGCACGCAGGAAATCCAGCGCCTTATCGGCCGTTCCCTGCGCGCCGTGGTCGACCTCGCCGCGCTGGGCGAGATGACCATCACCCTGGACTGCGACGTGCTGAACGCCGATGGCGGCACGCGATGCGCCTCCATCACCGGTGCATGGGTGGCGCTGTCGCTGGCGGTGCGCAAACTGGTCGAGACGCGCGTCCTCAAGGCGAGCCCGATCACCGGGCAGGTCGCCGCGATTTCCTGCGGACTGACCGAGATGGGCGCCGTCGCCGATCTGGATTACGCGGAGGACAGCACCGCCGAGGCCGATGCGAACTTCATCCTGACCGACGGCGGCGGTATTGTGGAAGTGCAGGCCACGGCGGAGAAAAGCCCCTTCACCGACGAACAGTTCGCCGAACTGATGCGTCTGGCCCGTCTGGGCACCGCGCGTCTCTTCGAGGCACAGCGCGCGGCACTCGGCACGCCATGAGCGGCGCGCGGCGTCTGGTCGTCGGCACGGAACTGGTGCTCGCCAGTCATAACAGGGGCAAGCTCGCCGAGTTCGAGACACTGCTGGCCGGGTCCGGCGTGCGCGTCCTCGGCGCCGCCTCGCTCGCACTGCCAGAGCCGGACGAGACGGCCGACACCTTTGCCGGCAACGCCGCGATCAAGGCTCTGGCCGCGGCCACGGCGACCGGCAAACCCGCACTATCCGACGATTCAGGGTTTTGCGTCGCGGCCCTTGATGGTGCGCCGGGCGTCTATTCCGCCCGTTGGGGCGGTCCCGGGCGCGATTTCGCCATGGCGATGGAACGCGTTCACACCGAAATGGACGTGGCGGCGGATCGATCCGCATGGTTTTCGTGTGTGCTGTGTCTCGCGTGGCCGGACGGACATGTCGACACCTTCGAAGGGCGGGTCGACGGTCAGGTCGTGTGGCCACCGCGCGGCGAGCACGGCCATGGCTATGACCCGATCTTTGTGCCTGCGGGCGACCACCGGACATTCGCGGAGATGGACGGGACGGCAAAAAATGCCGTCAGCCACCGTGGCCGCGCGCTGGCACTGTTTCGCGCGGCCTGTCTGCCGCAGTAAGCCCAGACATCGTCAGAACAGAAAGGGGAGCGTGCGGCACGCTCCCCCTTGCGTCTCAGCGCCCGGTGAGTATCCGGGCCACCAGTTCCTTTACCGTCGGCACGAAGCCGTTGGAATAGAACGGGTCGGCGCCGAAGCGCCACGCATTGGTGCCACCGAACATCAGGTTGTTGTCCATCACCGCTTCGGCCTCGTCGGCGTGTGCATGCGCGACGGCCTGCAGGCTCTTCTGGATGCAGAACGAGCGCGGGTCAGCCTTGTGGCCGTTGGTGTAATCCGGGCCGCGCTGGCTCCAGTTTGAGAACCGACACTCTGACAGGCAGCCCATGCAGGCGACCTGATCCGCCAGAATCTGACGCGCGGCTTCCGGCGTTTCGAACACCAGGGTCGAGTCCGGGGTACGCAACGCCTCGCTGAAGCCCTGGGCCACCCATTGCCGCGCATGGGCCAGATCGGCCTCGGTCATGAACACCTGCCGACCGCGTGCGCCCACCCCGAAACCGGCGGTGTGTTCCCCGACCGGCTCGGCCGAAAACGCGACCTGCCGTTCCGAACGGGCCCGCAGTTCCTGCATGAAATGGTTATTGACCGCCGAGGAATAAAAACCCGTCGGGGAGAAGCGATTGAGATACACATCGCCCTCCTTCAACGTCATCAGTCTGCGCTTCCAGGCCTCCGGAATCGGACTTTCCTTGGTCAGAAGCGGCCGGGTACCAAACTGAAAGACGATCGGCCCGAGATCGGGGTTGTCGATCCAGTCCTCCCACTCCTCCAGCCACCAGACACCGCCTGCCATGATGATCGGCGTATCGCCAAGGCCGAAGGTCCGCATCAGCCGGCGCAAGGCCAGGACGCGCGGCATCGGGTCTTCCGGCTCGAGCGGATTTTCGCCGTTGGACAGGCCGTTATGGCCACCTGCGCGCCAGGGATCCTCATAGACGACGCCGCCCAGAAGATCGGCCGTCTTGGAATAGGCACGCTTCCACAGCGCGCTGAACGCGCGGGCCGACGACACGATTGGATAGTAATGAATGCCGAACCGGGCCGCGATGTCGGACAGGCGATAGGGCATGCCCGCGCCGCAGGTCAGACCATGCACCATGCCTTTGGCCTGTTCCAGAACGCCGGTGATGATGCGCTCGGCGCCCCCCATCTCCCACAGGATATTGGCGTGGACCCGCCCTTGGCCGCCCGCGATCTCGTGCGCCGCATGCACCTGCGCCACGCCACCGCGGATGGCGTAGTCGACCAATTCCTCCTGCCGTTCCCGGCGGGTGCGGCCGTGATAGATCTGGGGCACAGGCTGCCCGTGCTCGTCGTAGCTGTCGGCATTCACGATGGAGACCGTGCCGGCCCCTCCCGCTGCCGCCCAGTGGCCCGACGACACGCCGGTGGACACCGAGACGCCCTTGCCACCCTCGACCAGCGGCAGGACATCCGCCCCACCCATACGGATCGCGTTGATCGACTTCATCCTGATCCTTCGCCTCACAGGCCCGCAGGCTTTTTAAAAAGACATCCCCGCCTGCGCGGGGATGTCCTAGCACGGCGTCACCGGCAAATCCGGTGACATACTATGTTCCGTGCCCCCCGACCCGAACGCCCGGGCCGGAGGCCGCGAGCGGCGTCAGCCTTCGTCGCGGCGGGGACGGCCGGCGGGCTTCGCACCCACGCTATCCGAGATGTCGGCACCGGTTTCCTGATCGACAACCCGCATCGACAATTTAACCTTGCCGCGATCGTCGAAGCCCATCACCTTCACCTTGACGGCATCGCCCTGCTTGACGACGTCCGCCGTGCGGGCAACGCGGGCCTGGGCCAACTCAGAGATGTGCACAAGACCGTCGCGAGCGCCCATGAAGTTCACGAACGCGCCGAAATCGGCGGTCTTGACGACCTTGCCGTTGTAGATCTTGCCCACTTCCGGCTCGGCCACGATCCCGTTGATACGCTCGATCGCGCGCTGGGCCTGATCGTCACTCATCGCGGCGATCGTGATCGTGCCGTCATCGCCGATGTCGATCTTCGCGCCGGAATATTCGACGATCTCACGGATCACCTTGCCGCCCGATCCGATCACGTCGCGGATCTTTTCCTTCGGCACCGAGAGCGTGGTGATCTTCGGCGCCGCCGACGACACGTCCGACCGCCCCTCGCTCAGCGCCTTGGACATCTCGCCCAGGATATGCAGGCGACCTTCGCGGGCCTGCCCAAGGGCGATCTCCATGATCTCCGGCGTGATGGAGGTGATCTTGATGTCCATCTGCAGCGCGGTGATGCCGGCCTCGGTCCCCGCCACCTTGAAGTCCATGTCGCCGAGGTGATCCTCGTCGCCCAGGATGTCGGACAGAACCGCGAAACCGCGATCTTCCTTGATCAGGCCCATCGCGATGCCCGCAACCGGCCGCTTCAGCGGCGCGCCGGCATCCATCAGCGCCAGCGAGGTGCCGCATACGGTCGCCATCGAGGAGGAACCGTTGCTCTCAGTGATCTCGGACACGATGCGCATCGTGTACGGGAAGACGTCCTTGCCCGGCAGCAGCGGGTGGACCGCGCGCCACGCGAGCTTGCCATGGCCGATCTCGCGGCGACCCGGCGAACCCATGCGACCACACTCGCCCACCGAATAGGGCGGGAAGTTGTAGTGCAGCATGAAGTTGGTGCGATATTCGCCTTCGAGCGCGTCGATCACCTGCTCGTCCTGCCCGGTGCCGAGCGTCGCGACGACCAGCGCCTGCGTCTCGCCACGGGTAAACAGCGCCGAGCCGTGCGCACGCGGCAGGATGCCGACTTCGGAGACGATCGGACGGATCGTCTTCAGGTCGCGGCCATCGATACGCAGGCCGGTGTCGAGCACCGCGCCACGCACCACGTCGGCCTCGAGCTCCTTGAGCATCGGCTTGGCGGCGTCGACGTCGGCACCTTCCTCGGCCAGCTTCTCGAGAATCGCGGCCTTGGCGGCGCCGACCTTCTCGTATCGGGCCTGCTTGACCTTTTCCTTGTAGGCCGCGGCGATCGACTTGCGGCCGAGCTTGTCGATCTTCTTACGAAGCGCCAGCTCTTCCTTCGAGGGGCCCGACAGGTCCCACGGCTTCTTCGCCGCGTGCTCGGCCAAGGACACGATCGCGTCGATGACGGCCTGGAACGCCTCATGACCGAAGGTCACGGCACCCAGCATCACCTCTTCGGACAGCTCGCTGGCTTCGGACTCGACCATCAGGACGCCGTCGGACGTGCCCGCCACCACGAGGTCAAGCGCGCTGGTCTTCATCTCGGCGATCGTCGGATTCAGAACGTAGGCGCCGTCCGAATAGCCCACGCGAGCCGCGGCCACCGGGCCGAAGAACGGAATGCCAGACAGCGTCAGCGCTGCCGAGCAGCCGATCAGGGCCACGACCGCCGGGTCGTTTTCCATGTCATGGCTGAGCACGGTCGCGACGACCTGGACCTCGTTGCGGAAGTTGTCGGGAAACAGCGGGCGTATCGGACGATCGATCAGGCGCGAATTCAGGACCTCGGCCTCGGACGGACGACCTTCGCGCTTGAAGAAGCCACCCGGGATCTTGCCCGCGGCATAGGCCTTTTCCTGATAGTTGACCGTCAGCGGGAAGAAATCCTGCCCGGGCTTGACGCTCTTGGCACCAACGGCGGTGCACAGGACGACCGTGTCGCCATAGGTCACGACGACGGCGCCATCGGCCTGGCGGGCGATCTTGCCGGTCTCGAGGATCAGGGGGCGACCGCCCCATTCGATCTCTTTGCGGAAATAATTGAACATCGGATGCTCCTGTCTGGCCACGGAGCCTGCCGGGACGGAGGTCGATGATCGGGGTCATGAAAGACAGCGTTTCGGACGGCATGGAGAAATGACGGCAACCGCCAGAACACCATGTGGCCTGAAACGCCGCGGACCGATCCGGACACCTTCGCCGCAACCAGGTCGCGACCGCTGTTCCTGAAAAGACCGACCCGGTCACCCGGGCCGGATCGGCCGAGGCACATGGCGGGGCCTGCGCCCCGCCGCGTGCATCAGCGACGCAGGCCCAGACGACCGATCAGGGTCTGGTAGCGCTGCTGGTCCTTGCGCTTGAGGTAATCAAGCAGACCGCGACGGTTACCGACCAGCATCAGCAGGCCACGACGCGAATGGAAGTCCTTCGCATGCGTCTTGAGGTGCTCGGTCAGGTTGGTGATGCGCTCGGTCAGCAGGGCGACCTGCACTTCGGGCGATCCCGTGTCGGTGGGGGCGGTCTTGTATTCTTCGATAAGCGCGGTGCGGCGCTCGGCAGTGATCGACATCGTCGTCTCCATTCAGATCAGTTCAAAGCAGACGTTCGGACCGCATCAGACCCTCTCCGAGCCTGCACAGCGCCACAACGCGCCCCCCGCCCATCACACGCACCAGCCCGCCATCGGGATCGCACGCATCTGGGATGGACCCCATCAGGTCGAACAGGCTGATCGCCTGCCCATAGGAAAGGGCCCTGGCCTGTGATTCGGTAACGGCCAGCGCCGGGATGTCGGCCAGCGCGGTCGCCACCGGCAGCAAAAGCTCCGGCGAGGCAGGCGCGTTGTCGTCGGTTGCAAGGATTTTGTCCAGCATAATCGCGTCCGCCTCGGAAAACGGACCGACCCGCAGGCGACGAAGTGCCGCCACGTGCCCGACGGTTCCGCAGGCCAGGGCGATGTCGCGCGCCAGAGCCCGCATATAGACCCCCTTGCCGGACTCGACCTCGAACACCGCCGTATCGGCGTCGGGACGGTCGATCAGTTCGAAACGGTCGACGCGCGCCGGACGCGGGGGCAGGTCAGGCGGACGCCCGTCGCGCGCCATGTCATACGCACGCTCCCCGTTGACCTTGAGGGCCGAATAGACGGGGGGCACCTGCATGATGTTGCCCACGAACGCAGGCAACGCCGCCCGAAACATGTCGTCGGTGGGACGCGCCTCCGAGGTCGCCGTGACCGCGCCCTCCGCGTCGTCGCTGTCCCGGCTCTCGCCGATCCGCAAGGTGAACCGATAGGTCTTGGTGCCGTCCATGACATACGGCACGGTCTTGGTCGCGCGCCCGAACGCGACCGGCAGCAGACCGGTCGCCAGTGGATCGAGCGTGCCGCCGTGGCCGGCCTTCTGCGCGTCGAACGCGCGGCGGACCTTGTTGACCACGTCGGTCGACGTGACATGCGACGGCTTGTCGACAATCAGCCAGCCGTCAAGAGCGCGTCCGCGCCTGCGTCGCATCGGCAACCTCACCATAAAAAAAAGAGACGCGAGGCTTAGCCGAGGGCCCGTCACAGCGCAACGGTCAAGTCCCCGCGCAGACGCCGCCGGCCCAGGCCCGCGCACGCATTCCAGTTCCTTACGCAACAAGGGGTATGGCGTAGCCGCCGATAAAGGGGTTTGATGGCAGGATCATGCCGCCTCCCCCCTCACCTTCTCCTGCCGGTCGTGCGGGCTCCGACGCCGGCGCGCCGCACTGGGACGTCGCCGTACAGGATGGTCGGCCCACCCTTCGGCTGGCGGGGGCCTGGGTCGCGGGCAGTGGGGCTCTTCCCGAACTGCCGCCAGACGCCCTTCACGGTCTTGCGGGCACCAGTCCCGGCGCGGCCCTGTCCTTCGAGACAAGCGGCCTCGGCGCGTGGGACACAAGCCTGATCGCCTTCCTGTGGGACGCGGAACGGATCGCCGCCGCAGACCACCGGTCGCTGGACCTGTCCGGCCTGCCGAAGCCCGCGACCCGCCTGCTGGACCTCCTGCCCGCGTCGATCGAGACCACGCCCCCAGTCAAGGCGCCCCGCCGCGGCCTTCTCGCGCGGCTGGGCGGACT
>NZ_JABXXR010000092.1 GCF_013376175.1 Ameyamaea chiangmaiensis
ATCCGAAGGCGGACGTTCTGGCCGCGATCGCGCAGGAAACCCGGCTGGTCGGCCGCCTGCTGGCCGAGCCCGACTTCGCCGAAGGCGTTCGTGCGCGCGTGATCGACAAGGATCGCCAACCGCGCTGGGCGTGGCCAACCGCCGCTGCGGTGCCCGACGCTCTGGTGGACGACATCCTCGGCACTCGCTGAGCGTTCACCCCTCGACAGCAGAGACCCAAGGCGGTGTGGCACCCGTCCGCACCGCCGCGTGGCCGCCAAGGAGCCGACCGATGCCCGTTTCCCCGACCTACCGCCCCTCGCGCGCTCACATGGATCTGGGCAGCGTGTTCTACGATCCCGTCGCCCCCGCCGACTTCCCGCAGACGCTCCTGCGCTACCGCAACGACCGGGCAGCCGCCACGGTGGGGCTCGACACCCTGACCGACGAGGAATGGCGCGCCCATTTCGGTCGGTTCATTCCCCTGCCCGACTCCCTGCCGCAGCCTCTGGCCCTGCGCTATCACGGCCACCAGTTCCGTGTGTACAACCCCGACCTTGGCGACGGGCGCGGCTTTCTGTTCGCCCAGATGCACGATGCCGTGACCGGGCGCCTGATGGATCTCGGCACCAAGGGCAGCGGCACGACGCCATGGTCACGTGGCGGCGATGGTCGGTTGACGCTCAAGGGGGGCGTGCGGGAAATCCTGGCCACCGAAATGCTTGAGGCGCTGGGCGTAAACACCTCCCGCACCCTGTCGGTGATCGAGACGGGCGAGCGTCTGGCGCGCAATGACGAACCCTCCCCGACCCGCGCGTGCGTTCTGGTGCGTCTGGGCCATTCCCATATCCGCATCGGCACGTTCCAGCGCCTTGCCGTGCTGGACGAACGTGCCGCGATGGACCGGCTGGTCGCCTATGTGCGCGACACCTATTACCCCGACCTCGCGCCGGCACCGGGCCAAAGCGAGGCCGCCGCCCTGTTCGGGGCCGTGTGCGAGCGGGTGGCCACCACGGGCGCGCAGCTTATGGCGGCCGGTTTCGTGCATGGCGTGCTGAACACCGACAACATCGCCATCACGGGCGAGAGTTTCGACTACGGCCCCTGGCGCTTCCTGCCCACCTACGATCAGAGCTTCACGGCCGCCTATTTCGATCATGCCGGCCTGTATGCCTATGGGCGGCAGCCGCAGGCCCTTGGCTGGAACCTGGCCCGTCTTGCCGAATGTCTGTTGCCGCTTGGCACGCTGCAAGAGTTCCAGGTGGCGCTGGAGTCATTCGCCACAACCTATCAGAAACAACTCAATATCCAGTATCTGCGTAGACTGGGATTGCAGCACCAACCCGATGCCGATGTTCCCGAAATAGCGACGCCGATCACCGAATTTCTATCCCGCGCACGGGTTGGATTTGAAAATTTCTTCTTTGACTGGTATGGAGGTGCCAACAGCACACAACGCGCGATGAACGGACCCCGGGCATCCTTCTATGACAGGGCGGATTTCGCGCCGGTCAGGGCCCTGTTCGATGCGTTCGCGGGCCGTCAGCCGACGCAGGCGTATTTCGAACGCCACGATCCGGTGACGATGCTGATCGATCAGGTCGAAGCGCTCTGGTCGCCCATCGCCGAATCCGACGACTGGGGCCCTTTTCATGCGACGCTTGGCAACATTGCCGGGCTTCGCGCCGTTTACGGAGTGCCGTAGCCGCGCCGCTTTTCTCCCGCCTGGCGCCCGGGAACCACGACTGGACACAAGGCAGATCCCCATGCAGGACGCGACCACCGCCTCCACCCCGCCGCCATCGGCGGACGTGAAGGAAGCCAACCAGCACGTCAGCTCCATCGAACTCTCGCCCAACGCCTCGAAAACACTCTGGCTCGCAGCCGCGGTGGCCGCTATCTGCGGCGGCCTCTACGGCTACGATACCGGCATCATCTCGGGTGCTCTGCTGCTGATCACCAAGGATTTTCACCTCAGCAGCGGTACCCAGGAACTGGTCACATCGGCCATTCTGGCCGGCGCGGTCATCGGCGCGGTCGGCACGGGTTTCATGTCCGAGCGTTTCGGTCGCCGCATATCAGTCATCATCGTGACGGCCGTCTTCGTCATCGGTGCGTTGGCCTGCTCCTTCGCCCCGGATGTCACCGCGCTTATCGTGGCGCGTGTGTTTCTCGGTCTGGCCGTCGGTGGTTCGACGCAGGTCGTGCCGATGTACATCTCCGAACTGGCCCCGTCGGAACGGCGCGGCAATCTGGTCACCATGTTCAACGTCGCGATCGGCGTCGGCATCCTGCTGGCCAACATCATCGGTTTTGCCGCGCGTGACGCATGGGGCTGGCGCCCGATGATCGCGATCGCCGCCATTCCGGCCGCCTTCGTGTTCCTGTCGATGTTCTTCATGCCGCGCAGCCCGCGTTGGACGGCCGAAAACATCGGCCTGACGGAAGCCGTCGACGAACTGCGCCGCGTGCGCGAGAGCCGCAAGCAGATCCGTCACGAGATCCGCCAGATGCACGAAACCGCAGCCGAGGTGGACGACCGCGACCGCGGCTGGCGCGGCCTTGGTCAGCCCTGGGTGCGTCCGGCGCTGATCGCCGCGCTCGGCGTTGCGTTCTTCACGCAGTGCGGCGGTCTGGAGATGATGATCTACTACGCGCCGACCTTCCTGTCGGACGCGGGTTTCGGCGCGTCGTCCGCCTTGCTGGCCAGCCTTGGCGTCGCCACCGTCTATCTCATCATGACCGCGCTGGGCTGCGTGTTCGTCGACCGGATCGGCCGCCGCCGCCTGATGCTGATCATGGGGCCCGGCTCGGTGCTCAGCCTCATCGGCCTTGGCCTGATGTTTGCCGTCCATCCGGCCAAGGGGTCGTTCGGCGCCGACCTGATCATAGTGTTCCTGTTGCTGTTCATGGTGTTCAACTCGGGCGGCATCCAGGTGGTCGGCTGGCTTCTGGGGGCCGAAATGTTCCCGCTGCCGATGCGCGGGCAGGCCACCAGCCTGCATGCCGCGACACTGTGGGGCAGCGACCTTCTGGTGACCGGCACGGCACTGACCCTGGTCAATCTGATCTCGCTGGGCGGGACGATGTGGTTCTACGCCGGCATCAACCTGCTCAGCACCCTGTTCGTGTTCTTCTTCGTGCCGGAAACCACTGGCGCGTCGCTCGAGGATATCGAAGAGGCCCTCCGTCAGGGACGTTTCCGCCCGACGCGCGAGCACAAGGCGATCGCCCGCGACGAGCGTGAAGACTGAGAGGGGCCTGCCGGGTGTGGGGGCGCTTTCCCCACGCCCGGCAGAGGAGCACGCCCCTGTCGATCCGGTTCGTATATTTCCGCCGTCTTACGGCGACGGATTACAGTAGCGCGCGTGGATTGCGTCGATCCGTGCCAGAAGATCGGGCGTAATCACCACGTCGAGCGACCCCAGATCAGTCCGTAGCTGATCCATGCTGGTAGCGCCGATGATGTTCGACGTTACGAACGGGCGTTGCGTCACGAACGCGAGCGCAAGCTGCGCCGGGTCGACGCCCATATCGGCCGCCAGTTCCAGATACGCGTCGATCGCTTCTTCCGCGTTCACCTTCTGATAGCGTTGCCCACGATCGAACAGGGTCGTGCGCGCGCCCGCGGGACGGGCACCGCGCTGGTACTTGCCGGTCAGATAGCCCTGCGCCAGCGGCGAATAGGCCAAAAGACCCACCTGCTCACGCATTGCGAGCTCGGCAAGCCCGATCTCGAAGGTCCGATTCAGCAGGTTGTAGGCGTTCTGGATCGACGCCACACGCGGCCCATGTCCGGTCTCGGCCAGATGGACAAAGCGCGCCGTACCCCACGCCGTCTCGTTGGACAGCCCCACATGCCGGATCTTCCCCTCCTGGACGAGTTCGTCCAGTGCAGCGAGCGTTTCCTCGATCGGCACGTCCTTGCTGGTATCGCCAAGCCCGTGAAACGTGTTGCCGTTGCCGCCGAACAGACCGATATCGCGGTCCGGCCAGTGCAGCTGGTACAGATCGATATAGTCGGTGCGCAGACGTTTGAGCGATCCCTCGATCGCATAACGGATGTTGGCACGATCGAGACGTGCCTCCGCGCCGTCGGGACGGAACCATCCCATCTGCGTGCGGCCGACGACCTTGGTCGCCAGAATCACCTTGTCGCGGTTGCCGCGGGCCGCCAGCCACGACCCCACGATCCGCTCGGTGGAACCCTGCGTCTCGGCGCGGGGGGGAATCGAATACAGCTCGGCCGTGTCGATGAAGTTGATGCCGCGATCCAGCGCGTAATCGAGCTGCGCGTGCCCTTCGGCCTCGGTGTTCTGTTGACCAAACGTCATGGTTCCCAGGCAGATCGCGCTGACCATCAGGTCGGTGCGGCCCAGTCTGCGGCGCTCTATCATATCACTCTCGCAACGATATGGTTTCGGAAACGGTCGGGGGCGGGACGACATGTCGTTGCGCGCGGACGAAAATGCGCTGTCCCCACCCTGATGTGTAGAAAAATCGTCTGACAGGCACAGCGCGAGAAGCCCGCGGGCTTCTCGCTGTATTCGGGGCGGACGGACGCGCCCCAGGGCACGCCATCAGCCCAGCGCGGACTCCAGCTCCGGAAGAACCGTGAAAAGGTCACCGACGATACCGTAATCGGCAACCTGGAAAATCGGCGCTTCCGGGTCCTTGTTGATCGCAACGATCACCTTGCTGTCCTTCATGCCCGCCAGATGCTGGATCGCGCCGGAAATACCCAGCGCGACATACAGCTCCGGTGCCACGATCTTGCCGGTCTGCCCGACCTGAAGCTCGTTGGCCACGAAGCCCGAATCCACGGCCGCGCGGGATGCGCCGATGGCGGCACCCAGCCGGTCGGCCAGAGGCTCCAGCAGCCTGAAGTTCTCGGCGTTCTGCATGCCGCGTCCGCCGGACACCACCACGCGCGCCGAATCCAGTTCCGGCCGTTCAGACTGCGACAGCTCCACCGCGATGAACTGGGACGTGGCGGGCGACGCCACGGGCGCCAGCGTCGCGACGTCGGCGGTGCCGCCGTCGGCGGGTGCCGGGTCGAAATTGGCCGCACGCACGGTCAGGACCTTTTTCCCGTCCGACGAACGCACCGTCGCCAGCGCGTTGCCGGCATAGATCGGCCGCACGAACGTGTCCGCATCGACGATTTCCACGACATCGGGGATCGGCTGCACGTCCAGAAGGGCTGCGGCACGCGGCAGGATGTTCTTGCCGGTCGCCGTCGCCGCCGCCACGATATGGCTGTAGTCCCCGGCCAGTGAAACCAGCAGGGTGGCCACGGGTTCGGCCAGTTCATGGGCCAGCGCGGGATCGGTTGCCAGCAGCACCTTTTCGACGCCCGCGATTTTTGCGGCCGCGCCTGCGGCGGCCTCATCGCCGACGACCAGCGCATGCACCGTGCCAAGCGTCGCCGCCGCCTGAACGGCCGAGCGCGATGCCTGACGGATCTGACCCTCTTCGTGGTCGAGCAGAACAAGAACGGTCATGATCAGATCACCTTCGCTTCGCTGCGCAGTTTCTCCACCAGTTCGGCGGCCGAGCCGACCATCACGCCGGCCTTGCGGGCCGGCGGTTCGGCCACCTTCACCACCGTCAGGCGCGGGGCCACGTCGACGCCCAGATCGCCGGCGGCAATCGTCTCCAGCGGCTTCTTGCGCGCCTTCATGATGTTCGGCAGCGAGGCGTAGCGCGGTTCGTTCAGGCGAAGATCGGCGGTGATGATCGCCGGCAGCTGAAGAGACACCGTCTCCAGGCCCCCGTCGATTTCACGCGTGACGCGCACGCTTTCGCCTTCGATCTCGACCTTGCTGGCGAACGTGCCCTGCGGCCTGTCCAGAAGGCCGGCCAGCATCTGGCCCGTGGCGTTCATGTCGTCGTCAATCGCCTGCTTGCCCAGCAGGACGATGCCCGGCTGTTCGCGCTCGACCAGCGCACGCAGGATCTTGGCAACCGCCAGCGGCTCGGGCGATTCCTCGGTCAGCACCAGAATGGCGCGATCAGCACCCATGGCCATGGCGGTGCGCAGCGTGTCCTGCGCCTGCTGCACCCCGATCGACACGGCGACGATCTCCGTCGCGGCACCCTTTTCCTTCAGGCGCACGGCCTCCTCGACGGCGATTTCGTCGAAGGGGTTCATCGACATCTTCACGCCGGCGGTCTCGACCCCGCTTCCGTCCGCTTTCACGCGCACCTTGACGTTGTAGTCGATCACCCTTTTTACGGGCACGAGTATCTTCATGATCGTCTTTCGCCTGAATTCAACAGTGACACGCGGGGGATCATAGCCGGTTTTGGCGCGAAATCACATCCCGCCGGGATAATTCGGGCCGCCACCGCCTTCGGGCGTCTCCCAGTCGATGTTCTGCGTCGGGTCCTTGATGTCGCAGGTTTTGCAATGCACGCAGTTCTGCGCGTTGATCTGCAACGTCGTCTCGTCACCTTCGGTCACGGCCTCATACACGCCGGCCGGACAGTAGCGGCTTTCCGGGGAGCGGTAGACATCCCAGTTCACGGTCTTCCACATCGCCTCGCTGCGCACTTTCAGATGCACGGGCTGGTCTTCCTCGTGGTTGGTGGCCGAGAGGAACACCGACGACAGCCGATCGAACGTCAGCGTGCCGTCCGGCTTGGGATAGTCGATCGGTGCGCACAGCGACGCCGCGCGCAGCGTCTCGTTGTCGCCATGGCGGTGATGCAGTGTCCACGGTGCCCGGCCACGCAGCAGCATCGCGTCGATCCCGCTGTAAAGCGCACCGCCACGGGCGCCGAATTTCGAAAACGCCGGCCGGATGTTGCGGACGTCGCGCAGCTCTTCCCACAGCCAGGACTCCTTGACGCGGGTCGTAAAACTTGCGGGCTCGACCCGATCGTTTGCCAGAGCGTCCGCCACGGCCTCCGCCGCCAGCATGCCCGATTTCATCGCCGTGTGCGTACCCTTGATCTTGGGCACGTTCAGGAAACCCGCCGCATCCCCGATCAGGGCGCCCCCGGGGAAGGTCAGGCGCGGAATGGACTGCACGCCGCCTTCGGACAGCGCGCGCGCGCCATAGACGATGCGTCGACCGCCCTTGAAATGATGGACGAACGCCGGATGCGTCTTGACGCGCTGCATTTCGTCAAACGGCGACAGCCACGTATTTTCGTAGTCCAGCCCGACGACAAACCCATAGGACACCAGGTTCTCGCCGAAATGATACAGCCACGCGCCGCCGTAGGTGCTGTTGTCGAGTGGCCAGCCGAAACTGTGCTGCACCAGGCCGGGGCGGTGGTTCTCGGCGGGGATCTCCCACACTTCCTTGATCCCCAGACCATAGGTCTGCGGGTCGACGCCCCGGCGCAGGTCGTAATGCGCCATCACCTTCTTGCTGAGCGAGCCACGACAGCCCTCGGCAAAGAGCGTGTGTCTGGCGCGAAGTTCCATGCCCGGCGCATAGTTCGGACCCGGCTGGCCGTCGCGTCCCACGCCCATGTCACCCGTGGCGATACCCACCACGCGGTTGTTCTCGATGAGAACCTCCGAGGCGGCGAAACCGGGATAGATTTCCACCCCGAGCTCCTCCGCCTGCGACGCCAGCCAGCGGCACAACTCGCCCAGACTGATGATGTAATTGCCGTGATTGCTCATGTGCGGCATCACGCGGTCGAGCATCGGCACCTTGAACGCGCGCGTCTGCGTCAGATAGAGCATCGACTCTTCGGTGACCGGCGTGTTGAGCGGCGCGCCCTTGTCCCGCCAGTCGGGGATCAGTTCGGACAGGGCCCGGGGCTCGATCACCGCGCCCGAGACGATATGCGCACCGATCTCGCTGCCTTTCTCGACCAGGCACACCGTGGCGTCCGGTGCCGTCTGACGCAGGCGGATCGCGGCTGCCAGCCCGGCCGGACCGCCACCGACGATCACGACATCGAATTCCATCGCCTCGCGTGCGCTATCGCTCATTCTACCCTGTCCCCCGTGTTGTCTGCCTGAATGCGCATCCTGACCGCCCAGCGTGCCGTGTCGCCGGTGCGCGGCTGTGCCGGTTTTCCCGTTCTGACAGGGCCCGTACGTTAAAGCATCGCGGCCAAAGGGGAAATAGCCCGTGACCATTCGGGCAGACGTACGGGTGGCGGCTCAGGGGATCAGAATGGTGCTGCCGACGGTCGTGCGGGCGGCGAGATCGCGCTGGGCCTGCGCGGCATCGTCAAGGGCGTAACGCTGGCCGATCAGCACCTTCAGCACACCCGTCCGGATTGCCCCGAAGACGGCAGCGGCGGCGTTTTCCAGATCGCCGCGCGCCGCGGTATAGGTCGCCAGTGTGGGGCGCGTCAGATACAGGCTGCCGCGCGCCGCAAGGCTGCTGGCGGCGATGCCCGTCACCTCGCCGCTGGCATTGCCGTAGGTCACCATCATCCCGCGCGGCGCCAGGCAATCGAGGCTGGCGGTAAAGTTTTCCTGCCCCGTTGCGTCATACACGACCGGCACCATCGCGCCGCCCGTCACCTCGCGCACCCGGGCGGCGAGATCGTGTGTGCCGATGATGACTTCCGTCGCGCCGTTGTCGCGTGCCAGCGCCGCCTTGGCCTCGGACGAGACCACGCCGATCGTGCGGACACCCTTGCACCGCGCCCACTGGCACAGGAACAGACCAACGCCACCGGCCGCCGAATGGACCAGGATCGTCTCTCCCGCGTGCACCGGACGGACCTCGTCGAGCAGCATATGCGCCGTCATGCCGCGCAGCAGTGCTGCGGCCGCGACATCACTGTCGATGCCATCGGGGATCGGTACGCAGCGCGCGGCGGGGACCACCCGACGCTCGGCATAGGCGCCCAGAACCCCGGCATAGACGACGCGATCACCGACCTCGACCGAGGTGACGCCGTCTCCCACCGACTCCACGATGCCCGCACCCTCCATACCGGGAATGGCGGGCATGGAGGGGAACTTGTAGACGCCGGTGCGGAAATAGATGTCGATGAAATTCACGCCGATCGCCTCGTGGCGCAGCAGGATTTCGCCCGCCTTGGGCAGCGGTGTCGGCAGTTCCTCGACCCGGAGCTGTTCAGGCCCACCATAGGCATGGACTCGGACGGCCTTGAACATGACGCGCTTCCTTTCGTGGATCAGCCGGCCTCGACCGGCATCTTGGAGAGACGTTCGAGGTGAAGCAGAAACTGTTTGTGTTCCACGCCCCCTTCGCCGGAATAGCCGCCGATCCCGTCGGCGGCGACCACCCGGTGGCACGGAATGATGATCGGGATCGGATTGGCACCCACCGCGCCACCGACCGAACGCGCGCTGCCGCCCGCCGTCCGGGCCACCGCGCCATAGGTTTGGACGTCGCCCGGCGGAATGGACCGCAAGGCCGTCCACACCTGCTGGCGATACGGCGAACCGAAGGGTCGCAGCGGCAGGTCGAACGGCTCCGCCTCCCCGTCGAAATAGCGGTCGAGCCAGTCGGCGGCCGCACGCAGTAACGGTGTTTCTTCCTGGTCGCGGCCCCGTCCCCAGTCGAGTGCCACGATCGCCCCGTCCTCTTCGGTCAGGGTCAGGGAGCCAAGTGGGGAATGCAGGGAAATCTGTGGCATCAGGGTCCGGGATTGCGTATGCGTGCGGAGGTTTTCACGCAGACGGTACTATGGTCGGGATGATGCAGTCCAGTATGGCGACGGGCGCGCCCATCTTCGCCCTTGCCACCGGTGCCGGGCGCGCCGCGGTGGCCGTGATGCGGGTCAGCGGCACCGGCACCGGCGCGATCCTCTCGACGCTGTGCGGGGGGCGGGTCCCTCCGCCCCGCAGCGCGCGTCTGCGAACCCTTCAGCGGACCATCGATGGGCGGTGCGTGGCTCTCGATCACGCGCTGGTCCTCTGGTTTCCCGCGCCCGGAAGCTATACCGGCGAAGATTCGTGCGAGCTGCACCTGCACGCCGGACCCGGGGTCATCGACGCAGTGGGCGACGCGCTCGTGGCCCTTGGCGCGCGTCCGGCCGAACCCGGGGAATTCACCCGCCGCGCCTTCGAGCATGGTCGGCTCGACCTGATCCAGGCCGAGGGTATCGCGGACCTGATCGAGGCCGAAACCGAATCCCAGCGACGGCAGGCCCTGGAACAGGCGGACGGTGCCCTGAGCCGCGTCTACAGCGCGTGGGCGGAGCGCCTGAAGACACTGCTCGCCCGACAGGAGGCGCTGATTGATTTCCCCGACGAGGAGATCCCCCCCGAGGTGGAGCGGGCGGTGCTGGACGACGTGCGCGCCCTGATCGACGAGACGGGCGCCCATCTGGATGATGCCGGCCGGGGCGAGCGCCTGCGGCGCGGGCTGGTGTTCGCGATCGTGGGCGCGCCGAACGTCGGGAAATCGACGCTGCTGAATTACCTCGCCGATCGGGACGCCGCCATCGTGTCCGACGTCGCGGGTACCACGCGCGACGCGATCGAGGTCCGGGCCATGCTGGGCAGCGTGCCCGTGACCCTCGTCGATACGGCGGGACTGCGCGAAACGGCCGACCCGATCGAGGCGGAGGGCATCCGCCGGGCGCTGTTTCACGTGAAACAGGCCGACTGGACGCTCCATCTTTTCGACGGGCCGGATATTCCCCCAATGGCGGTCGGGAATGCCCTGCCCGTGCACACCAAGGCGGATCTGGCCGCCGGGCCGCCCGGGGTGCTGTCGATCAGCGTGCAAACCGGACACGGGCTCGCTATACTGCGTGACGTGCTGGCGGCGCAGGCAACGGCGCTGACGGCACGACAGGGCACGCCGCCCCTGACCCGTGCGCGCCATCGCGCGGGGATCGAGGAGACACGGGCGGCCCTGATGCGCGCTCTGGCGCAGGACTGGCCGGAGATGCGGGGCGAGGATCTGCGGCTGGCCATGCGCGCGCTTGGGCGACTGACCGGACAGGTCGGGGTCGAGGATTTGCTCGACAGTGTGTTTGGACAATTCTGTATCGGTAAGTGAGACCGGGTTTTGGAACAGCGTTTTGACGTGATCGTAGTGGGCGGTGGCCACGCCGGGTGCGAGGCTGCGGCCGCCAGTGCGCGGGTCGGGGCCGCGACCCTGCTGCTGACCCACAGCCGCGATACGATCGGTGCCATGTCGTGCAATCCGGCCATCGGCGGAATCGGCAAGGGCCACCTTGTGCGCGAAATCGATGCGCTCGACGGACTGATGGGCGTCGCGGCCGATCGTGCCGGGATCCATTTCAAGCTGCTGAACCGGTCCAAGGGACCGGCCGTGCATGGCCCGCGCGCGCAGGCCGACCGTTCGCTCTACCGCGCTGCGATCCAGACGCTGCTGGCACACACGCCGAACCTGACCATCATCGAAGGTGGCGTCGACGATCTGATCGAGGATCGATCAGGCGCGATCGCCGGCGTTGTGACGGCGGACGGACGCCGCTTCGGTGCGGGCGCCGTCGTCCTGACGGCCGGCACCTTTCTGCGCGGCACGATCCATATCGGCCACGAAAGTACGCCGGCCGGCCGCGTCGGCGAGGCCCCGGCGGCGGCACTCGG
>NZ_JABXXR010000093.1 GCF_013376175.1 Ameyamaea chiangmaiensis
AGCCGCGATCCGGCCCTCAGGCCGGGTCGGGCTTTTCCGGCCGTTCAAGCGGGTACCAGCTGCGTCCGTCGCGCGCCAGAAGCTCGTCGGCACTTTTGGGCCCCGTCTCGCCGGCCGCATACCATTCGAGCGTCGAGGGATCGGCGGCCCAGGCCGTCAGCACCGGGTCGACCGCCCGCCACGCCGCGTTGATGTTGTCGGCGCGCTGGAACAGGGTCGCATCCCCCGTCAGGCAATCATAGAGCAGGGTTTCGTAGCCGACATTGGGTTGTTGCTGGAACGCATCGCCGTACCGGAACTTCACCGCGACCGGGGCCATGTTCATCTCGGGCCCGGGGTGCTTGGCGGCCATCTCGATGGTCAGGCCTTCCTCGGGCTGGATGTTGAGGATGATGCGGTTCGGCCCGGGCGCGTCGGTCTCGCCGCCTGAGCGCGCGAACATCTCCAGTGGCGGCTTGCGGAACTGCACCACGACCTCCGTGCGCCGACCGCCGAGCGACTTGCCGGTGCGCAGGTAGAATGGCACGCCCGACCAGCGCCAGTTGTCCACATGCAGCTTCAGCGCGACATAAGTCTCGGTCGTACTGTCCGGGGCGACGCCCTCGGCTGCGCGATAGGCGATCACCTTGCGCCCTTCCACCGTGCCGGCAGTGTACTGCCCGCGCACGGCGTCCTCCGGTCGGACTGGCCGCACAGCTTCGAACAACTGCTCCTTGGCGGTGCGGACCGTGTCGGCCGAGAAGGAGTTGGGCGGCTCCATCGCAACCATGGCAAACAGCTGAAAGAGGTGGTTGGGCACCATGTCGCGTAGCGCCCCGGTGGGTTCGTAGAACGCGCCGCGCCCCTCCACGCCGATGGTTTCCGCCGCCGTGATCTGGATGTGATCGATATACTCGCTGCGCCACAGGGGCTCGAACAGGATGTTGCCGAACCGCATCGCCAGAATGTTCTGAACCGTCTCCTTGCCCAGAAAATGGTCGATCCGATAGACCTGTTCTTCCGAGACGACGGACAGCACCGTCCGATTCAGCTCCTCCGCCGTGGCGAGGTCGGAGCCGAACGGCTTTTCGATCACCACGCGCCGGAAACCGTCGGTTTCGTCCACCAGACCGGCCTTGCCCAGTGTCTGGACAGCGGTCGCGAAAAAGCGTGACGGTACGGCGAGATAGAAGACGGCCGGCCCTTTCAGCGTGGCACCGACGTCGCGCAACTGTGCCTCGTCGGTGAAATCGGCATGGGTGTAGTCCATGCGCTCGAGCAGCCACGACCATGTCGTCTGGTCGATCTCGGGCGTGTAGAACTCCGCGTTGCGGTCGGTGGTGAAGCTGTCCATCGTGGTGGTCAGGCCGTCGTGCCAGGCCTGCGTCGTGGACTCGACACGGTCGATCCCGATGATCCTGAACTTGTCATCCAGCAGCCCCTGTCCCGCCAGATTATAGAGTGCGGGCATCAGCAGCCGCTTGGTCAGGTCGCCGAACGCCCCGAAAATCACAAGCGTACAGGCGGGGGCCGCCCTGGTACCGGAGGCCGAGATGGCGTGGCGCGCGCGGGCCGGGGACGAGACGTCGCGGAAAAAGGACATGGCACACTCTCCGTTGGTGCGTCCGGGCCGTGCCCGGCGTCGGCGCGTACTGTCGCGCGTCCTCCGACCAACGCGCAACCGGGGCCAGGTGTCAGCCATGCGGCCACACGTTTTCTTGCGCGCCGCTCCGGGGAGGACTAGAGCAGCAGTCCGGGCTTTTCCTGCCCGGAGCGCATGGCAGGGCTGACGCAATGACGCCACGGCCCCTGCGCCGCCATCGCGCGCGGGTTTCACCAGCAGGGGACGTGGGACGAGGACTGGACAATGGGCTATCGCGTGGCCGTCGTAGGCGCAACCGGTGCGGTTGGGCGTGAGATTCTCAAGACGCTGGCCGAACGCGCTTTCCCGATTGACGAGATCGCGGCCGTCGCATCGGCGCGCTCCACCGGGCAGGAGGTCTCGTTCGGGGACCGCAAGGTGCTCAAGGTCCAGAACCTGGACACGTTCGATTTCACCGGCTGGGACATCGCGCTGTTCTCGCCCGGTGGCGCGGTATCGGCCAAGCATGCGCCGCGGGCCGCGGCGGCGGGCTGCATCGTCATCGACAACACGTCGCATTTCCGCATGGAGCCCGACGTGCCGTTGGTGGTGCCCGAGGTGAATCCGAACGCGTTGAAAAAGGCGCGGCGCGGGATCATCGCCAATCCGAACTGCTCGACGATCCAGATGGTCGTGGCGCTGAAGCCGCTGCACGACCTGTTCACCATCCGACGCGTCGTCGTCGCCACGTACCAGGCCGTGGCCGGAGCGGGCAAGGAAGGCATGGACGAGCTGTTCGCCCAGGCCAAAGGCTTCTTCGTCAACGATCCGCCCAAGATCGAGCAGTTCACCAAGCAGATCGCCTTCAACTGCATTCCGCAGATCGACCGTTTCATGGATGACGGCGCGACGAAGGAAGAGTGGAAGATGACCGTCGAGACCCGCAAGATTCTCGACCCTGATATCGCCGTGATCGCGACCTGCGTGCGCGTGCCGGTGTTCATCGGCCATTCCGAAGCCGTGCATGTGGAGTTCGAGGAGCCGGTGGATCTGGCCCGCGCCCGCGCGGCCCTGCGCGAGGCCGACGGCGTCATCCTGCATGACGAGCGCGAGGACGGCGGCTACGTCACGCCACTCGAATGTGTGGGCGAGGATGCCAGCTACGTCTCGCGCCTGCGTGTCGATCCGACCGTGCCGAACGGTCTGGCGTTCTGGTGCGTGTCGGACAATCTGCGCAAGGGCGCTGCGCTGAACGCCGTGCAGATCGCCGAGACGATGATTGCGCTCGATCTGATCCGTCCCGCCGCGAAGGTCTGACGCTACGCCCACGGACCGGTTTTCCCTGCTGCCGTTCGCTTCGCGGCAGCAACAGATTTGCCCCCCGCGCAGGGGTGCCATGCGGGCCTGTGGTCCGTCTCGCGGGCTCGTGTACGGGGCGGTGCGTTGACCCCCCGTCCCTCGGGGCGTAGGACCGGAAGACGTAAGGGCAAAAGGCGGTAAACCGCCACTACGGTCAAAAAAACGGGGGACGACGACGCAGTCATGCAGGACGTTCGTGAAGCACTCTATGTGGGCCAAAGAAGCGACGGCAGCCTGATCAGGCGTCCGATGTCGCCTCATCTGCAGGTATACCGTTTCCGCCTGTCGATGTTCCTTTCGATCGCGAACCGTGCGGCGGGCGTCGTCTCGGCCGGAGGTGCGGCGCTGGGCGTGTTGTGGCTGTCGGCGGCGGCCAATGGGCCGAAATCCTTTGCCAGGGCGCAACGGGTCACCGGGCATCCGCTGGGTCGCCTCGTCCTGGCGGGCTGGTCGCTTGCGGCGGTGTATCATCTCATCGCCGGCATCCGCCATCTGATCTGGGACAGCGCGCGTCGTTTCGACAAGGCGGAAATCAACGAGGACGGCAAGAAGACCGTGATCGCGACGTTGGCGACGACGGCTGCTCTGGTCGGCGCGCTGTTCGCGGTGGCATCGTCGCGCAAAGGCAAGGTGACGTCATGAACGACATGAGTTCGGACCTGCGTGTCCGCACCATGCGCTCGCAGCTTTCGCGCGCGCAGGGACTGGGTGCCGCGGGCAGCGGTGTGTCCCATTGGTGGACCGAGCGCGTGACGGCGATCGCGCTGGTGCCGCTGTCCGGCTGGTTCGTGGTGCAGGTCTTCCGCCTGGCCGGCAGCGAACATGCAACCGTCGTGCGCTGGGGCGGCAAGCCGGTCAATGCGACGATGCTGATTGCGCTGATGGTGCTGACGTTCCGTCACATGCAGTTGGGCCTTGAGGTCATCGTCGACGACTACGTGCATGGCAGGGCGCATCTGCCGGTCCGGCTGGCCATCAAGGTCGGTGCGCTGCTGCTTGGCCTGTTTGCCGTTCTGGCGGTGATCCGGCTGATGTTCGCCTCGGCGCGCGCGCCGGCCGCCTGAGCCTAAGGGACGCTCTCCGCCCGGACGTCGATCCGGGCAACGACTGAACCTGACCGTCTTCCTCCGGGGGCGGGACAGAATCGGGAAACGTTGACGAATGAACGCGATTTCTTCTCCTTCGACCGGTGCCTATCGCATCGTCGATCATGTCTATGATGTGGTCGTGGTCGGTGCCGGCGGGTCCGGTCTGCGCGCCACGCTGGGCATGGGTGCGGCCGGTCTGCGCACGGCGTGCGTGACCAAGGTCTTCCCAACCCGCAGCCACACCGTCGCCGCGCAGGGCGGTATCGGCGCGTCGCTTGGCAACATGGCCGAGGACAACTGGCGCTGGCACATGTACGACACCGTCAAGGGGTCCGACTGGCTGGGCGACCAGGACGCCATCGAGTTCATGTGCCGCGAGGCCGTGCCCGCCGTGCAGGAACTGGAGCATTTCGGCGTGCCGTTCTCGCGCACCGAGGATGGCCGGATCTATCAGCGCCCCTTCGGCGGCCACATGAGCGATTACGGCAAGGCACCTGTGCCGCGCGCCTGCGCCGCCGCCGACCGGACCGGTCACGCCATTCTGCACACGCTGTATCAGCAGTGTCTGAAGCACAAGGCCGAGTTCTTCGTCGAATATTTCGCCATCGACCTTATCATGGACGAGGAAGGCGCGTGTCGCGGCGTCATGGCGTGGTGTCTGGAAGACGGCACCATGCACCGTTTCAATGCCAAGATGGTGGTGCTGGCGACGGGTGGTTACGGCCGTGCCTATCAGTCGTGCACGTCCGCCCATACCTGCACCGGTGACGGCGGCGGCATGGCGATGCGCGCGGGAGTGCCGACGCAGGATATGGAGTTCGTCCAGTTCCATCCGACCGGAATTTTCCCGGCCGGCTGTCTGCTGACCGAAGGCTGCCGTGGCGAGGGCGGGTATCTGACCAATTCCGAGGGCGAGCGTTTCATGGAGCGTTACGCGCCCACGGCGAAGGACCTTGCCTCGCGCGATGTCGTGTCGCGTTCGATGACCATCGAAATCAACGAGGGGCGCGGCTGTGGTCCGAAAAAGGACCATATCATGATGCACCTGGAGCATCTGGGCGCTGACCTGCTGCACGAGCGTCTGCCTGGCATTTCGGAGACCGCGCGCGTGTTCGCGGGCATCGACGTGACCAAGGAGCCGGTGCCCGTTCTGCCGACCGTGCATTACAACATGGGCGGTATTCCCACGAATTATCATGGCGAGGTCGTCCGACCGACCGCCGACAACCCCGATGCGATCGTGCCGGGCCTGATGGCCGTGGGCGAGGCCGCGTGCGTGTCTGTGCACGGCGCGAACCGTCTGGGCACGAACTCGTTGCTCGACCTTGTGGTGTTCGGTCGTGCTGCGGCGCGGCGGGCGGCGGAAGTCGTCAAGCCGTCGGATTTTGCCGCTCCGCTGCCGCCGCGCGCGGGCGAAAAGGCGCTCGACCGGTTCGACGCGCTTCGTAACGCCAAGGGCGGCACGCGTGTGGCGCATCTGCGCGAGACGTTGCAGCGCACGATGCAGTCGCACGCGGCCGTGTTCCGCACCTCGCAGAGCCTTGAGGAAGGCTGCGGCAAACTGCGTGACCTGTGGTCGGGATCGAAGGACATGAGCGTATCCGACCGTTCGCTGATCTGGAACAGCGATCTGGTCGAGGCGCTGGAGTTCGACAATCTGATGGCCAATGCCACGGTGACGATGGAGGGCGCCTTTGCCCGCCATGAAAGCCGTGGTGCGCACGCCCACGACGATTATCCGGATCGCGATGACAAGACCTGGATGAAGCACACGGTCGCGTCGCTGGACGACAAGGGCGGTGTGACGCTGAGCTATCGTCCGGTCCGCATGCAGACTCTGACGAACGAGGTCCAGGTTTTCCCGCCCAAAAAGCGGGTCTACTGAACGAGAGGCGAAACGCCCGAACGCGTACGCGAGAACAGGGACGAGACCCATGGTCGAATTCACACTGCCCCGAAACAGCAAGGTCGGCAAAGGCAAGACCTATCCCGCGCCAGCCGGGGCGACGAACGTCAAGGCGTTCGGCATCTATCGCTGGAGCCCGGATGACGACAGCAATCCGGTCGTGGACACCTATGAGCTTGATCTCGACAAGATGGGGCCGATGGTGCTCGACGCCCTCATCCACATCAAGAACGAGGTCGACCCGACGCTGACGTTCCGCCGGTCGTGCCGCGAAGGCATCTGCGGATCGTGCGCGATGAACATCGACGGCGAAAACACGCTGGCGTGCCTGAAGCCGATCCGGGACGTCAAGAAAGCGGTCGCGATTTCGCCGCTGCCGCACATGCCGGTCGTCAAGGACCTGGTGCCGGACCTTAACGGTGCCTACGCGCAGCTTGCCTCGATCGAGCCGTGGATGAAATCCGACACGGCACCCCCGCCGGATGCCGAACGACGCCAGAGCGAGGAAGAGCGTGCCAAGCTCGACGGAATGTGGGAGTGCATCCTGTGCTTCTGCTGCACCACCTCGTGCCCGTCATATTGGTGGAATGGCGACCGCTATCTCGGCCCGGCCACGTTGCTGGCGGCGTATCGCTGGATTGCCGACAGCCGCGACGAAGCCAAGGGCGCGCGTCTGGATGCGCTCGAAGATCCGCTCAAGCTTTATGCGTGCCGCACGATCATGAACTGCACGCAGACCTGCCCGAAGGGTCTGAACCCGGCCAAGGCGATCGCGGAGATCAAGAAGCTGCAGCTCGAACGCAAGGTCTGACGACCGTTATACATGCGTTGCGTGATCATCGCCGCCACGACCCTGTCGCGGCGGCGATTTTTACTTTGGGGACAGATGACGGACCGTTCGCGGCAAGTCGCATCTTGAAGAAGTGACGACTGATAGACTACCGTTCCTGATCTGCTGCCGGCTACGATCTGGAACTACGTAATGACCAAGAGCGCGTTGACTTTGTTCGTCAAAGATGAGTTCGACGATATCTCGTGGTGGATGTCCTATCATCTGGCCCTTGGGGCCGACACCCTCATTATATTCGACGACCACTCGACGGATGGAACGTGGGAACTGATCAATGCGGCTGCTCGTCATTTCGATGTGCGGCCGCACCGCACCAATACTGCCGAAGACAACTTTTACCTGCGTCAGCGTGAGAGCTATCTGACATCCCTGTCGTTGTATGGCTCCGAATTCGACTGGATGGCGTCCCTCGATGGTGATGAATACGTCAATATCAAAAGCCACGACTCTCTGAACGCCTTCCTGGATGAGTTTCCGGACGCAGACGGGATTGCGCTGAGCTGGCGATGCTTCGGGTCGAACCAGAACGCGTTCAAGCCGCGCCATTCGCCGCTACGGGCCTATCTTCATGCGTCCGACGAGACGTTGTCCGATAATGATCTGATCAAGTCGTTCATCCGTCCGCGTGCCTTTGGCGGCCATTATATCGATCCGCATCGATGGGATGTGGACAACGATCGATATGTCGATGCGGACGGCAAGCGGGTCGAATGGAAAGGCTCGGGCATGAACCCCAATTGGGGACGCGCGCAGATTAATCACTATATCTGCCGTAGCATGGAGCATTATCTGAAACGTCTCCAGAATAGACCCGATATTCATAAGACGACGATTTTCTGGGACCATTTCAACGTCAATAAAGTATTTGACGATTCGATCCTGAAGCATGAGCATCAGACGAAAATCCTGAATTATTCGATATGGCAGAGTTTGTGGGAGACGCGTGGCGCGTCACAGCATTCTGTCTACCGGCCAGTTGTCTTCGGTGAGCCGGTGTTTGAGCTCAGTACACAGACTGGCCTACATGTGTGTATGGATAAGTCGAGAAATATTGTAGTCGCTGTAGATCCGGACGCTGTCGATGGCAATGACCTCGCTCGCATCCTGTGTGTAAAAAGTCCCAGTGAAGACAACGTAGTATTTATATTTCAAGAGGGTGCGCGGGATTCCAGTCCTGTTTTCGTTAGTGAGGCTGCACTTAGTCTTCCGTATATACCGATGAAGTTTGAGTATTTTCCAGATGAGGGTAATTTTGCATTCAGTAGCTTCGCTGGAATTTTTCTGTGTGCCAATCCTCATGATGGTTCAGTATTATTGAACCGCTATAATCCAGGTGAATGGGAGCGTTTTCACCTGCGACCTGTTCATGGCGAGTTTCTGAAAGACGTGTGTGCCCTCAGTTGGCTTGTTTACGAGGGCCGTAACATGAAAACTCATGATGATATCATCCAATCTGCGCGACGCATTCCTGCGGCGGACGTATACGTAATCGCCTCCTTCTTCCACATGTTGCCGAGCAGCGAAAAGTACTTGGCACGACAAAAGATGACGGGCTGGTTCCCGGCGTGGCTTTCCTAGAAAATATGTGAGGCACTGATGCGGAATATCCGACGATCCAAGAAATCAGCAGTGCTTTTTAAGACTCATTTTTGGGATGAGGGTGTCGCGGAAAATTTCGCAGCGTGTAAACGGTTTAGTCAAGAATCAGATATATTTATTCTTTTCGATTCCAGTAATCGCAAGATAGACATCCCGGATGAAGTGCTTTTATCCGAGCGTGTTTTTCTGACGCCTTACAGCAAGGTCGAGGCTCTCGGTCTCGAGTGGGGCATGCCCGGGGTGGGGGGAGGTTATTGGTATAACGGAGATTATCAGCAGAACCTGTTCATCCTTGATCATTCTGAATACGACTATATTTGTTCAGTTGAGAATGATGTAGGAATTTTTTGCTCTCTCGACAGCATCTTTGACGATATGGCTGAGAACGGCATCGATCTGGTGTTTCTGCCGCAGGAAGGGCCAAATCATACGTGGAGCCATTTGAATGGCTGCATCGGCTATTATGATACGAATCAGAACATTAGGAAGGGCCTCTTCTGCATCTCCTTTTTTTCAAGGAGAGCGGCCTTGCATATCGTGCGACGACGCATCGAGATGTCGTTGCAGCGACGTCAGTACACTCTCCATGGCTGGCCGATCGGTGAAGCGGTCATGGTGGAAGAGGTTTTGAGAGCCGGTATGGTTGCCCGGTCAATCGCAGACTACTGTGATTCGTTGACGCAATACGATTGGGCTCCTGCCTACTCTTTTCGTGAATTTGACCCTAGGGATGGACGCACGTTCGTCCACCCGGCGCTCCCTCTGAATGACAAATTTTATCGCTCGAACTTTCAGCAAGACTATAACGCCCTGTTTTCGGAACGAAATGTAATTAGCGGAAAGTCTCGGGAGCGCGCTCGAAAAATTAATGATTTGGAGGTGTATAGTCGACTTTATACATCACTACATATGCAGTGGGCGGAGGACAGATGGCGCCCATTGATCGAGGATGCTGCGTGCCATCTGTCTCCTGATGCGCTGGCACTCTTGCATGGCCCCAACCTTCTCACGTCCGATAACGCGGTCGTCGAGCGAGAAAGCGGGTCGCGAGCTCCGAACGCTCTCTGCCTCTCGGCTTTGCCTGCCTGGGGCGCCGAACAGTCGGAGCAACTGGATGTCAATGAGC
The DNA here is from genome assembly GCF_013376175.1 of Ameyamaea chiangmaiensis. Taxonomy (GTDB): domain Bacteria; phylum Pseudomonadota; class Alphaproteobacteria; order Acetobacterales; family Acetobacteraceae; genus Ameyamaea; species Ameyamaea chiangmaiensis. Next base: position 9,490 of record NZ_JABXXR010000093.1, read on the forward strand.
GCATTCGACTCATTGTTTCTGTATCAGGGGATACGCAGCTGCTCATCGGCAGTGAGTCGAGTGATCTCGCGGAGGCACTCCACATGCGTGCTCTCGACGCCGACATCGCGTCGGCACCAATAATGATGTCGTTTCGCATTCAACATCGAGCAATGAGGTTTTTCTCAGCATCGATCCCTGCGGGTACCCGCGAGGTGGTCATCGAGTGTCAGGCGCCGTGTGTTGTCAACAACATCCGCCTGTCAAACGGCCAAGGATCGATTGCCGACTGGCGGCGTTGATGAGCGCCAACGGCGTCAGCCGGGAAACGTCTGTCGGCGGGGGACAGTCGCCATCGACACATGATACCCCGGCTCATTCGTGTTCAGCCAGATTCCGTGCGGCGAACGGCCCGTGCGGATGGTGGTGTAGGTGCCCGTGGCCGGGTCGATGACCGCCACGTGCTGACGCCAGCGCAGTGTCGCCCACATCTTGCCGTCGGGGGCGAAGACGATGTCGTCGGGGCCGCCGGGGACATTGAAGCTGTGGACGATCGCCAGGCTGTCCCAGTCCAGTTGCTCGATGATCCCCGAGACACGGCACGTCACATACAGGCGCTTGTGATCGGGTGAGATGAACAGGTTGTGCGGTCCCGGCGCCATCTCGACCTTGCGCTCCAGATGGCCGTCCGTCGGGTCGACGACCGCGACATAGTTCGTGCCCATCACGCCGACCAGAATGCGGTCGTTATGCCACAGCACGCCGGCGGGCGTGGAGCCGACGTCGGTCGTCCACAGCGTGCGGCCCGAGGCGGTCTCGATCGCGGTCAGTTTGCCGCTGTCCTGCAGGCTGACATAGACGACTGACGAATCGGGCGAGAAGTTCATGTGGCTTGGCATCGACGATGCCGGGATCCGGTGCAGAAGCTTGAAGTCGTCGCGCGCGTCGTAGATGTCGATCTGGTTGCGCGCCAACCCGGCGACGCCGAAATAATGCCCGTCCGGGCTGAACTGGATCTGATAGGGATCGACGATCGGGATCTGCTTTACCCGGTCGCCGGTCTGGGCGTCGAAGAAGAACAGCATGTTCCCCGCCGTATCGCCGACCAGCAGGTATTTTCCATCCGGTGTCGGGGCGGTGTGATGCGGCTCGCGCAGGACCGACACGCGCCGGAGTTCCTGCTGCGTGTCGATGTCGTATTCGCCGATGGTCGCATCAGCCGAGTTCAGCACGAAGGCGAGGCGCTCGGCCCGTGCCTCGTGCGCCGTCATCAGACCGAGGCAGGTGGCCGACAGGACCAGGGAGCGGAAAAAAGTAGCTTTCATCGCGCATAACGCCTTGAGAAGGGAGGTGCCGGGCTCGCTTTTCGCGACCATGCACGTCAGACTGTCTCTCTTAGGCTGTCTCAACGCCTTGCGAAACCACTAATAAACCGCACCGAAAGAGGTCGGAATGAACCAGAACGACATCGATGCCCGCGGTCGCGAAATCCTGCGCTCTATCCTCGACAGCGCGATCAGGGCCGCGTTGCCCGCCCATTGTCTGGCGCAGCATCTGCCGGAAAAGCCGCGTGGGCGTTGCATCGTCGTTGGTGGCGGCAAGGCCTCGGCCGCGATGGCGGCCGCGCTGGAGGCCGCATGGCCGGACGTACCGATGAAAGGCCTGGTGGTCACCCGTTACGGTCACGCGGCGCCAACGGCCCATATCGAGATCGTTGAAGCCGCGCATCCTGTCCCCGACGAGGCCGGGTTGCAGGCGACCGCACGCATGATGGCGCTTGCCGCGCAGGCCGGTCCGGACGATCTGGTGCTGGCCCTGATTTCGGGGGGCGGGTCCTCGTTGCTGAGCGCTCCGGCCGAGGGGATCAGTCTGGCCGACAAGCAGGCCGTCAACCGCGCGCTGCTTGTGGCCGGGGCGCCGATCGGCCTGATGAACCGCGTGCGGCCGACGCTGTCGCGTATCAAGGGCGGCGGTCTGGCGCGGGCCGTTCCC
>NZ_JABXXR010000094.1 GCF_013376175.1 Ameyamaea chiangmaiensis
CATCGGCGGGCAGCCCGGCGCGCAACAGGTCGAACAGGGCATCGTTGATCGGCCGTGCCGATGCCAGAACGTCGCGCATCGCGTCCGCGCCGCGCAGGCGGACCAGGCTGTCGGGGTCTTCACCCGGTGGCAGTACGCAGAACCGCAACGTGCGGTCCGGCGACAGCATCGGCAGCCCGACCGTCGCCGCTTTCGCAGCCGCCCGACCGCCCGCCGCGTCGCCGTCAAAGCAGAGCACCGGATCGGGGGCGACCCGCCAGAGTGCCTCCATCTGTTCCTCGGTGAGGGCCGTGCCGAGGGGCGCCACGGCGCCGGGGAAACCCGCCTGATGCAGGGCGATCACATCCATGTAGCCCTCGACCACCATCAGGTCGGGCGCCCGGGCTTCACGTGGACGGGCGGCCTTGATGGCCGTCAGGGCCCGATCCAGCCCGAACAGTGTCCGACGCTTGGAAAACAGGGCCGTCTCCGGGCCATTGAGGTATTTGGGCTGTCCGTCGCCCAGGATACGACCCCCGAACGAGACCAGCCGCCCGCGCCGGTCATGAATGGGGAACGTGACGCGGCCGAAAAACAGCTCGCCCTTCGGGCGTCCCTGTTCGTCGGCGCGCATGACGCCGGCCTGCGACATCTGCTCCGACGTGATGCCGTGACCACGCAGTTCGTCGGTCAGGGCGCCACGCCCATCGCCCGACCAGCCGATCCCGAACGCCTCGATCGTCTCGTCCGTCAGGCCGCGCCGATAGAGGTAGTCCAGACCCGAACGCCCCTCCGGCGCCCGCAGGCGACGCGACCAGGATGCCTGCACCAGCGCGAGAACCTCGCCCAGCGTACGGCTTTCGCGGGCGACCTCGCGCTCCCGGGGGGTCTGGCGCGGCACTTCCAGCCCGGCTTCGCCGGCCAGTTGCTCCACCGCCTCGGGGAACGACCGCCCCTCGGACTGCATGACGAACGAGATGACGTCCCCGTGCGCCCCGCAGCCGAAACAGTGGAAATGGTCGTCATAAACGTGGAACGACGGCGTCTTCTCGCCGTGAAACGGACAACATGCCTTCCAATTACGGCCCGAGCGAATGAGCTTGGTCCGCCGCCCGATCACCGAGGCGATCGGCAGCCGGGCCCGCAACTCATCGAGAAAGGCCGGGTCGAGTGCCATGGGTCAGGACAGGCGGGCCTTGACCAGCCCATTGGCGCGGCCGAGGTCGAGCGTCGCGCCGAACCGGACCTTCAGGGCGCCCATGACCTTGCCCATATCTTTCATCGACACAGCCTCTGTCTGGGCGATCGCCTCCGCCACGGCGGCCTCCAGCGCTGCCTCATCGAGTTCAGGCGGCAGATAGGTCTTGATCAGCGCGATCTCGGCCTCTTCCTTATCCGCAAGCTCGAGGCGATCGCCCTGACGGTAGAGAGTGGCCGATTCGATGCGCGACTTCACCATGCCACGCAGCACGCCGACGGCCTCGTCATCACCGATGGTGTCCACACCCTTGCTGCGCGCGGCGATATCGGCGTCCTTCAGCTTGGCCGTGATCATACGGATGGTGGCGACCTTCGCGCTCTCACCAGCCTTCATCGCGGTCTTGAGGTCGTCCATCAGACGGGCACGCAGGGACATCGGAAACTCCTTGGAATGACGGGTAGGGAGAAAATTTTTCCCACCGCAAAGACACAACAGGGGCTGGGAAATTTCTTCCCACACCTACCTCGGACTGCTACATAGCGCGCAACCGGAGGCATACACCATGTCGCAGACAGTCGAGACCATAATCGAGAAGGCCGGCGGCCTGGACCGCGTCGCCGAACTGACCGGCGTCGGTCTGGAAGCCATTCGCAAGTGGCGCCAGACCAGGGCGATCCCGACCCGCCACTGGCCCATCCTGATGCGTGAAGCCGGTCTCGATATGGCTGCCTTTCACACTGCCCCATCCCAAGCGGAGACCGCGAGCATGAACCAGCCCGCCCCTGACACCGTTCCCGAAGGCGCCACCGCCGTTCTGGTGCTCGCCGATGGCACGGTCCTGTGGGGACGCGGGTTCGGCGCCCATACCACGGCCGCGGGCCGCGACGGCCTGAACGTCGGGGAAATCTGCTTTTCGACCGGCCTCACCGGCTATCAGGAAACGCTGACCGACCCCTCGTTCGCAGGTCAGATCATCACCTTCACCTTTCCCCATATCGGCAATGTCGGCACCAATTCGCTGGACGATGAAGCCCGGGGGGTTGCCGCGCGCGGCCTAGTCGTGCGGCAGGACGTGACCCAGCCGGCCAACTGGCGGGCGACGGCGGCGCTGGATGCGTGGCTGAAGGCCCGTGCCATTCCGGGCATCAGCGGCGTGGATACGCGCGCGCTCACCCTGCGCATCCGCGACGGTGGTCCGCAGAGCGCCGTGCTTGCCTTCCCCGCCGATGGCCGCTTCGACATCGGCGCCCTCACCGCCCAGGCACGGGCCTGGGCCGGACTGGACGGCATGGACCTCGCCCGTGAGGTGACCTGCGACAAGGCCTATGGGTGGAGCGAAGGCACCTGGACCTGGCCGGAAGGACGTCAGGACGGTCCGATGAAGCGACGCCGGGTGGTGGCGATCGATTACGGCGCCAAGCACAACATCCTGCGCTGCCTGACGGCCGTGGGCTGCGACGTGACGGTGGTGCCGGCGACGGCGACGGCGGACGAGATCCTTGGCTACGACCCCGAAGGCATTTTCCTGTCCAATGGTCCCGGCGATCCGGCGGCAACCGGCGTCTATGCCGTGCCGACGATCCGGGCGTTGCTGGACCGCGGCCTGCCGGTGTTCGGTATCTGCCTGGGGCATCAGTTGCTGGCGCTGACGCTGGGTGCGCGGACCTACAAGCTCGCGCGCGGTCATCGCGGCGCCAACCAGCCCGTCAAGGACCTCTCGACGGGCCGTGTGGAAATCACCAGCCAGAACCATGGTTTCGCTGTCGACGAGGCAAGCCTGCCCAACGGCGTGCGCGTCACCCATACCTCGCTGTTCGACGGATCGAACGAAGGTATCGCGTCCGAGACCCTTCCCGCCTTTTCGGTGCAATACCATCCCGAAGCCAGCCCAGGCCCGTCGGACAGTTTCCATCTGTTCGAACGCTTCGTGGCCCTGATGGACCGTGTGCACGCAGGCGACAGCCAGCCTGTCTCCGGCCTTGTTCCCTCCGCCTGATCGCAGAAAGCCAGCCCCATGCCCAAACGGACAGACATCAGCTCCATCCTGATCATTGGTGCCGGCCCGATCGTGATCGGTCAGGCCTGCGAATTCGACTATTCCGGCGCCCAGGCCTGCAAGGCCCTCCGGGAAGAGGGTTACCGGGTCATCCTAGTCAACTCGAACCCCGCCACAATCATGACCGACCCCGGTCTGGCCGATGCGACGTACGTCGAGCCGATCACGCCGGAGTTCGTCGAACGGATCATTCTGAAGGAAAAGCCCGACGCGATCCTGCCGACGATGGGCGGCCAGACCGCGCTGAACACGGCAATGGCACTGGACGCCTCCGGCTTTCTGAAGGCCCAGGGTGTCGAACTGATCGGTGCAAACGCCGAAGTGATCGACCGCGCCGAAGACCGGCAGAAATTCCGCGAAGCCATGGATGCGATCGGCATCGAAAGCCCGCGCAGCATGATCGCTCACACGTTGGCCGAAGCCCGTGCGGCGCTTGCCGAGGTCGGTCTGCCGGCCGTCATCCGCCCGTCCTTCACCATGGGCGGTTCGGGCGGTGGCATCGCGTATAATCGGGAAGAGTTCGATCAGATCGTCTCGTCCGGCCTCGAAGCCTCTCCCACGACCGAGGTTCTGGTCGAGGAGTCCGTGCTCGGCTGGAAAGAGTACGAGATGGAGGTCGTTCGCGACCGGGCGGACAACTGCATCATCGTATGTTCCATCGAGAACATTGATCCGATGGGCGTCCATACCGGCGATTCGATCACCGTCGCCCCTGCCCTGACGCTGACCGACAAAGAATACCAGCGCATGCGCGACGCCTCGCTGGCGTGCCTGCGTGCGATCGGGGTCGAGACCGGCGGCTCGAACGTGCAGTTCGGCGTCAATCCGGTCGACGGCCGCATGGTGGTGATCGAGATGAACCCCCGCGTGTCGCGTTCCTCGGCCCTGGCATCGAAGGCGACCGGATTCCCGATTGCCAAGATCGCGGCCAAGCTCGCTGTCGGTTACACCCTTGATGAACTGGCCAACGACATCACGGGCACGACCCCCGCGTCGTTCGAGCCGACCATCGACTATGTCGTGGTGAAAATCCCGCGCTTTACGTTCGAGAAGTTCCCCGGCGCTCCGGCGCTGCTCTCGACCTCGATGAAGTCGGTCGGCGAGGCCATGTCGATCGGCGGCTCGTTCGCCGAGGCCCTGCAGAAGGGCCTGCGTTCGATGGAGACCGGCCTGCACGGCCTCGATCCGGTGGAAAACCCGGGTGACGGGGGCCCCGACGCCTTCCGCGCCGCCCTGTCGCAGCCCCGTCCGGAGCGTATCCTGATGGCCGCGCAGGCCCTGCGTGGCGGCCTGAGCGTCGAGGACATCGCTGAGGCATGCCGTTTCGAGCCGTGGTTCCTGCGTCAGTTGGCCGACATCGTGGCGGCCGAGCAGTCCGTGCAGACGAACGGCCTGCCATGCGACGCGCGCGGTCTGCGGCACCTCAAGAGCATGGGATTCTCCGACATCCAGCTGGCGCGCCTGTCCGGCACGCAGGCCGACGAAATCGCCCGTCTGCGCACGCGTCTTGGGGTGCTGCCGGTCTACAAGCGCATCGACACCTGCGCGGGCGAGTTCGCGTCCGACACGCCGTATATGTACTCGACCTACGGCGCCGGATTTGGCGAACCCGTGTGTGAAAGCCGCCCGACCGAGCGCGAGAAGATCATCATCCTCGGCGGCGGTCCGAACCGGATCGGCCAAGGGATCGAGTTCGACTATTGCTGTGTCCACGCCGCCTATGCCCTGCGCGAGGCCGGGTTCGAGACGGTGATGGTCAACTGCAACCCCGAAACCGTCTCGACAGACTACGACACCTCCGATCGCCTGTATTTCGAGCCGTTGACGGCGGAGGATGTGATCGCGCTGATCCACAAGGAACAGCAGGGTGGCCCGGTGAAGGGCTGCATCGTGCAGTATGGCGGCCAGACGCCGCTGAAACTGAGCCATGCACTGGAAAAAGCCGGTATTCCGCTGCTCGGCACGCCAGCGGACGCGATCGACCGGGCCGAAGACCGCGAACGCTTTCAGGCGCTTCTGCAGGGCCTCGGCCTTCGCCAGCCCGCCAACGGCATCGCCCGCACGGCAGCCGAGGCCGAGGATATCGCCGACCGTATCGGCTATCCGGTCGTCATCCGCCCGTCCTATGTGCTGGGCGGCCGCGCGATGGAGATCGTCTACGATCGCGTGGCACTGCAGCGCTACATGCGCGTGGCCCTGCAACTGGCCGGTGTCGACGTCGCGTCCGGGCCGGTCCTGATCGACCGCTACCTGTCGGACGCGATCGAGGCGGATGTCGACTGCATCGCCGACGGGACCGACGTCTACGTCGCCGGCGTGATGGAACATATCGAGGAAGCCGGCATCCATTCCGGCGACAGCGCGTGCTCGCTCCCGCCCTACACCCTGTCGCCCGCGATTGTGACCGAACTCAAGGCCCAGACGACGGCAATGGCGCGGGAGTTGGGCATCGTCGGCCTGATGAACGTGCAGTATGCGATCAAGGATCAGGACATTTTCGTGCTGGAGGTCAACCCGCGTGCCTCGCGCACCGTGCCGTTCGTGGCCAAGGCGACAGGCGTGCCCGTGGCCAAGATCGGGGCGCGGGTGATGGCCGGTGCGCCCCTGTCCGGCTTCCGCCTCGATGGCGGGGCGATCGCGCCACACGTGGCGGTCAAGGAGGCGGTGTTCCCCTTCAACCGTTTCCCCGACGTGGACACGATCCTCGGCCCGGAGATGCGCTCGACCGGCGAGGTCATGGGACTGGATGCCTCGTTCGAGCGGGCGTTCGCCAAATCGCAGCTGGGCGCGGGGGTCAGGCTTCCGGCCTCCGGCACCGTGTTCCTGTCGGTGCGCGAAGGGCACAAGAGCCAGATCGGCGCGCTGGGACGGCGCCTCGCGGAAATGGGCTTTTCGATCATGGCGACACGCGGGACGGCCGCGAAACTGCGCGAGGCCGGGGTCGAGGTCCGCCAGGTGAACAAGGTTCTGGAAGGTCGTCCGCATTGCGTGGACGCCATCCGGTCCGGCGAGGTGCAGCTTGTCATCAACACGGCGCAGGGCGCGCAGGCGGTGGCCGACAGCTTCGACATCCGCCGCTCGGCGCTGACGATGGGCATTCCGCACTACACGACCATCGCCGGCGCGCGTGCCGCGATCTACGCGATTTCGGCAATGCGCGACGGAGCGCTTGAAGTTGCGCCGCTGCAATCCTACTTTAGCGGATCGTTCTGAGGCGACAGACAACCGCGCGGTCGGCCCGCGCGGCGGCCTGTCGTCTCATAGTGCACCTTCAACACCGCGCCGGGGGCAGTCCTGTCTCCCGGCCGCACGCATTGCGGGGACTTGCCTTGCAGAAGATTCCGATGACCGCCAACGGTCTCACCCGCCTCGAGGACGAGCTGCGGCGCCTCAAGGGCACCGACCGCCCGGCCGTTATTCGCGCGATCGCCGAAGCGCGCAGCCACGGCGACCTGTCCGAGAACGCAGAATACCACGCCGCGCGCGAACGCCAGTCCTTCATCGAGGGGCGTATTCTCGAACTCGAGGAGATCGTCTCCACGGCCGAAGTTATCGATCCGTCGACCCTGTCGGGCGATCAGGTCAAGTTCGGCGCCAAGGTCAAGCTGGTCGATGAGGAGACGGACAAGGAATCCGCCTACCAGATCGTCGGCATGCACGAAGCCGATATCAAGCAGGGCCTGCTGTCGATCTCCTCGCCGCTGGCGAAGTCGCTGATCGGCAAAAGCGTGGGCGACTCCGTCTCCGTTCCGGCCCCCGGAGGCGACCGCAGCTACGAAATCCTGTCGGTTCTCTACAGCTGATCCCCTGCCCGGCCGGTAAACGCCAGCCTTCACCCGGAGCCACGGCTCCCGACCTGACGAGTTTCCATGCTGACGCTTGAGGACATCCGCGCCGCCGCCGCGCGGATCGAAGGGCGCGTGCTCCGTACGCCCACCCTTCCTTCGCACACCCTGTCACGGATGACGGGTGCGGAGATTATTCTCAAGCTCGACAATCTTCAGGCCGTGGGATCGTTCAAGGAACGCGGCGCGGCTAACAAGCTCGCCCTGCTGACGCCCGAGGAACGCGCGCGCGGCGTGATTACCGTGTCCGCCGGTAACCACGCACAGGGAGTCGCCCGTCACGCCAGCCTACTGGGGATCGACGCGGTGATCGTCATGCCGCGCTTCACGCCGTCGGCCAAAGTGACGCGCACGGCGGCCTGGGGCGTTCGCGTCGTTCTGGAAGGGGAAAATTTCGCCGAGGCCACCGCCTTCGCGAACGACCTGTGCGAGCGCGAAGGCCGTGTTTTCGTCCATCCCTACGATGATCTGGCGGTCATGGCCGGACAGGGCACGTTCGCCCTCGAACTGTTCGAGGACGCCGGGCCGCTCGACGCCCTCGTCATGCCGATCGGCGGCGGCGGATTGCTGTCCGGTTGCGCCGTGGTCGCGCGCGCCCTGTATCCCGACGTTGAAATCATCGGCGTTCAGGTCGAGGCGTTTTCGTCGCTTTCCGGATTTCCGGGACCTGAGGTCGTGCCCCAGGGGGGGGCTACGATCGCCGAGGGTATCGCTGTGATGCAGATCGGGCGGCAACCCTTGGCGGTATTACGCGGCGCCCTGGACCGGGTGCTCGTCGTCTCGGAAACGTCGGTGGAGGATGCCATCACCGCCATGGCCGAGGGCGCCAAGCAGATCAGCGAGGGCGCAGGCGCGTCGGCACTGGCCGCCGTGATCGGCAATCCGGACCTGTTTGCGGGCAAGCGCGTCGCCATTCCGGTGACCGGCGGCAATATCGACAGCCGCATCCTGGCCAACACACTGCTGCGCTCGTTGCTGCGCGACGGCCGTCTGCTGAGGTTATTGCTCGAAATTCCCGACCGTCCCGGCGTACTGGCCGACATCGCGACCAAGATCGGCCGCGCGGGTGGAAATATTATCGAAGTACTGCACCAACGCCTGTTCACCGCGCCGTCCGTGCAGGCCGCCGTTCTGGAGGTGGTGATCGAATCGCGCGACGCCGCCCATGCCGCCGATATCGAGGCCGAGCTGCGCACTACCTACAGCGTCCGCCGCGCGGCCACCGACCTGCGGCTGGACAAATTCTGACAGGGCGCACGGGGGCGTCCATCGCGCCCCCGTTTTCGTCATTTCGTCCCGAACAGACGGTCGCCGGCATCACCGATGCCCGGCCGGATATACCCGTTATCATCAAGGCCGCGATCGACCGCACAGGTGACGATCTTCACGTCTGGGTGCGTCTCGGACAGATGACGTATCCCTTCGGGAGCCGCGATCAGACACACGAAGATGATGTTCCGGACGCCCGCGTCCTTGACGCGCGCGATGGCCGCGGCGGCGCTGTGACCAGTGGCGAGCATCGGGTCGACGAGGATACAATCGCGCTCGGCCACATCGTCGGGCAGCTTCTTGTAATATTCGATGGCTTCGAGCGTGTCGTGATCACGAAACAGGCCGATATGCCCGACCCGCGCCGAGGGAACGAGATCGAGCATCCCATCGAGGATGCCGTTCCCCGCGCGCAGAATGGACACAAAGCACAGCTTCTTGCCCGACAGCAGGCAGCCTTCCATCGCTTCGAGCGGCGTCTCGATCCGCACCGGCTCCAGCGCCAGATCGCGCGTCGCCTCGTAGCACATCAGAAGGCTGAGCTCGCGCGTCAGTCGGCGGAAGCCGGCGGTGGAAGTCTGCGCCTGACGAAGGCGCGTCAGCTTGTGCTGGACCAGAGGATGATCCAGCACGACGATCTGGGCGGAGGACGGGACAGTAGACATGCCTCTCTCTACCGTAAGCCCCGTCCCCGCGCCACTCCTGATCATGACGCTGACGCATCCCCGCGCGGATGAAAATCCAGCGCCAGCCCGTTCATGCAGTATCGCAGCCCCGTCGGGCGCGGGCCATCGGGGAAAACATGGCCCAGATGGCCCTGGCACGACGCGCAGTGGACTTCGGTCCGGACCATGCCATGGCGTCGATCGGTCGTCGTGGCCACGCCGTCGGGCAGCGCATCCCAGAAGGACGGCCAACCGCTGCCGCTCTCATACTTGGTATCGGACGCAAACAGGGCACGCCCGCAACCGGCACAGTGATAGACGCCCGCGCGCTTCTCATCGTTAAGGGGACTCGATCCCGGGCGCTCCGTCCCGTGGCCGCGCAAGATATGTTCCTGCTGTTTCGAAAGCGGGCGCGTCGAACCGCAACCCGTGGATGATGAACAGTCCGTCATGGTCTGAAGGCCTCCGGTCGTGCGTAATACGGGACGAGATGGCGTGCTCGCGCGCCCGTATCAAGACGGCGACGACGGCACCGTTCGCATGCCGCCGAAAAGATGGCATGATGTCCAAAAGACACAAGGAGGAATGCGATGCCCACCACCCCACGCCCTGTCATGCTGGCCATCCTCGATGGCTTCGGCTGGCGCGAGGACAATGGCAGCAACGCGGTGCGCCTTGCCGATACCCCGCATTTCGATCGTCTGTGGCAGGAGGGTCCGCGCGCTTTCCTGCGCACGTGCGGGGAGGATGTGGGGCTGCCGGAAGGTCAGATGGGCAATTCGGAGGTCGGGCACCTGAACATCGGCGCGGGACGTGTCGTGATGCAGGAACTGCCGCGCATTTCACGTGCCGCCCGCGACGGCAGCCTCGCCGCCGCCCCCGCGCTGCGCACGGTTATCGATGCGCTCAAATCCAGCGGCGGCACATGTCATCTGATGGGCCTTGTGTCGACGGGGGGCGTTCATGCGCATCAGGCGCACGCCGTGGCCCTCGCCCGCATACTGGTCGACGCCGGCGTGCCGGTCGCGTTTCACATCTTCACCGACGGCCGCGATACGCCCCCGCATTCGGGACAGGACTTCGTCGCTGAACTGTTGTCGGCGTTGCCACCCGCCGTGTCCATCGGTTCCCTCTCGGGACGGTATTTCGCCATGGACCGCGACAGGCGCTGGGACCGTGTCCAGAAGGTTTATGATGTCCTGGTGTCCGCCGAAGGACCTCGCGCGCCTGATCCGGTGTCGGTTCTCACTGCCGGATATGCCGCCGGGGTCACGGACGAGTTCATGCCGCCCACGGTGATCGGCGACTATGCGGGCATGAAGGATGGCGACGGCATCGTATCGTTCAATTTCCGCGCCGATCGCATCCGCCAGCTTCTGGACGCGCTCGTCGAACCCGCGTTCGACGGCTTTGCGCGCGGCCGGGTGGTGTCGTTCGCGGCGGTCGCGGGCATGACACACTATTCCGACACGCTGTCCAAGCGGATTGGCGTGCTCTTTCCCCCGCAGAGTCTGGACGATCTGCTCGGCGACGTAGTGTCAGCCGCAGGTCTTCGTCAGCTGCGCATGGCCGAGACCGAGAAATACCCCCACGTCACATATTTCCTGAACGGTGGCCGGGAAGCCCAGCTACCCGGTGAGGACCGTATCTTGGTGCCGTCGCCCAAGGTTGCGACGTATGACCTTCAGCCGGAAATGTCCGCGCCTGAGCTAACCGAAAAGGCCGTCGCGGCAATCGAAAGCGGCGTCTACGACCTGATCGTCCTGAATTTCGCAAACCCGGACATGGTCGGCCACACCGGCATTCTATCGGCAGCCATCAAGGCCGTGGAGGCTGTGGACAAGGGACTGGGGCGCATCGTCGACGCCATTCACCGTGCGGGCGGAGCCCTTCTGGTCACCGCCGACCACGGCAATTGCGAAACGATGTTCGATGAGGTCACACGTGGACCCCACACCGCGCATACGCTCAACGTGGTTCCGGTAGCACTGACCGGCGTTCCGGGGACACGGCTACACGACGGGCGTCTGGCCGATCTGGCGCCAACGCTTCTGGACCTGATGGGTCTGACACAGCCGGACGCCATGACAGGCGCTTCCCTTCTGGACAAGCGCCGCTGACCGCACCGCCTCGATCCCGCTGGCTGTTCGCCGTCACGACAGCCCTGGCGATCGTTGGCGGCCATGCCGCCCCGGCGCCCGCAGAGTCCGGCCGCGCCTCTCGCGCCGCTCATGGTCCGTCGGCTCACGCGACGGG
>NZ_JABXXR010000095.1 GCF_013376175.1 Ameyamaea chiangmaiensis
GGAGGCGACAGCGCCGACCGCGGCAGCGCCCGCCGCGACCATACCGCCTGCGGCGAGACCGGTGCCGACCGCCGCGCCCGCGCCAAGTTGCGGACCACCGGAGACGAGGCCGTTGGCGATGCCGGGACCGAAGATGCCAAGGCCGAGCAGCGACAGCGCAGCGAGCACGATGGTCATGGCGTCGTCGATCGAGGGCGTCGCGCCGTTGAACCCTTGCGTGAACTCGGAAAACAGGATCGAGCCGATGCCGATGATGACGGAGAGCACCAGCACCTTGATGCCCGACGAGATGACGTTGCCGAGCACCCGTTCGGCCATGAAGGCGGATTTGCCGAACAGGCCGAACGGGATCAGCACGAAGCCGGCGAGCGTCGTCAGCTTGAACTCGATCAGGGTGATGAAAAGCTGGATGGCGAGGATGAAGAAGGCGAGCAGGATGAGCGCCCAGGCGAACATCAGGCAGGCGATCTGGATGAAGTTCTCGAAGAACGAGACCCAGCCCATCAGATCGGAGATGGAATCGAGCAGCGGCCGGGCAGCATCGAGGCCGGTCTGCGCCACCTTGCCGGGGCGCAGGAGATCGGCGGTGGTGAAGCCGGTGCCCGACGCCTTCAGGCCGAGACCGGCGAAGCTCTCGAAGACGATGCGGGCGAGATTGTTCCAGTTGCCGATGATGTAGGCGAACACACCGACGAACAGCGTCTTCTTCACCAGCCGGGCGATGATGTCCTCGTCGGCGCCCCACGACCAGAACAGCGCCGCCAGCGTCACGTCGATGACGATCAGCGTGGTGGCGATAAACGCCACCTCCGGGCGCAGCAGGCCGAAGCCGCTGTCGATATAGCGGGTGAAGACTTCGAGGAAATGGTCGATGACGCCGGCGCCCTGCATGTCAGCGGCTCCCGTTCTGGTCTGGCGTGGAAGCTGGTGCGGTCGGGAACAGCGTCGTCGGTGCGTCCGATGCGATCGGCATCGTGGACGCGGCCGGCTCCGGCTGACCCAGGAAGCGGCGGCGGTTCTCGGCCCAGGCGTGCAGGCAGGACGGATCGCGCCCGCCGGCCTCGCCCATGCCGCTACAGCGGGCGAGTTCCGCGCGCAGCGGATCTCGCGCCGTGACGGGCTGCGCTACCGTGACCGGATCGTCCGGTCTGTCGGCAGGCCGGTTCATCTCGATTGCGGTGGCGGTAATCGCCAGCGCGACGAAGATAACGGCGCCGATGCGCGCGAGGGTCTTGCCGTCCATGACGCTGCCCCGCTCAGTTGTTGCCGTGGAACATCTGCGCGTGGCCGGGCTGGTAGCCCGTGCCCGGCGTCAGGAAACGGCGACGCTGTTCGCGGCCCTGTTCAGCGGCGGTGGCGCGTTCGGCGTCCGACAGCGCCTGCGCCCGGCCGTTCGCCGCCACGACGGCGGTAAGGTCGGCGAGCTGCTGTGCTTGAAGCGCGAGGAGTTGGTTGCCGGCCTGCGTCGCCTGAAGCGCGCCGGTCGCCGACTGGCTCGCCCCGACCAGCGCCGACATCTGGGTGCGGTTGGTGTCGATATTGCCGACGACGGTCGCTTGCACGCGCATCGTGTCCTGCAAACCGCCGACCGTATTTTGCCAGCGCGAACGGGCATCGGCCACGAGCTGCTGGTCCGACGCGGACATCGAGACATTACCGTATTTGGTCTGGAACGCTCGGTCGATCTGCTGGACGTCATAGGCAATGTTCTGCGCCTGTTGCAGAAGCTGCTGCGTCCGCTGCACAGACTGTTGCAACTGCTGGAGCGACGAGTAAGGCAGGCTCGCCAGATTGCGGGCCTGGTTGATGAGCATCTGCGCCTCGTTCTGAAGCGAGGTGATCTGGTTGGTGATCTGCTGGAGCGAGCGCGCGGCGGTGAGCACGTTTTGCGCATAGTTCGACGGGTCGAAGACGATGATGGCATAGGCTGGCGTCGTGACGATCGGCGACAAGGCCAGCGGAATGGACAGCATGGACGCGGCAAGCAACGCCGCGCGCGAACGGCGCAGTTTCATTCGGGATTCTCCTTGTTGGTGAGGTTGGGAATGAGGTCGGCGGCCCAGCCGACGCCGCGATGGCGCAGCCAGGCGGCGAGGAATCCGTCCACGCCATTCTCGGCGACGATCGCAGCGATGGCGGCCTGATCGGTCTTGGATGAGGCGGCGCAGAGCGCCAGCGCCACATCAGACAGGCCCAGCTCGAACAGCCGGTTGCCGCGCCGCGACTGGCAGTAATAATCGCGCTTCGGCATGGCCCGCGCGACGATCTCGATCTGACGATCGTTGAGGCCGAAGCGGCGATAGATGGCGGTGATCTGCGGCTCGATGGCGCGCTCGTTGGGGAGCAAGAGCCGAGTCTGGCAGCTTTCGATGATGGCGGGTGCGATGGCGCTGCCGTCGATGTCGGAGAGCGACTGCGTGGCGAAGATCACGCTGGCGTTCTTCTTCCTGAGTGTCTTCAGCCATTCGCGGAGCTGGCCCGCGAAACCCTCGTCGTCGAGCGCCAGCCAACCTTCATCGACGATGATGAGCGTCGGCGATCCGTCGAGCCGGTCTTCGATCCGATGGAAGAGATAGGCGAGCACGGCGGGCGCAGCCTCGGTGCCGATAAGCCCCTCGGTCTCGAACGCCTGCACCGTCGCGGTGCCGAGATGTTCAGATTCCGCGTCGAGCAGCCGGCCCCAGGCGCCGCCGATGCAATAGGGGCGCAGCGCCTGCTTCAGGTCGTTGGACTGCAACAGAACGCAGAGGCCAGTGATGGTCCGCTCTTCCACTGGCGCGGAAGCGAGCGAGGTCAGCGCCGTCCAGAGATGCTCCTTCACCTCGGGCGTGAGCGTGACGCCTTCCCGGACGAGGATCGCGCCGATCCAGTCGGCAGCCCAGGCGCGTTCGGCTGTTTCGTCGACACGGGCGAGCGGCTGAAGCGCGACGGAGGTTTCCGATCCCTCCGTCAGTCCGCCACCGAGATCGTGCCAGTCGCCGCGCATGGCAAGCGCCGCCGCGCGGATCGAGCCGCCGAAATCGAAGGCGAACACCTGCGCCCCAGCATATCGCCGGAACTGCAAGGCCATCAGCGCGAGCAGCACGGACTTGCCCGCGCCGGTCGGGCCGACGATCAACGTGTGGCCGACGTCGCCGACATGAAGGGAAAACCGGAACGGGGTCGAACCTTCCGTCTTGCCGAACAGCAGTGGGGGTGCCGCAAAATGCTCGTCCCGTTCCGGCCCCGCCCACACTGCGGAAAGCGGGATCATATGGGCGAGATTGAGCGTGGAAATTGGCGGCTGGCGGACGTTCGCGTAAACGTGGCCGGGCAACGATCCGAACCAGGCATCGACCGCGTTGATGGTCTCGGCCATCGCCGCGAAGTCGCGGCCCTGGATGACCTTCTCGACAAGCCGCAGCTTCTCGTCGGCTATGCGGGGATCGTTGTCCCAGACCGTTACGGTGGCGGTTACATAAGCGATACCGGCATAGTCAGCGCCGAGTTCCTGAAGCGCGAGATCGGCATCCGCCGCCTTGTTCGAGGCGTCGGTATCCACCAGCACCGATTGTTCGTTGGTCATCACCTCCTTGAGGATCGCGGCGATAGACTTGCGCTTGGCGAACCATTGGCGGCGGATTTTGGTCAGCAGCTTCACCGCGTCGGTCTTGTCGAGCAGGATGGCGCGGGTGGACCAGCGATAAGGAAAAGCCAACCGGTTTAACTCGTCGAGCAAGCCGGGTGTCGTCGCGGTCGGAAAGCCAGTTATCGTCAGTACGCGTAGATGCGCGCCGCCAAGGCGCGGCTCCAGCCCGCCGGTGAGCGGCTGATCGGCGAGCAGCGCGTCGAGATAGATCGGCGTCTCGGGCACGCGGACACGGTGACGGTGCGTGGAAACGCAGCCGTGGAGGTAGGTCAGCGTCTCGCCGTCATCGAGCCACCGGCATTCCGGCATGAACGCTTCGATCAGGCGCAGCAGCCGGTCGGTGCGGTCGGCGAAACCGGTCATCACCTCGGTAGGATCAATGCCAGCCTTCTCGCGGCCCTCGTAAAGCCAGGTCTCGGCGCGGGCGGCGTCCTCCACTGGCGGCAGATAACAAAAGGTCAGGAAGTAGCTGGACTCGAAGTGGCTGCCTGCTTCCTCGAAATCGGCCTTCCTCTCAGCATCGACAAGCGCCGACGCCGAATCCGGGAACAGGCTGTTCGGATAGGTCGCAGCGGCATGGCGTTGCGCCTCCACGAAGATCGCCCAGCCTGAACCGAGACGGCGGAAGGCGTTGTTCAAGCGCCCGGCGATGGCGACCAGTTCGGCGGGCACAGCCGAATCCAGATCGGGACCGCGAAACCGCGCGGTGCGCTGGAAGCTGCCGTCCTTGTTGAGCACGATGCCAGCGCCGACCAGCGCCACCCAGGGCAGGAAGTCGGCGAGGCGTGCATTCTTGTTGCGATATTCGGCGAGATTCATCATGGCCGCGCCCCTCAGACAGTGAGATGCGCGGGGATGCGCAGATGGCGACGACCGACCTCGACGAAGAGCGGGTCGCGCTTGGCCGCCCAAACCGCCGCAAAGTGACCGATCGCCCAGATGAGGATGCCGACCAGCCAGAGGCGCAGGCCGAGACCGACCGCGCCGGCCAGCGTGCCGTTCATGATGGCGATGGCGCGCGGCGCGCCGCCGAGCAGGATCGGTTCGCTGAGCGCCCGGTGCAGCGGGACGGTGTATCCCGGCACCTCTCCGCCCTGATCGACGACGCCCGCCATCAGACCAGCGCTCCGCCGCCGAACGAGAAGAACGACAGGAAGAACGAGCTGGCCGCGAAAGCGATCGACAGGCCGAACACGATCTGGATCAGGCGACGGAAACCGCCCGACGTATCGCCGAAGGCCAGCGTCAGGCCGGTCGTGATAATGATGATGACGGCGATGATCTTGGCGACCGGGCCTTCGATCGACTGGAGGATTTGCTGGAGCGGCTGTTCCCACGGCATGGACGAGCCGGAAGCATAGGCGGGGGCCGCCATCACCACGGACAGCGTGGCGACCGATACGGTCATGGCGAGGCGTTGGCGGGCTTGATTGAAGCGCGAAAGGCGCAGGGTTTGGATCACAGGAGGTCTCCTTCGGGGTTGAGGCTGGGGACTTGGTTGGTGGGGGAAGCCGGACCGCCGTCGCCCTCCATGACGACGGGCACGACGCGGTAATCGCCGTCAGGGCCAAGGCCCTCGACACGGAAGAGTTCGGAAAGCCGGCGCGCAGAACCGCGGCCGGACAGCACGGCGACGAGATCGATCGTTTCGGCAATCAGCGCGCGGGGGACAGTGACGACGGCTTCCTGAATGAGCTGTTCCATCCGTCGCAGCGCGCCGATTGCGTTGCCAGCGTGGATCGTGCCGACCCCGCCTGGATGGCCGGTGCCCCATGCCTTGAGCAGGTCGAGCGCCTCTGCGCCGCGCACCTCGCCGATCGGGATGCGATCGGGGCGCAGCCGCAAGGATGAGCGGACAAGATCGGAGAGCGAGGCCACGCCATCCTTCGTCCGCATAGCGACGAGATTGGGCGCAGCGCATTGCAGTTCGCGCGTGTCCTCGATGATAACGACGCGATCTGAGGTCTTCGCCACCTCGGCGAGCAGCGCATTGGTCAGCGTTGTCTTGCCGGTCGACGTGCCGCCGGCAACGAGGATATTGGCGCGGGAGGCGACACCCTCACGCAATGCCTCGGCCTGCGCGGCGGACATGATGCCGGCTGCGACATAATCGTCGAGCGTGAAGACGGCGACGGCGGGTTTGCGGATGGCGAAGGCCGGGGCAGAGACAACTGGCGGCAACAACCCCTCGAACCGCTCCCCCGTTTCCGGCAGCTCGGCCGAGACGCGGGGATTGCCGGCATGGACCTCCGCGCCGACATGGTGGGCGACCAGGCGCACGATGCGCTCGCCGTCGGCCGCGGAGAGCCGCTCGCCGGTGTCGGACAGGCCTTCCGAGAGCCGGTCGATCCAGAGACGGCCGTCAGGGTTGAGCATCACCTCGACGACGCTGGCGTCTCCGAGGAATCCGGCGATGGCGGGACCGAGGGCGGTCCGCAGCATGCGGGCCCCGCGAAGTGTCGCCTCAGAATTCTCGGAAGAAGTGACCACGTTGTCCCCGTTCTTTGCGGGACCGCGTCAGTCCGTCCCTGGATCGGGGATGATTAAGAGAACCGGAAATCAGCCTGCGGCAACAGGTTGTTTTGCTTGTCGTACCGTGGCGTACAAAGACAGGCGTTCGGCGGAATCACCGAATACGTGAGTTGCCGCAATCGTTGCTTATTGCGCGTCGCGCGCGGGATCGCTGTCCTGGGGCTCCTAGCGTCGCGTCAGACCAAGACGCGCCGGCCCAGGCGAACTTGCGGCTCACGTCAGGGCCGCTAGATATGTCCAAGCTTCTTAAGTCGACGGACAAAAGCGTCGTAGGATTGCCGAGCTTGTGCGACGCGCTCGGCGAGTTCGCGTTTCAACTCGTCGTACCGCGCAACCTTCTTCGCGTCGTAGGAGACCATGTCCCGGTCGATGTTCATGTGTGGGGCTAAGCAATACCGGTAGTCCGGATTGGGCCCTTGGTTGTCGGGGAACACAAAGAAGTTCGGTGCGACAAAATGGTGTAACGCCCTTGCATCGGTGGCAAACGTATTGAAGAGAGCCGCCGTTTTTGTGTCCTGGAGAGCGTTAGAAGCGTCCGAGAACTGATTGTACGCGCGATAGAAGTGTGTATCGAAACTCGAACGATAAGAGTGGTCGTCTAGAAGATCATCGAAATATCGCTTCACTTCCTGCACTGCCGGAGGGGATCGGGCGATCGTCTCTTTGTCGATTGCCAGACGGTGCGCCCATTTATCGAGCACCAAGAATTTGAATGCCAGGATTGATAGGCCGACTACGATCAGGATAGCCGCTACCCAATAGTTGGCAGATGAGTCGATCTTGACGTCAATCTTTCCGAAAACGAACGTGGCGATGGGTAGCCACCAAGGCCCGGCAAGCGCCGCTATGCCTCCGGCCAGGAACACCATGCCGACGGCGACGAATAGATGGCGACTATAAGAAAAAGACCAACGCCCCGATTTCTGGTCATGGGAAATGTGGATCGACAATGCTGTAATTCTCCTTTCGATGGCGTTGCTGAGGTACTATTAGCATATCCGTCAGTTGTCGCCGCTCCCCGCGTTGATGTCTTCGGAAATCTCCTGCCGGAGCTTAGGACCCTTGGCCAGTCTGCGGCCGAGCGCCGCCACAAAGGCGTCGTAACGCTCACCCGCCTGCGCTCGGGCGGCGGCGTGCGCCGGCTCGGGCAGCGGCGGGTTGGCGGTTAGCCAGAACCGCACGAAGACGGCGAGCATCTCGATCGAGATGCTGACGTCGCGCTCCATGCGCGTCATGCGACGGTCGAGCTGGTCGAGGCGTTTGGTCGTTGCCGCCTCCTGCCGTTCGGCGGCGTCCGGCGACAGGAAGGATGCGATCGCCGCCTCGGCGATCAGCGAGCGTGACTGATCGCGCCGGGCCGCATAGGCCGCAAGCGCCTTCATCACCTCGGGTTCGAGATAGACCGACAGGCGCTGCTTCTTCGATGGATTGGCCATGGGCGCCTCACAGGTCCATGCCGTCGTTCGGATCGAGCGAGACCTGGCGCGCTACGCCACGCATGATCTGGTTCGCGCGGCTGATCCGGGCGGTGTCGTCATCGGCCTCGTCGTCGAAGCCGCCGTCGAACTCGTTCTCGATCAGCGCCTTCTTCTCGACCGGCGCGGCGCGTTCCAGCTCGGGCTGGTGACGCCGTTCCGATCCGGTCGGATCTTCGTCACCGCCATCCTCGATGACAGCCGCGCCTGGCGACACCGCGCTCGCCGGCCGGGCTGGAAGTGGTAGACGGCTCCAATCGTCCATTCCTGGCTGCTTCGGCCTGGTGAGCGCCGGCGGCGCCATGATCCGATCCTTGAAGCGGCGATCCTCGTAGTAGCGCGCCTTCTTCGCGCGGATCGGCGGCGTGCCCGCGACCATGACAATCTCGTCGGTGGGCGGGAGCTGCATGATCTCGCCCGGGGTGAGCAGCGGTCTTGCGGTTTCCGAGCGCGACACCATCAGATGGCCGAGCCAGGGCGAAAGTCGATGGCCAGCATAGTTGCGCATGGCGCGCATCTCGGTCGCCGTGCCGAGCGCATCGGAGACGCGCTTTGCGGTGCGCTCGTCGTTGGTCGCGAAGCTGACACGGACGTGGCAGTTGTCGAGAATCGAGTTGTTCGGCCCATAAGCCTTCTCGATCTGGTTCAGCGACTGCGCGATCAGGAACGCCTTCAACCCGTAGCCGGCCATAAAGGCGAGCGCGGATTCGAAGAAGTCGAGCCGGCCGAGCGCCGGGAACTCGTCGAGCATCAGCAGCAGCCGATGGCGGTTGCCCTTCGCCTTCAGATCCTCCGTCAGGCGCCGGCCGATCTGATTGAGGATGAGCCGGATGAGCGGCTTGGTCCGCGCGATGTCCGAAGGCGGCACGACCAGGTAGAGGCTGGTCGGTTGCTGGGCGCCAACGATGTCGGCGATGCGCCAGTCGCAGCGGCGCGTCACCTCGGCGACGACGGGATCGCGATAGAGGCCGAGGAACGACATGGCGGTCGAGAGCACGCCGGAGCGTTCGTTGTCGGACTTGTTGAGCAGCTCGCGGGCGGCCGACGCGATTACCGGATGCGGTCCGCTCTCCCCGAGATGGGCGGTCTTCATCATCGCCGCCAAGGTGGACTCGATCGGCCGCTTCGGATCGGAGAGGAAGGCGGCGACACCGGCGAGCGTCTTGTCCTCGTCCGCGTAGAGGACATGCAGGATCGCGCCGACCAGGAGCGCGTGGCTGGTCTTTTCCCAGTGGTTCCGCTTTTCGAGGCTGCCCTCCGGATCGACCAGGATGTCGGCGATGTTCTGCACGTCGCGGACCTCCCATTCGCCGCGGCGCACCTCGAGCAACGGATTGTAGGCGGCCGACTTCGCGTTGGTGGGATCGAACAGCAGCACCCGGCCATGGCGGGCGCGGAAGCCGGCGGTCAGCGTCCAGTTCTCACCCTTGATGTCATGCACGATCGCCGAGCCCGGCCAGGTGAGCAGCGACGGCACGACCAGGCCAACGCCCTTGCCGGAGCGGGTCGGCGCGAAGCACAGCACGTGCTCGGGTCCATCGTGCCGAAGATAAGCGCGGTCGTACTTGCCGAGCACCACGCCGTCCTCGCCGAGCAGGCCAGCGCCGCGGACTTCGTGTTCATGTGCCCAACGCGCCGACCCGAAGGTCTCGGCGTTCTTCGCCTCGCGGGCTCGCCAGACCGACATGCCTATGGCGACGGCGATTGACACGAAGCCGCCGGACGCCGCGATGTAGGCGCCCTCGACGAAGATCGGCGGCGCATAGGCGTCGTAGAAATACCACCACGGGAAGAAGGACCACGGATGGTAGATCGGCCAATGACCGAGCATGAACCATGGTGGTCCGAGCTGGGGCTGGAAGCCGAGCCGGTAGGCCGTCCATTGCGTAGCGGCCCATGTCGTCAACAGGACGATAGCGAAGACGGTGAGGATCTGGTCCCAGAGGATCTTGGTGGCGGACATGGCGGGTTCCTTTCGCTTGGGATGATGGTCACAGGCCGAGCCCCCGCTGGCGGCCGAAGCTCCAGTCGACGCAGCCATCGCTTCGAGCGACGCCGGAGACGTGACGGCCGAGCTGCTTTTCGATTGATGGTGTCCAGGGCACGAGGCTGAAGCCGAGCCCGTCGTCGATCATGGCGAAGCGGCCGCTCGCGAGGTTCAGCCGCCGCTGGTAGGTGCCGGTGACATATTCGCCGGACTCCGGCTTGACCTGGGGACGCCCGGTTTCGGCGGCGATGCGTTCGCTGACGGCTTCCAGTTCGCGACGTCGCAGCGTGTCGATCAGGCTGGGCTGGAAGCTGATGCCGCGCGTCTGTCGCTCGGCGAAGCCCTGACTGACAAGATGCTCGGCGCGCCGATCCATCGCGTCGCGGACCTCGGCGCCGAAGCCGCCGCCGAGCGCCACCGGCTCGCGGGCGATATTCTGGCGGTCGAGCCAAGTGGCGCCGGTCGCGGTGACCTGCCGCTCGACGTCGAGGTCGGAGCGTACGGCTATCGCCAAGCGGCGCTGGCCCCGCGCGTCGTCAAACTTTCGAAGCTCGACGATCGAGCCGGGCGCGCTGTCGCCCGCTGCATCGAGATCGGGCAGCTTTATGTGGTGGGTGCGGCCGTCGACGCCATCGACGACGGCGAAGGCCGTGCCCTTCAGTTCGTCGTCGAGGCCGCGGGCGACCAGGCGGCCGACGACCGGATCGTTGAGGCTTTCGGATGCCAGCACATAGCTCGCCGCGCCGCGCTCGATCCCACGCTCGGTCAGGCCGTGATGGATGCGCTTGATGATATCGCCGCGCTTGCCGAGCTCGCGGAGTGTCGCTTCGGCCTTGTCCGAGATCGTCCACTGTCCCGGACTGATCTCGTCGGCGAGCCCGAGGCCTTCGAGCTTACGCAGCCGCCCGATCTTCAGGGCATGGAATTCGTCGGGCTGCCGATCGGGATGCGGCGCGAGATCGATGACGCCGGTGCGATAGGCGTCGCGGGCGAGCTGACGGTCGAGGTTGGTCCAGCGGTCGGCGTCGATCTGGCGCTCCAGCGTCTGCCGGATCTCCTGATCGGTGCGCGGCCCCAGCTCCTGGGTGATCAGGTCGCGCGCCCGCTCACGCATGCCCTCCTTTATATAGTCACGCGAGATGACCAGGTTCTCGCCGTCATCGCGCACGCCGCGCACGATCAGATGGACATGCGGATGCTCGGTGTTCCAGTGATCGACCGCGACCCATTCGAGCCGCGTGCCGAGATCCTTTTCCATCTGGCCGACCAGCTCACGGGTGAAGCCCTTGAGGTCGGACATTTCCAGCGCGTCGTCCGGCGAGACGATGAACCGGAAATGGTGGCGGTCGTCCTCGGATCGCTCCGCGAAATCCCTGGCATCGACATCATTGCCGCCCGGACCGAACAGCCGGGCCTTCTCCCCGTCGCGGGTGACGCCGTCGCGGCGCAGATAATCGAGATGCGTCGAGAGCGGCGCGGAGCGCCCGCCATGACGGACGACCCGCGCCTTGATGACCGCACCGCGCGAGCGGGCTGTGATGAGGCGGTTCGCCTGGATCGAGGCGCGCTGGCCGCACCCGAACCGGGACCGCGCGCCGGACCCGATCTTCCCTTGCCGGGAGACGCT
>NZ_JABXXR010000096.1 GCF_013376175.1 Ameyamaea chiangmaiensis
CAGCAGCGGCCCGGCGCCGGCGGCCGGCGTGGCACCCGCGAGGGCCGTGCGCACGTCGTCGATCAGGGCGAGGGCTGAGGGGCTGGTGGCGTCATCCATCGGTGTCGGTCTTCTGTCCTGCGCGCGATCTGTCAGAGTGCCGCGTCGTTCTGTCGTGTGTGGGGCGTGAAACCTGTGCGCCGAGCGTCCCATGTCTGCTGCCGTCATGCAACCGACGGCAAAGCCCGAGGCATGCGCGACCAGGCCGGGCTTGGGAAGCGCGCCGGGCGATGGTAACCAGAGCCGATGAAGGTCGAGAACGAGCACGATCGCGCCGCGCAGCACACGCTCCGGCGATACAAGCGGGTGGCGACCGGGCTTCTGGTCGGCATGGGTGCCGTGACGGTGGCCGGCTACGCCCTGCCGGCGATGGGGTGGGTGTCGCCCTCTCTGGCTGTCAGAACGCTGCGGGCCGGTGCGAAAGCGGGTGTTGTCGGCGGACTGGCGGACTGGTTCGCGGTCACGGCCCTGTTTCGTCGTCCGCTGGGGCTGCCGATCCCGCACACCGCGATCCTGCCGGCGCAGAAGGACCGGCTGGGCCGCGCGCTCGGCCGCTTCGTCTCGGGTCAGTTCTTTACGGAGCAGGATATCGGGCGCGCGCTGCGCGGCATTGATGTGCCCGCGGTTCTGGGAGATATGCTGGCCCGGCCTGAAACCGCGGCGACGCTGAGCCGCGCGCTCGCGCGTGCCCTGCCGACCGTGCTCGACCGTATGGAGGACGGGCGCGCGGGAGTGGCCATTGGACGGGCGCTGCCGGTGGTCATGGGCGGGGCGGACGTGGCGCCGCTTCTGGCACGTGTCCTGCGCTCCATGGTCGAGGGCGACTGCCATCAGGAGGTGCTGTCGTTCCTGCTCGACCAGTTCAAGGAAGCCCTCAAGGCACGTGAGGCCTCCCTGCGCGTGATGATCGAGGAGCGTGTGCGTGAACAGGGCGGCCGCATTCTGGGGTGGGCGATCGGCGGGTCGGTGGCGACGCGGGTGCTGGGCGCGGTCAATCAGGAGCTCGAACGTGTCGACCCGCGGGATTCCGACATCCGCGAGGGGTTCTCGCGCTGGGTCCGGGCGGAGATCGACCGGATCGAGACAGACC
Organism: Ameyamaea chiangmaiensis; assembly: GCF_013376175.1. Lineage (GTDB taxonomy): Bacteria > Pseudomonadota > Alphaproteobacteria > Acetobacterales > Acetobacteraceae > Ameyamaea > Ameyamaea chiangmaiensis. The sequence continues at coordinate 1,130 of NZ_JABXXR010000096.1, forward strand.
CGGAGCGCCGTGCCGAGATCAGCGGGGCGATCGGCGGTATCTTCACGCATGACACCATGCGCGCGTGGGGCAACGATTTGTGGGGCCGTCTGCGCGCTATGATCGAGGCCGACATCACTGAACCCGACGGCTGGTGCGCCTCGATCGTGACGGACAGTCTGGCCCGCATGGCCGAGCAGATCACGCATGATCCCGTGACCCGCCAGCGTGTGACCGATGGTGCCGCGTCGATGGCGCTGCGTGCGCTGCCATCGGCGCGTGAAAAACTGGCCGAGTTCATGGCGTCCGTGGTGGCCCGCTGGGACGGGCGGGATCTGGCCGACCGGCTTGAGCTGCGTGTGGGATCGGACCTGCAATATGTTCGGATGAACGGCACGCTGGTCGGTTTTGTGGTCGGCGCGGTGCTGTTCTTGCTGTTGAACGGGCTGTTCGGCGTGGACGCGGGCTGAGGGCAGATCGGCGGCTGGCGCAGGGCAGGGATGTGGTCGGGCGGGGTTTGCGGGCACATGTGCTCAAAAAGCGCAGTTCGGACTTGACGGGGCGTCGCGGCGGACGCATGTGGTCACAAACAGGACCAAACTTGTCCGCATTGATGGCGCGGCGAGAGATGGAAAGCCGGGGAATGCTCAAACTGTCCAAACTGGCCGATTACGCGGTCGTCATTCTGGTTCGGCTCGGACAACAGGATGGGGTCATGGCGTCGGGCATGCTGTCGCAGGTGACGGGTGTGCGCGAACCCACTGTCGCGAAGATCCTCAAGATACTGGCGGCGCGCGGGATCGTGCAGTCGCAGCGCGGGGCGCGGGGTGGCTACCACTTGGCGCGTCCTCTGGGCGACATTTCCGTCGCGCGTGTGATTTCGGCGATGGACGGGCCGATCAAGCTGACTGGCTGCGTGGACGGCCACGATTGCGAGGCCAGCACGTTGTGCGGCCTGTGCGGCAACTGGGATCCCGTCAACCTGGCGATCCGCGAGGCACTGGACCGCATCTCGCTGGCGGATATGGCCCGGAACGGGCATCCCGCCTCGGGCCGCGCCTGTTCTGAGCCCGCTCCCCTGCCGACGCCGGCGCTTTAGGAAAGAGACCTCACATGCCAGCCGTGACAGAGACACGCGAAGCCGTCGAGACGTTGGGTCAGTCGACCTACAAATGGGGCTTCGAGACTGATATCGACATGGAGTTCGCGCCCAAGGGCCTGAACGAGGATACCATCCGTCTGATTTCGGCCCGCAAGGAAGAGCCGTCGTGGCTTCTGGAGTGGCGTCTGAAGGCCTATCGCGCCTGGCTGGAAATGCCCGAGCCCCAGTGGGCGAAGGTGTCGCATCCGCCGATCGACTATCAGGATGCGTATTACTATGCCGCGCCGAAGAAGAAGGACGGGCCCAAGTCACTGGACGAGGTCGATCCCGAGCTTCTGCGTACTTATGAAAAGCTGGGTATTCCGCTGCATGAGCAGGCGATTCTGGCGGGTGTCGAAGTGCCGGAAGGGGAGGAGGCACGTCTGCCCATAGCCGTCGATGCGGTGTTCGACAGCGTGTCGGTCGTGACCACGTTCCGCAAGACTTTGGCCGAAGCCGGCGTGATCTTCTGCTCGATTTCCGAAGCGGTGCGGGAGCACCCCGATCTGGTGCGGCGTTATCTGGGCTCGGTCGTGCCGGCGGCCGATAATTTCTACGCCGCGCTGAATTCGGCAGTGTTCACGGACGGGTCGTTTGTCTATGTGCCGGCGGGCGTTCGCTGCCCGATGGAACTGTCGACCTATTTCCGCATCAATGCGAAGAATACGGGCCAGTTCGAGCGCACGTTGATCGTGGTCGAGGACCGGGCCAGCGTGTCCTACCTCGAAGGCTGCACGGCGCCGATGCGCGACGAGAACCAGCTGCATGCGGCGGTCGTCGAACTGGTTGCCATGGAGGATGCGTCGATCAAGTATTCGACGGTGCAGAACTGGTATCCCGGTGATGCGGACGGTCGGGGCGGGATCTACAACTTCGTCACCAAGCGCGGGGCCTGCCGGGGCGCGCGGGCCAAGATTTCCTGGACGCAGGTCGAGACGGGCTCGGCGATCACGTGGAAATATCCGTCCTGCATTCTACAGGGCGAAGGCTCGGTCGGTGAATTCTACTCGGTCGCTGTGACGAACAACCGCCAGCAGGCGGACACGGGCACGAAGATGATCCATATCGGGCGCAACACGCGGTCGACCATCATTGCCAAGACCATCAGCGCCGGTCACTCGGACAGCACGTATCGCGGTCTGGTGCGGATGATGCCCAAGGCATCCGGCGCGCGTAATTTCACCCAGTGCGACAGCCTGCTGATCGGCGACCAGTGTGGCGCGCACACGGTGCCATATATCGAGAACCGCAACATGTCCGCCCGTGTCGAACACGAGGCGACGACATCGAAGATTTCAGAAGATCAGCTTTTTTACTGCCGCAGCCGTGGTCTGTCGGAAGAGGATTCGGTTGGTCTGATCGTCAATGGATTCTGCAAGGACGTTCTGAAGGAACTGCCGATGGAATTCGCGGTCGAGGCGCAAAAGCTGCTGCAGATCAGCCTTGAAGGCAGCGTGGGTTAAGGAGAGATAGGTCACATGAGTTCCGAATTTCTGAAAATCTCCGGCCTGTGCGCCCGTATCGACGACAACGGGACCGAAAAGCCGATCCTGCGCGGCGTCGATCTGGTCATTCCGCCCGGCGAAGTGCATGCGATCATGGGGCCGAACGGGTCGGGAAAGTCGACGCTGTCCTACGTTCTGGCCGGGCGCGAGGATTACGACGTCACTGACGGATCCGTCACGTTTCGCGATCAGGACCTTCTGGCGCTTGAGCCCGAGGAGCGCGCGGCTCTGGGCGTGTTCCTGGCGTTCCAGGCCCCTGTCGAACTGCCGGGCGTGAACAACGCGAACTTCCTGCGCACCGCGGTGAACGCGGTGCGGCGCGCACGCGGCGAGAGTGAGCTGGACGCGGTCACGTTCCTCAAGGACGTGCGCAAGGAGATCAAGCATCTCTCGATCCATGACGACATGCTCAAGCGCAATGTGAATGTCGGCTTCTCGGGTGGTGAGAAGAAGCGGAACGAGGTGCTGCAGATGCGCATGCTGCGCCCGTCCCTGGCCATTCTCGACGAGACGGACAGCGGACTGGACATCGACGCGCTGCGCATCGTGGCCGAAGGCGTGAACAGCCTGCGTGGCCCGGACTTTTCCGCGCTGGTCATCACCCATCACCAGCGCCTGCTGGACCATCTGGTGCCGGACCGGATTCACGTCATGGCGCGCGGCCGCATCATCCACAGTGGTGGTCCTGAAATCGCGCGCCAGCTCGAAGCCGAAGGCTACGCACAGTTTCTGGCGGAGGCAGCGTGACCACGGTGGCGACACACGCGGCGGGCATCGACGCGTTTATCGCGCGTGGGACCGCCCTGACCGGTGCCCAGGGCGACCGCGAGGCCGCCAGTGGCCATCTGCGCGCGCAGGGACTGCCGACGCGTCGTCTGGAGGCGTGGCACTTCACGTCGCTGGCGCCGCTGGCCGATGTCGCGTTTTCCGCGGGAGCGCAGGCGTCTGCGCGTGCCGCCACCCTTTTGCAGGGGTGTGGGATCGACGCTCTGGCGGTGATGAACCGTGTCGTCTTCGTGAACGGTCGGTTCGATGCCGGTCTGTCACGTCTGCCGGATGGCGTCGGCCTGTCGTTCTTCGCCGATGAGCCCGCGTTTGGCGCGATCGCGCGGCCGGAGCGCGATGCGGCGACGATGCTCAACACCATTCTGGCCGAGGACGGTGCGCGGATCGACGTGGCGGCCGATGTCGACGCGGGGACGATTGCGATCGTCAGCGTCGGTGTCGCGACCGACACGCCGGTGTCGTTTCACCCGCGCCATCGGATCGTGCTGCAGCGTGGCGCGCGTCTGGCACTGTTCGAGTATGCGCTGGGCGAGGGCGAGTATCTGCACAATCCGGTCGCGGAAATCGTGGTGTCTGCCGACGCCGTTCTGACGCACGTCAAGTTCCAGGATGAGGCGCCGGGCGCGCGGCACATCACGTGCGCCTATGTCGATGTCGCCGAGCGCGGCGAGTACGACAGCTTCACCCTGACGGTCGGCGGCTCGCTTGCCCGCCACGAGGTTCATGTGGGCCTGCTGGGTGGGGCCGCTGCCGCGCATGTGAACGCGGCGCAGCTTCTGGACGGTGCGCAGCATGCCGACCTGACGTCGGTCATCACGCATGGCGCGCCGGGCTGCGTCTCGCGGCAGACGGTCAAGAACGTGTTGTCCGGGCGCGCGCATGGCGTGTTCCAGGGCAAGATCTATGTCGATCGGGTGGCGCAGAAGACCGACGGCTATCAGATGAATCAGGCGCTGTTGCTGTCGGACGGCGCGCAGATCGATGCCAAGCCGGAGCTGGAAATCTACGCGGACGACGTGAAGTGCAGCCATGGCGCGACGGTTGGCGCGCTGGATGATGAACAGTTGTTCTATCTGCGCAGCCGCGGAATACCGGACGCCGAAGCCCGCGCCATACTCGTGCGGGCCTTTCTGCTCGACGCGGTCGAATTGGTGCGTGAGCCGACGTTGCGTGGCATTCTGGACGATGCAGTGGAGCGTCACTGGCGCAAGGGGGCGTGATGGACGATCTGATGGCTCCTGTGCGGGTCGATCTGTCGGCGCGGCGCGGGGATTTTCCGATCTTGTCGGAAAAGGTGCACGGACGCGATCTGGTGTTTCTCGACAGCGCGGCGTCCGCACAGAAGCCGCTGCCCGTGATCGACGCCATGGCCGACGCCATGCGACACCAGTACGCGAACATCCATCGTGGCCTGCACTGGATGAGCGAACGTACGACGGATGCCTATGAGGCTGTCCGGTCCCAGGTGGCCGCGCTGCTGAACGCGCCATCGCAGGACGAAATCGTCTTCACGCACAACAGCACTGAGGCCATCAATCTGGTCGCGCACAGCTTCGGCGCCTTGTTGAAGCCCGGGCAGGCGGTCGTGATCTCCGAGATGGAGCATCACGCCAATCTCGTGCCGTGGCAGATGCTGCGCGATCGGGCGGGAATCGAACTGCGGATCGCGCCGATCACGGACGCGGGCGACCTCGATTTCGACGGTCTCGCCCGGGTGTTGTCCGACGGACAGGTCGGGCTTGTCGCGATCACGCATATGTCGAACGTGCTGGGAACGGTTGTGGATGCGCGTCGGGTCGCCGACATGGCCCATGCGGCCGGTGCGAGGGTCCTGTTCGACGGCAGCCAGTCCATCGTTCACCGTGCGATCGACGTGGTGGCGCTCGATGCCGACTTCTTCGTGTTCACCGGCCACAAGCTATATGGTCCAAGTGGTGTCGGTGTGCTGTGGGGGCGCATGGCGCTGCTGGACGCCATGCCGCCGTTCATGGGCGGCGGCGACATGATTTCCAGCGTGTCGTTCGAGCAGGCGACGTGGGCACGCGTCCCGCACAAGTTCGAGGCGGGAACGCCGGCGATCCTGGAGGTCATCGGTCTCGGTGCCGCCATTTCCTACGTCGAGTCCATCGGCTACGACGCGATCGCGCGGCATGAGGCCGATCTGGTGGCCCATGCGTTGCGGCGGTTGCCCGAGGTCCCCGGTCTGGAGATCGTAGGGGCCCCGGTCGAGCGCGGGGGCGTGATATCGTTCACGATGGCCGATGTTCATCCGCATGACATCGCGACCCTGCTGGATCGCTCTGGCGTGGCGGTGCGCGCGGGCCACCATTGTGCCGAACCCCTGATGCGTCGGCTGGGCCTGACGGCGACGGCGCGCGCGAGCTTCGCTTTGTATACGACACGGGCCGAGATCGACGTTCTGGTCGACAGCCTGACACGCATTCGAACATTGTTCGTGTGACATGAACGACCTCGGCCACGATCTTTATCATCAGACGCTGATGGCCCGCAGCCGGGCGCCGCGTTTCGCGGGGGTGGCTGACGCGGCGACGGGTGTTGGCGAGGGGCGCAACCCGATGTGTGGGGATCGCGTCCGGGTCTCGTTGCGCTGTGTGGAGGGGCGCCTCACGGAGGTGCGCCACGAGACGCGCGGGTGTGCGATCTGTCAGGCCAGTGCCGACCTGATGGCCGAGGCTTTGTCGGGCGCGGCCCGCGACGATGTCGCGGCTCTGACATCCGAGTTTGAAGAGGTGGTGACGGTGGAGGGTGCGACGACCGTGCGGTTCATGATGTTTCGGCCGCTGGTCCGCCAGAAATCCCGCAGGCGCTGCGCGACCCTGCCATGGAGCGCGCTGGCCGAGGCCCTTGCGGAACAGGGAGTGAAAACAGATGGTTGATGTGAGCAGCCAGACGGCGCAGTCCAGCGGCTTTCCCGTCTTCGCAACTGAGGGGGACGGCCCGTCAGCCGTTGCCACCGGCACCCGCTGGACGCCGGATGGCGAGGAAGCCGTGACCCCCGGGATCGCTGACGAAGACAAGGTGATCGAGGCGATCGCCACGGTGTTCGACCCCGAGATACCGGTCAACATCTACGAACTCGGGCTGATCTATGCGATCGACCTGCACGAGGACGGGCGGGTGAAGATCGAGATGACCCTGACGGCGCCCAACTGTCCCAGCGCGCAGGAATTGCCCGAGCAGGTGCGCGACGCGGTGGCATCGGTCGAGAAGGTCCGCGGAGTCGAGGTGGACATCGTGTGGGATCCGCCGTGGGACATGTCGCGGATGAGTGACGACGCGCGTCTTGCGCTCAACATGTTCTGAGGAGGCTCGACCATGAGCACAACGGCACAGGCGACAGCCCGTCCCACGCGGGCATTACCGCCCCTGATGACCCTGACCGAGCGCGCGGCGGAGCGACTGGCGGCGTTGTATGCGGGCGGCGAGGCAGGGCGCCTTCTGCGCGTCGCCGTGTCGACCAAGGGATGTTCGGGCATGGGCTACGACATGACCTTCGTCGAGGCCGCCGGTCCCAATGACGAGGTGGTCACTGACCGCGGCATCACGCTGCTGGTCGATCGCAAGGCGACGCTGTTCCTGATCGGGACGACGATGGATTACGTGGTCAAGGACCTTGAGTCGGGGTTCACCTTCGTCAATCCGAACGAAAAAGGCCGTTGCGGGTGTGGCGAGAGCTTCCACGTCTGACGGGTGTTACCGCCGGCGGGCGCGCTTCGCCGGCGGCGCGGTGAACAGGGCGATCGCTTCCACCTCGGCCGACCAGACGAACTGGTCGATGATGGTCAGCGCCGCAAGGCTGTAGCCGGCCGCCTTGAGCAGGGCGGCGTCCTTGGTCAGGGCCTGCGGGTTGCAACTGACATAAACCACCCGTTGTGGCGCGCCAGAGGCGATCTCGCGCATCTGCGCGCCGGCACCCATCCGGGGTGGGTCGAGCACCACGACCGGTTTGGCCGCCAGTTCCCGCGCCATGAGTGGCTGGCGGTTCAGGTCGCGCTGCAGGACCGAGATGCGCAGACCGCCAGCCGCCTGCTTCAGGCAGGTGGCTGCGTCCGGGTTGCCCTCGACGGCCAGAACTCGCCCGCGTTCGGCAAGACCGAACGTCAGGGTTCCGCATCCCGCATACAGTTCGATGATCTCGTCGCGGGCTGCCAGACGGGGTGGCAGCATTGCCAGAACGGCGTCGCGGATTGCGGCTTCGCTGTCGGCCGTGGCCTGGAGGAAAGCGCCGGGCGGCGGCACGACGGCATGTCCGGCCAGCCTGTGCCGCACCGGGGCGATCTGGGCGGCGATCTCGGCGGGCTCGCGCTGATCGACGGGCGCCCATGCGATCCTTGGAATGTCGTGCGCGCGGGCAAATGCCGCGAGCAGCGCGCGATCGTCCACCGTCAGCGCACCGTCGGTCCGCACCAGAATGTCCGGACCGGAGTCGAGAAGATTGACGACGACGTCCCCGTCACGGCGCAGGCCACGCACGCGGATCATCAGGTCGTGCAGCGGCGTCAGCAGCCGGTCCAGCGCGGGTGCCAGCACAAGGCAGTGCCGCACATCCAGCAGATCGCCTCCGCGCGCATGAAAGCCGAGCGTCAGACCCTGCGTCGTCCGCCGCACACCGATATCCATGCGCCGTCGCGCGCCGGCAGGAGCCTGCGACAGGCTCACCTCGCAGGTCTCCGCGAAGCCCGCCTGCGCGAGCGCCTGCCGCACTGTGGCGGCTTTCCAGTTCAGCGCCGCCGGCAGGGCCAGATGCTGGACCGCGCACCCGCCGCAGCGCGCGAAGAGCGGGCAGGGCGGCGTGACACGCTCAGGTGACGCCGACTCGACGGCCAGCAGCGTCGCGCGTCTGGGCGCCATGTGCAGGTCGTCGAGGCGCGCGAGAACGGTCTCGCCCGGGAGAGCCCCCGGAACAACGGTCAGGCAGCCATCCCGGTCGTACGCAAGACCATCGCCGCCACGCCCCAGCACATCGACCGTCAACGTCGTAGCAGAGGTTTCCGGCGTGGTCGTGGTCGTGGCGTGGGCGGAGGGGAGGGAGGGGGAAATCAGCCGTGTTCGCCGTGATGTGCCGCCGCCTCACGCGGGGTGGTGCGATGGGGCAGTAGCATGAAGGCCGGAACATCGGCTCCGAATCCGGTAAACGCAGCACCCTGATCCTCGACAGGTCGTGGCGCGGGACGGCGCTCGCGCGGGGGCCGGCTCTGGCTCTCGGACGGTGCGCGGGGCGTGCTCTCCACGGACGGAGCCTCGGCTGGACGCGTCGCGGCAGGTGCGGCGTCGCGTGTCTCTTCCCGTCGATCGTCCCCGCGGCCGCGACCCTTTCGGGCACCTTTCCGGTCCTTGTCCCGGCCGCCGTGGCGTGGACGCGGCTCCTCGGAGAATGGAACGGCTTCGACCCCCTCGACGGTGATGGGCTCGATAGGCCTGCCGATCAGCGTCTGGATCGCGTCGACGAGAGTGCGCTCGTACGGCGTCGCGAGGGAGTAGGCGTGGCCGGTGCGGCCAGCGCGGCCGGTGCGCCCGATACGATGGACATAGTCCTCTGCATGGAACGGCACGTCGAAGTTGAACACATGGGACAGGCCGCCGATGTCGATTCCACGGGCCGCGACGTCCGAGCAGACCAGGATCTTCAGTTCACCGGCCTTGAATTTTTCCAGCGTCTGGAAACGGATGGACTGCGGCAGGTCGCCATGCAACGCGCCGGCCGAGAAACCGTGCTTGGTCAACGACTTGTACAGCATGTCGACGTCGCGCTTGCGGTTGCAGAAGACAATCGCGTTCTGCACGTCCTGCGCACGCAGGAGTTTGCGCAGCGCGCGCCGCTTGTCGTCCTCGTTCACCACCAGAAGCCCGGTTTCGATCGTGGTCGCGACCGACGACGGGCGGGAGACCGTGACTTCCTTGGGGGAGCGCATGAAGGTATCGGCCAGACGGCGGATCTCCGGCGCCATGGTGGCGGAGAACAGCAGGGTCTGGCGCATGGGCGACAGCAACGACACGATCCGCTCGATATCGGGGATGAATCCCATGTCGAGCATCCGGTCCGCCTCGTCGATGACAAGGACGCGGGTCTGCGTCAGCAGGAGGCCGCCGCGCTCGAACAGGTCCAGCAGGCGACCGGGTGTTGCGATCAGAACATCGACGCCGCGGTTCAGCGCCTCTTTCTGCTCGGCCATGCTTTCGCCGCCGATCAGCAGGGCGTGCGTCAGGCGCAGATGCTTCCCGTAGAGGACGAAATTCTCCGCGACCTGCAACGCCAGCTCGCGCGTGGGCTCCAGGATCAGGGACCGTGGCATGCGGGCACGGGCGCGTGAGCCGTGGAGGATCTCGAGCATCGGCAGGGTGAAGGACGCGGTCTTGCCGGTCCCGGTCTGCGCCACACCCAGCACGTCCTGCCCGGCCAGCACATACGGGATGGCCATCGCCTGGATCGGAGTGGGGTGCGTGTACCCCATCTCGTCGATCGCGCGCTGGAGGGGGGCGCACAGACCGAGATCAGAGAACAGTGGCAGTGCCGGCTCGGCGGGGGCGTCGGTTCCCTCCTGCGCGCCGTCGGCGGCGACGGTCTCCGGCACCACGTCGGGTGCGGGCGTCGGTTCGTCCGCCGTCACGACCAGCGATTCGCCGGCCAACGCGCCGGCGACATGGGCCGGGTGGGTCTCGATGACG
>NZ_JABXXR010000097.1 GCF_013376175.1 Ameyamaea chiangmaiensis
AGGCTTGCGCCAGCAGCGCAAAACTGCCCGGCTTCGCGGCTGCTCCCGCGGTACTCGGCGTCCCGGGGGTGCCGAGCGCGGCGTCGGAAAATCCCTGCGCGCGCAGTCCGGCGCGAAAGGCCGGACCGGTGACGGGGTCGCTTCGGTTTAGTGCGGCGATCTGCTGATACAGATCCGGGTCGGGTCGGTGGGCACCAGCAGGGGCATAACTGCCGATCCGTGTGGGCCCGCGCAGCAGCAGGGGGACCGACAGACCGACCGCCAGTCCGTCTCCATCGGGCCCGCGCGTCGCCGGCATCACGCCGACGACACGGTTCAGCCAGCCGCTGCTCAGGCGCTGGTCGGCGCCGCTTTCGAGATAATCCTGCGCCTCGAAATGCGAACGGGAGCGATAATGCGCTGCCACGGCGTGCACGGGCATCATCTCGCCCCGCGCGTACAAGGCGTGCAGTCCGGTCAGGGCCGGATGAAGTCCGTAAAATCCTCCCAGATCGAGCAGTCCGCCCGCCTGACCGGGCTCCCCGGGCAGCAGGGCGGCGCGCAGCGGTGACAGGCCCGGATCGCCGTAGGGCGTCACCGCCGCCATGCCGTCCAGTGCGCCGCGCAGGATCACGACGACGAAGCGCGCATCGCGCGGCGTGGCGCGCGCGGCGACCGCCATGGAGGATCGGCCGAAGGTGACGCTGGCCGCCAGTCCGAGAAGTGCCGAGCGGCGACGCACAAGCAGATGGGAGCGCATGGTCAGCACCTCTGGAATTCGGGGGCCGTGAACAGCAGGGTCAGGGCATCGGTCCGCCCCCCGGCGTGGTGGATCGCCGTGGCCGTCGCGGGCCGGAGTGCGGGGCCGAGCATCGCGCGCGCGATCTCGATGGGGTCGGGCCCGTCACGCACATGGGCGCTCAGGCTGTAGGCCCAGTCGGCGCGCGCCATCATGTCCGCCGGTTGCGACCAGTCGGCGGCGCGATCGGACCAGCCGTTCGGCAGTGGCGCACCCCAGAGCGGCTGCCCCAGGGTGCGCATGCCCCCCGCGATCGTCAGCCCTCCCGGATGGGGAGCCTGCGCGTCGGGCATCATGGACAGCGCACGCGCGACGGCCAGCGTGTAGTCGAAGGGCGCGCGAAAGCGGGTGCCGGGACGCCACGCATCCGGCAGGTCGACCAGAGCCAGGGCCGCGGTGCCGAGATTGCCTTGTGTCGCCCGCAGGGCACGCTCCAACTGGGCGATGGCGGATGGCGCAGGGTTTTCGCCGACGAAATGCGCGGCCATCTGCGTCGCCAGATGCCGGTACGTCGCCGGGTGGGTGGCAAGCCAGTCGAGCGCGGCGAGGCCGCCCGCTTCCCCGGGGGGAAAGTCCGTGCCCATGATGGCGTGCGAACCGGGCTCATGCGCGTTGTCGCGGAAGACGAAGCCCGGCGTCTCCGCCTTGAGGTCCACGCTCCAGCCGGTCAGGATCGCGGCAAAGCTGGTGACGTCGGCCTGCGTGTAGCCCGAAGCCGGCGAGAGCGTGTGCAGTTCGAGGCATTCGCGCGCCAGATTTTCGTTCAGGCCGCGATGCTGCTTCAGCCCGACCGGGCTGTTCGGTCCGATGGAGCTGGCATTGTCGAGATACATCAGCATCGCGGGATGGCGCATGACCGCGTGCAGCATGTCGGCGAAGCGACCGGTGACGTGCGGGCGGATCGCCTCGCGCACATAGGCACCGATGGTCGCCCGGGTGCCGCCCTGACGCGTGCTGACGGTGAAATGGTTGGCCCAGAACCAGACGAGACGCTCGCGGAACGGCTGGTCGGTGGTCAGAAGCGTGCCCATCTGCGCGACGGTCTCGGCCTTGACGACCGGATTGACCAGCGTGTCGCCCTGTATCTTCCGCATACGCTGTTGGGCCAGCAGTCGCAGCCCGTCGCTGCCGGAGGGCAGATCGGCGGGGAATCCGGGGCTGTCGGCCGCGTGGATCTGGTCGCGCAGCCAGCCGCGCACGTCGCTTGGCGGCTGTTCGTCAGGCCGGGGGCCGAAACCGAAACGGTTCAGGGCATGGGTCGTCTCGACATGCATCGCGGCATCCTCCCTGTCGCGACACTAACGCGGAAGATGTGGCACGGTGTGGGCAGAGACGATGCGTTATGTAACGGCGCGGCGTCAGTCCCCGGCGCACAGGCGCGCGGCTGTCAGCGTGTTGCGCAGCAGGCAGGCGATCGTCATCGGGCCGACGCCGCCGGGTACGGGTGTGATCCGGGCGGCGACGTGCCTGGCCTCGTCAAAGGCGACGTCGCCGACCAGCCGCGTCTTGCCGCCCTCGGTCGGAATACGCGTGATGCCGACGTCGATGACGGTGGCCCCCGGTTTGATCCAGTCGCCGCGCACCAGCCCGCGATGCCCCGTCGCGACCACCAGGATGTCGGCCCGCCGGGCCAGTGCCGGTGTGTCGCGCGTGTCGATGTGCGCAATGGAGACCGTGCAGCCTTCGTTCAGCAGCAACTGCGCCATCGGCTTGCCGACCAGGTTCGAGGCGCCGATGACCAGTGCATCCAGCCCGCGCAGCGAACCCAGTTCATGCCGGAGCAGCAAAAGACATCCCAGCGGCGTGCAGGGTACGATCCCCTCCAGCCCAAGGCTCAGGCGTCCGGCGTTGACCTCCCCCAGCCCGTCGACGTCCTTGCGCGGGTCGATCGCGTTGGTCACCAGGGTGGCGTCAATGTGCTTCGGCAGGGGTAGCTGGACAAGGATGCCATGGATTTCGGGATCGCGGTTGAGACGATCGATCAGGTTGAGCAACTGCGCCTGACTGGTGGATTCCGGCAGCATATGCATGAACGACAGCATGCCCGTGCGGTGGGTCTGCAGGGCCTTGTTCCGCACATAGACCTCGCTCGCCGGATCGTTGCCGACCAGCACGACCGCCAGCCCCGGCGTGATGCCGTGTCGGTCGTGGAAGATCTCGACCTCCCGGGCGATGGTGGCGGTGAGGTTGCGCGCGAAGGCCTTGCCGTCGATGATCTGTCCGCGACCATCCTGCCCGCGGCCATCCTGTTCAGGGTGCGAAACCGGTGCGGTCATCTGGGGGGCGGAGGGGTCGGTCATGGACAATCCGGCGGTTGTGCGTGAAACACTCGGGTCATCACGCAACGGGGATGAATGTAATGGATCAGCCCATACGCAAGAATTTCGCCAGCGACAACGTCGTATCGGTCAGCCCGTCGATCATGGACGCAATGTTGGCGGCCAACACCGGCACTGCCCCCTCCTACGGGGCTGATCCCCTGAGCTGCCAGCTCGACGCTGCCTTTTCGACTGTATTCGGCACTGACGTCGTCGTGTTGCCAGTCGGCACGGGGACGGCGGCCAACGCATTGGCACTTGCCGCGCTGACCCCGCCGTATGGCGTGGTCCTGTGCGAGACTGGTGCGCACATCAACACCGACGAGGGTGGCGCTGGAGAGTTCTTTACCCATGGCGCGAAACTGGTTGGCATTGCGTCCGGGGACGGCCGCATCACGCCCGATGGGTTGCGTAACAGGCTGGCCCGTCCTGGGGTTCGTATCGAGTACAGTCCCCTGCATGCACTAAGCCTGACGCAGGCGACTGAATGGGGCACCGTCTACGATGTGTCGACGGTGCAGGCGCTGGGCGGTCTGGCCCGCGAGGCAGGCTTGCGGATCCATATGGACGGGGCGCGGTTTGCCAACGCGGTCGCGCATCTCGGCTGTGCCCCGGCGGACGTGACGTGGAAAGCCGGCGTCGACGTCCTGTCCTTCGGGGCCACAAAGAACGGTGCCATGGCGGCCGAGGCGATCGTGTTCTTCGATCCGGCGCTGGCGCGCGATAGCCGCCTGCGGCTCAAGCGCGGTGGTCATCAGTGGTCGAAACACCGGTTCCTCGCGGCGCAATTACTGGCGTATCTCAACGATGACCTGTGGCTGCGCAACGCGCGGCAGGCCAACGCGGCGGCAACCCGGCTGGCTGCGGGGCTGGCGGCATTGCCCGATGTCAGCCTGCCGCTGCCCACGCAGGCTAACGAGGTGTTTGCGATCGTCCCGCCGGGTCTGGCCGACGGTCTGAAGGCGGCCGGGTTCCTGTTCTACCCGTGGGACGCACCGGCCGGAGAGGCCAATCCGATGATCCGTCTGGTCACCAGTTTCGACATGACCGACGCGGATGTGGACGGCTTCCTGACCGTCGCACGGGGTCTCGTCGCGGCCTGACACACGGCGAGGGTGGGGCCGCGAGCAAAACTTCCGGCACATCAAGGCGTTGAGCGTGTTCCGAGGGCCCCAGGCCCGACCCGCTCGCTGTCCCATGGCTGGAGAACCGCCCTTATGACGTCCGCCCCGCCCTCCGCCGCGCCGGCCCGCCGCCGTCGCGTGGTGCCTTCGGTCCTTGGTATCCTCGCGGTTCTTATCCTGCTGCTGATCGTGTTCTGGTCGTGGGACTGGTTCGTGCCGATCATCGAACGCCAGGCGAGCGCGGCCCTGCAACGTCGCGTCACGATCGCCCATCTGCATGTCCGGCTGGGCAAGGTTACGACCGTGACGCTCGACGACGTGCATGTCGACCAGCCCAAGGGATTCGAGAGTGAGACGGCGCCGTTCGCCGAAGCCCGGCACCTGACCGTGTCCGTCGACGCCTGGCGCTACATCTGGCATCGCACGCTGGCCTTGCCGCTGATCGCGCTGGATGCGCCCTCCGCCGACATCCTGCGTCGTGCTGACGGCACGAACAACTACACATTCGGCAGCTCGTCGGGCGGCACAGCGAGCTCGGGCAATGGTGGTGGCCTGCCCGAGATCTCTGTGTTGCAGATTACCGACGGCCACGCGCACGTCCGGGACGTGAAGCTGCGCGCTGACATGCACATCGCGATGCACACCGTCGATCCGAAGGGCGACGACCGGGGGCAGATCATCGCCGACGCCGAGGGGCGCTATGCGGGGCAGCCCATCAACGGGCACTTTGTGGGCGGCGCGCTGCTGGGCGTCATGGACGCGCGGCCCTATCCGATTGACCTGACGGTGCATAACGGACCGACGCTGGCATCGTTGAAAGGGACGCTGGACGATCCGATGAAGTTCGCGGGTGCAAAGCTCGCGTTGCACTTCTCCGGACCGGACATGGCGCTGCTGTTGCCGTTGACCGGTATTCCGATCCCGCACACCCCCGCCTACAACATAACCGGCAATCTCGATTACACGCGCAACCTGATCCAGTTTACCGATTTCCGAGGCCGCATGGGTTCCAGCGACATCGGGGGCACCATCCGCGTCAACCCGCACGAAAGCGTGCCGCGCGTGGACGCCGACCTGCGCTCGCGCCAGGTGGATCTGGCTGACCTCGGCGGCTTCATCGGCGCCCACCCCGAAAGCAAGCAGGCCGCGGCCAAGGCGGATAGCCAGAACCCGAGCCTTCTGCCGAACACGCCAATCGACGTTCCCAAGCTTCGGTCCGTCAATGCGCATCTTCTGTATCATGGTGATCACATCGAAAACAAACGCACGCCTTTGGACAACATCGACGCCGATATCGCGATCGAGGACGGCGCCATCGACGTGCGTCATCTGAACTTCGCGGTCGGTTCGGGCACGTTGGCCAGCGGCATGAGCCTTCAGCCGGCGGACCAAGGCTTTTCGACCAAAGCCCATGTCGATTTCGCGCGTCTCGATCTGGCCGACATCATGAAAAAGACAACCAACAGCGCCGCGCGCGGCATCATTGGAGGCCATTTCACCCTGACGTCGCGCGGCCGGTCGATGGCCGAGCTGATGGCCAATGGCGACGGCGGCCTTACGATGGCGCTGGATCAGGGTGGCAACATGAGCGCGCTGGTTCCCGACGTTCTGGGGCTGGAGTTCGGGAACGCCATCCTGACAGCACTTGGCCTCCCGTCGAATACCGACATCAACTGCTTCATCGCCGACATGCCCCTGCGCAACGGCGTGGCGACGACGCGCACCCTGATGCTCGACACCAAGGAAGCTCGTACCCGGGGCGAAGGCACGATCGATTTCCGCCGCAACACGATCGATTACGCCCTGACGACCCGTTCGCAGCACTTCACGGTGCTGTCGGTGCCGGGCGCCATCCACATCAGCGGCCCGATCAAGAGTCCCTCGATCCTGCCCGGGGCGGAGGTTCTGGGTCGCACGGCAGCGGCGGTCGGGCTCGGAATCCTGATGCCGCCGGCGGCCCTGTTGCCGACGATCCAGTTCGGTGTGGGGGACAAGGGGGCGTGCGCGCGGCTGGTCGCGGCGGCCAACGACAATCCGGCGGCGGGGATTGCACCCGGAAGCCTGACCGGCGCGCGCCCGGCGCACAGCAGCGCGAACGGCCGTCATCCGCAGGTCAAGCCGACGCCGGGCAAGCACGCGGGTGCTGCGTCGCCGGCCGATGTACGTGCCGCGTGGGCTGCGAAGACACAGAAGAACACTCACTGAGCGGACGTCCCCTCGAACATTGCCGATGCGGTTCGCGTGTTCGAGGGTGGCCGGTGGTGCGCCGAACGTGTCTGCGGGTACGGCTGAGGCTCCGCAACCGCTGGCGCCGAGCCCTCCCTTTTGCGGGGGCACTCATTCCGTACGAACATAGCCAAGGGATGGGAATCCGATCGGCGGCGAAGCGTCTCGGCGCCTCGCTCTGATCTTTGTATTATAAAATATCGTTTTTTATACGTCGTAAATTCGAACGTCGTTGAACGCTCCGGACTCTCTTTTCCGCCGCGGCCTGCCGCCAGAGGTGCCACATAAAAATGGCACTGAGTGTCATTTTCTCACAAGAGAGTGATCGCCGGGCGCATTGCACCCCCATCGCAGCTTCCGATACCGATTGTCGCGCTATAGCGGACTAAACCGGTCTGGTAAGGCGCTTCGGCGCTGCTGTCTGCCGGATTACTGTCGGAAGAATGGAGCGGATCAATGACGATTTCCCAAGCGCATCCGTACAAGGCGCGTTATGAAAACTTCATCGGCGGGACGTGGAAGCCCCCCGTGGACGGCACGTACATGGACAACACCTCGCCGGTGAACGGCAAGGTTCTGTGCGAGGTTCCCAAATCCACCGCCGCTGATATCGAGCTGGCTCTGGACGCGGCTCATGAGGCGTTTCCGCGCTGGGCGCGCACCTCGGCGGCCGAACGTTCCCTGATCCTGCTGAAGGCGGCGGATCGGATGGAAGCGAATCTGGATCTGCTGGCGCGAGCCGAAAGCTGGGACAACGGCAAGCCGATCCGTGAGACGCTGGCGGCCGATATTCCGCTCGCGATCGATCATTTCCGGTATTTTGCCGGCTGCCTGCGCGCGCAGGAAGGCGCGCTGAGCGAGATTACCGACACGACCATAGCCTATCATTTTCATGAGCCTCTGGGCGTCGTCGGGCAGATCATTCCGTGGAATTTCCCGATCCTGATGGGATCGTGGAAGCTTGCTCCCGCGCTGGCCGCCGGTAACTGCGTGGTCATGAAGCCGGCCGAGACGACCCCGGCCAGCATTCTGGTGCTGATGGAACTGATCGGCGATTTGTTTCCGCCGGGAACACTCAATATCGTCAACGGCCTGGGACGCGATGTCGGTGCGGCGCTCTCGACCAGCCCGCGCATTGCCAAGATCGCCTTCACGGGTTCGACGCCGACCGGCAAGATGATTGCGCACGCTGCTGCCGAGAACCTTATTCCGGCGACGCTGGAACTGGGCGGCAAGTCGCCCAACATCTTCTTTGCCGATGTCATGACGCGTGACGACGATTATCTGGACAAGGCGATCGAGGGTTTTGCGATGTTCGCGCTCAATCAGGGGCAGATCTGCTCCTGCCCGAGCCGCGCGCTGGTGCATGAAGATATCTACGAGGCGTTTATCGAGCGCGCGCTGCCCCGGGTGCGCGCGATCCGACAGGGCAACCCTCTCGATCCGCAGACGATGATGGGTGCCCAGAACTCCGCCATGCAGGAACAGAAAATCCTCGACTACATCGCGATTGGTCGTGACGAGGGGGCGGAACTCCTGACCGGTGGCGCCCGTCCCGATCTGGGTGCCGACCTGAACGGCGGCTGCTATGTCCAGCCCACGGTGTTCCGGGGCAACAACAAGATGCGTATCTTCCAGGAGGAAATCTTCGGTCCGGTCCTCGGTGTGACGACCTTCAAAACCGAGGAGGAAGCGCTGGCGATCGCTAATGACACGCCGTTCGGGCTCGGGTCGGGTGTGTGGTCGCGTGACGCGAACACGTGCTACCGCATGGGACGCGGGATCGAGGCCGGTCGCGTCTGGATCAATTGCTACCATGTCTATCCGGCGCACGCGGCGTTCGGCGGCTACAAGAAGTCCGGTATCGGTCGCGAAACGCACAAGATGGTTCTTGAACATTACCAGCAGACCAAGAACCTTCTCGTCAGCTACAGCGAAAAGAAGCTCGGCTTTTTCTAAGTCCCGGCAGGCCGTCCGCGCGTCGCGGGCGGCCGCCCACGCCGGACCATTTTCTATCCACAAGGAACCCGTCAATGATGCCGTCCAGAGCCGAAATCGTGATTGTAGGCGGCGGCGTCGCCGGTCTGGCGCTGGCGACGCGGCTGGGAAACAGCCTGGGCGTGCAGGGACGGGCCCGGATCACCCTGATCGACCGCAGCTTTTCCCATGTGTGGAAGCCGATGCTCCACTGCTTCGCCGCCGGCACCGCGTCGAACGAGAACGATCGCATCAGTTTCATGGCGCAGGCGAGCGCGAATCACTTTGAATTCTGGCCAGGGGATGTCGTCGGCCTCGACCGCGAACGGCGTGAAATCACACTGGCGCCGCTGTGCGCCTCCGACGGCGCCGTCGTCCTCGACAGCCGGACTTTGCCGTATGATGCTCTGGTGTTGTCGATCGGCAGTTGCGCGAACGATTTCCGGACGCCGGGTGTGGCCGAGAACTGCCTGTTCATCGATAATCTCGTCGAAGCCAACGCGTTTAACGAGAAGTTTCGCATGGCGCTTTTGCGGGCCTATGCGGATGGCGGCGCGCTTGATATCGCAATCGTCGGGGGCGGTGCCACAGGAACCCAGCTTGCGGCCGAACTTCACAAAGCACTCGATATCGTCGGGCTGCATGCTTTTGCGACATCGCCGCCCAAGCTTCGCGTCACTCTTCTGGAGGCCGGCGCGCGGATCCTGCCCGCGTTCCCCGAGCGCGTGTCCGTCGCGGCGCAGGCGGAGCTGGAGCGGCTTGGCGTGTCGGTGCGGACGTCCGCGATGGTGGCCGGCGCCGATGGCACCGGGTTCAGCCTGAAGGACGGCACCCATGTCCCGGCCGCCCTGCGCGTCTGGGCCGCCGGCGTGAAGGCGCCCGAGGTGACAGGCACGTATGGCGGCCTGTCGTTGAGCCGCACGGGGCAGATCATCGTCAAGCCCAACCTGCGTTCCGTGGACGATCCGCATATCTTCGCTATGGGCGACTGCTCGTTCATTGCCGATGAGCCGCTGCCGCCGACGGCGCAGGTCGCGCGGCAGCAGGCCCATCACCTGGCGCGACATCTTCCGGCCTTCATTCGCAACGGCACCGAACTGCCGTCGTGCGTGTTCCGCAACAAGGGCGCGATCGTCGCCCTGGGCAATTACAACGGTTGGGGTACGCTGCCGGGCGGCAACGTGTTCGGCGGCGGCTTTCTCAGCGGGCTGGGCGCCCGACTGGGTCACATCATGCTGTATCGCCAGCACCAGGTGGAGATTTACGGCTTCTGGCGCGGTCTGATGTCGTTGCTGGCCGACAGGATCGATGTCGCGATCCGGCCGGCGGCGCGTCTGGACTAGCGTGACGCGTTTCGCGCTTGCCGCCGGCGGTTTCCGGCGCCGAGAACTGCTCGGCCTGCAGGGTTAGCACCTGCCGGAGAATCGGCAGGACAGGCCGGGTGCCGTTCAGCCGGATCCATTCGTCGAGGGCCGTGCGAAAGGCCGCGATGCCCGAACGCGCGGTGACGCGCGCGGCCAGATGCCGATCCCGGCTGTTCGGCAGCCTGCGTGCCAGTGCGGTCGCCAGACTGTCCTCCCATTGCGCGTATTTCCGCAGGCTCACAGACAGGAGTGCCGGTGTGCGCTCGATAAGGAATACGAAGGCGAAGGCTTCGTGTTCCGTGGGCGCGATGTGCGGGATCACCGCTTCCAGGGCCTGTGCGAGCAGGGTTTGCGGCGGACATTCCGGCGGGCAGTTTTCCACCGTTCGCGTCAGCACGGCGGTCATCTGTCCGGTCCACGCGGTGACGATATCGGCTTTGGTCGGGAAATACCGAAACAGAGTGCGGCGGGAAATCCCCGCCGCCGCCGCGATGTCGTCGACCGTCGTTGCGTCGAACCCCCGCGTGGACAGAAGCGACATCGCCGCGTTGATCAAAGCCTCGTGCGTATCGACGCGTTTTTGTTCGCGTCGCGACAAAGGTTCGAGGGAGGACTCAGGTAGAACCGACTGTGTCATGCCCTCAGCCTAGCAGAGAGGGCGCGCGTTCGGCTACGCGCGGACGCCATGTCGGCCCGTCAGTGAAAGCGGCCCGGCGCACCACGCTGAAGCACTTCGATCTGGTAGCCGTCGGGGTCGGTCACGAAGAAGAAGCGCCCGATGACGCGCTCGCCCAGCGCGAGGTCCTTGATCGGCTTAGGGGCAAGGCCCGCGGCTTCAAGGCGCGCGTGTTCCGCTGCCAGATCCGCGACGGAGACCGCCAGATGGCCGTAGCCGTTGCCAGGGTCGTAGGCCTCCGACCGGCCGTGGTTGACCGTCAGTTCAAGCTCGAAGCTCTGTTCATCGTTTTTCAGATAGATCAGGGTGAAATCGTCGAAGGCAAAGCGATCGGCGACCTCCAGCCCGAAAGCCGTGCGATAGAACGCAAGCGAGCGTGCCTCGTCGACGACGCGAATCATGGAATGGATAAGGCGTGCCATGGTCGATCCTTTTCATGGGCGAAGGGGCCGCGGGGTTTTATCCCGTGCTGTGTGACAACGCGGCACGCAGCGAAACGGGCGTGTTGGTCACGATAATGTCGATCGGGCGCGACCGCACCCATCGCGCGGCTGCGTCCGGCATCCAGATGTCGTGCGTGGCGCCGAAGGCGCCGGGGCCGAGAAGATCGGTGATCACGACAGCCCCGGCCTGATGCGCGGCATGAAACAGGGCGACGTCGGCCGCACGCGGCACGTAAGCCGCGAAACGCCGCCCGCGCGCCATGTC
>NZ_JABXXR010000098.1 GCF_013376175.1 Ameyamaea chiangmaiensis
GACCATCGGGCCCTGCGGGTGCGCGCGTTCGCGGCCTCCATCGGGGCGCAGGCCGTGCCGTTCGACGCAGCGGACGACCCGTTCTTCAACATCAACACGCCCGATGATCTTCGCCGGGCGCGGGAGCGTGCCCCGACATGACCCGCCCCCTGCCCCCGCCGTCGGCATGGCGGCCCGCGCGCCTGCTGTCCATCCATGACGCACCGCAGGCCATCGACCAGTGCGTGGCGGAAGAAACACCGGTTGCCTTCCACTATAACGGCATGCCGCACGCGGTGATGATGGCGACGCCACAGGATCTGGCCGACTTCGCGCTCGGCTTCTCATGGACCGAGGGCATCGTAGCCTCGCCGAAAGCCATTCGGGGCGTCGACATCCAGCCACGCGACGATGGCAGCATCGACATCACCCTGCGCATCGATGGGCCGTCGTTCGCACGGCTTTTGTCGACGGGACGCCGCGCCATGACCGGCCGCAGCAGTTGCGGCGTCTGCGGCACCGAACACATCGACGACGTCACACGTGTTTTACCCCCCGTGCCGCGCGGCACACCGGTCGCGATGTCGGCGATCGGCCGCGCGCTGGAGGCGCTGGAAACCCGGCAGCCCCTGAATGCCGACGTACACATGGTCCACGCGGCCGCCTGGGCGGACCTGCACGGCACGGTCACCCTGGCGCGCGAGGATATCGGACGGCACAACGCGCTGGACAAGCTGATCGGCGCACGGATGGCCGCCGGGGCCGAGACGGACGGGTTTGCCATCATCACCAGCCGCTGTTCCTTCGAAATGGTACAAAAGGCGGTCGCGGCCGGCATTTCGGTGCTGGTCGCGCTGTCCGCGCCCACCGCCCGTGCGCTGGACGTGGCCGAGCGCGCGGGCCTGACGCTGGTCGCCCGCGCACGCCGCGACCGTCAGATGGTGTTCACCCACCCCTGGCGGATCGAGGCGACCTGACGTCGGCCATCGCGATGCGCGCGTGGGGGCGCCGACAGTGCACGCAGGGCAGAGAACGCAACCCCTCGCCTACCGAAACATCGGCTGCCATCTGGTGACGGCGGCGTTCGCGCAGGCCTCGTCCTTGTCGCCGCCGGGCGCGCCGGACACACCGATGCCGCCGATGACCGTGTTGTCCGCCGTGCGAAGCGTCACGCCCCCGGCGATGAACAGCACTTCGGGCTCCGTGGCCAGAACGGCACCCTCGACGGGCCCCGTGAGCCTGGCTGCCACAAGCTCGCTCGTGCTGTTCTTGTTGAACGCCAGGCCGTAGGAAAACGCCGTGTAGGCCTTGCGGTACGACACGGACAGCGATTGCAGGGGCACGCGATCTCCCTTGACGACGGCCTGCGGATGGCCCGACGGATCCACCACGGTCGCGGTCACCGAATATCCCTGCGCCTCGCACGCCAGAACGGCATCATGGGCGAGATTTTCCGCGGTCTTCCAGTCGAGTTTACGAACCGTCACGAGATGCCCCCCGGTGTCGGACGCCGCCCGCGCCATTGCGCCGGCCGACACGGCGGGGATCGCAACAAGCGCACCGCATACAGCCAGAACCGTATTTTTCCTCATGACGTCGATGCCTTTTCCAACGAATGCCTGTCATGAGCCTCGGCGTGACGTATCACGCCAGCGGCTCCCGGATGTCGTGTCGTCAGGGCGCGTCCGGCCGCAGCGCGGGCGCGATATCCTCTCGTGTCGCGGGACGCAGAAGCTCGAACATCGCATCGGGCGTGATCTGCGCGTAGTCGCCCCGGCCGCCCGCGCGCAGGACGGGACGCGCCTCGGCCGTGCGATAGACGCCGTCATGTATCAGGTCGCGCCGGATATGAACGGCGACGACCTCTCCGAACGTCATACGGGCAGGCACGTCGCGACCAGCGCTGTCATGCAACTGGACGATGTCGGTCACGCGACATTCGAAATGAACCGGACTTGCGGCCACGCGCAATGGCCGGACCAGACGGCTGGGCAGCGTCTGAAGCCCGGCAAGGCCGAATTCGCTCTCGCCCGGCAGGGCGGCGAAGGATGTGGCGTTCATCGCCCGCACCAGGGCCTCGGTCGTCAGGTTCCAGACGAATTCGCCCGTCGCGGCGCAGTTGGCGATCGTGTCGCGGCCGGAAATACTGCTGAAGCCGATGATCGGCGGCGTGTAGTTGAACGCGTTGAAAAAGCTGTAGGGCGCAAGGTTGGGGCGCCCCTGCGCGTCGCAGGTCGAGATCCACCCGATCGGCCGGGGGCCGATGATGGCGTTGAACGGGTCGTGCGCCAGACCGTGGCCGAGCGCGGGTTCGTAGACATGGAACGTTTCGGTGTCGGCACTTGGTGTCTCGGGGGTCATCGGGCTCTTTTCCTGCGTGGCGTTGCGTGGCATGGCTGAAACCGGCCGCGCGATCGGCTGTCGTGCAGTCTACCCGGATAGGACAGGTGATGGTCAAAAGCGTTCTCGTTCTCGGCGCCGGCATGATCGGTGTCTCCACCGCGATCCACCTGCGCGAGCGCGGCCTTGACGTGGTGCTGGTCGACCGCAAGGCCGCCGGACAGGAAACATCCTATGGCAACGCAGGCCTGATCCAGCGCGAGGCCACGCGCCCCTATGCCTTTCCGATGAACGCCCGCGACCTGGTCGACGTGGCACTCGCCCGCAACAACGACGTGCATTACAGCATCGGCGCTCTGCCCGCCCTTGCCGGTCGCCTGTCGGCCTATGCGCGCAATTCGCTGCCCGGTCCGTATGGTCGCATCGTGCCGCCGTGGCGCGCCCTGATCGAAACATGCCTGACCGAACATACGCGCTTCATCGACGCGACAAACAGTTGGGACCTTGTCACGCAAGGCGGCTGGCGCAGCGGTTTTCGCAGCGAGGGCCGGGATTTCGACGCCGCGCGCGAAGACGCCATCACCCGCGTGCGCGAAGACGGCCTGTCCGTGGATATCGAGGATTCACGGACGCTCGCATCACGCGAGCCGGCACTGATCCGCGCCATGGCCGGGTCGATCTGGTGGAAGGACGCCTGGGCGGTCAGCAATCCGGGCGAACTCGTCGCACGCTACGCACGCCATTTCACGGCGATCGGGGGCGCCATCGCTTTCGGCGATGCCGCGACCCTCGACCGCACCGCAAGCGGTTGGTCGGTGCGCACGCCGGACGGCGTGCTGAACGCGGAGGCCACGGTCGTCGCGCTGGGACCGTGGTCCGACGATCTGGCCAAGCGACTGGGATACAGTTTCCCGCTGTTCGTCAAACGGGGCTACCATCGCCATTACACGTGTACGGCGATGCCGGCGATCCCGATGCTGGACGTCGAGCATGGCGTCATGATCGCCCCCATGCAGGCCGGCCTGCGTCTGACCACCGGGGCGGAATTCCTGCCGCGCGACGATGCCCCCTCGCCGGTGCAACTCGACGTCGCCGAACGCGGCGTGCGTGAAATCTTCGCGCTCGGCGCGGGTGTGGAGGCCACACCCTGGCTCGGCAGCCGACCCGTCATGCCGGACATGCTGCCCAATATCGGCGCCGCGCCGCGCGATCCCAGCCTGTGGTTCCATTTCGGCCATGCGCATCAGGGATTCACCCTCGGGCCCAGTTCGGGCCGGCTGCTGGCCGAGTTGATGACCGGGGAGACCCCCTTCGTCGACCCCACGCCCTATGCCCCGGCCCGCTGGCTCGACTGATGCACACGTGGCGTGCCCGCGTCAGCTCCGGCGTCGCGGCTCCACGCTGTCGCCCTCTTGCGGGCGGTCGCGGTTATCAAGCACGTCAAGCAGGCTATCGGGCAGCGGCTCGCGCAGCACGGTGTCGTAGGTCGTGTGGAGCGACTGCCTGATCCACCGCGCGACCGCGTCCGTGTCTGCCCGGCCTCTTCCTGCTGTCATCATCTGCATCATGGTTCGATCGTCCTCCTTTGTCAGACGATTGCCCCATTAAGCGACCGAGACCCCGCCAAAGTTTCCATCCCGATGCGCAGCATGCGCAGATCGGGCGAGCACCGGCCGGAGTTCCGGCCGCCGCCCCCTTTTCATGCCGCGTCTGAGGCTTGTTCACGCAGGGCCCGCCGCACACCCTGCGCCCAGGCCGGGTCCGCCCGTTCGAAATGGACCAGTTGCCGCTCGATGATCGCCTCGGGCACGCCCTGCATCGCGGCCGCGATGTTGGCGAAGAACCGTGCGCGCTGCGCCCCGTCGAACAGACGGAACAGGGCGCCAGGCTGCGTGTAATCGTCGTTCCCGGCGCGATGGTCGTACCACGTGTCGTCCCCCTCCAGCCGCAGGGGCGGCTCCTTGGCCATGGGCTGTTCCACCGGGCCGCCGAACGAATTGGGCTCGTAATAGGCATCCGTGCCGCGCGGCGCGTCAAAGCGCATCGGACCGTCGGCGTGATAGCTGTGCACGGCGACCTTCGGCCGGTTGACCGGCAGGGACTCGTAGTGCGTGCCGACCCGATAGCGATGCGCGTCGGCATAGGCGAACAACCGCCCCTGCAGCACCCGATCGGGGGAAAAGCCGATCCCCGGCACGATATTCGACGGCGAGAACGAGGCCTGTTCCATTTCCGCGAAGTAGTGTTCGGGATTGCGGTTCAACTCCAGCACCCCGACCTCGATCAGCGGGAACGCCGCATGCGGCCACACTTTCGTCAGGTCGAACGGATCGAACGGCTGCCGGACCGCCGCGTCCTCGTCCATGATCTGGACGAACATCGTCCAGCGCGGGTGGTCGCCGCGTTCGATCGCATCATACAGATCGCGTTGCGCGCTTTCGCGGTCCTGCCCCACGACCACCGCGGCCTCCTCGTTGGTCCAGTGGCGATGGCCCTGATGCGTCCTGAAGTGAAATTTCACCCAGAACCGCTCGCCCGCGTCCGTCCAGAACGAATAGGTGTGGCTGCCGAAGCCGTTCATATGGCGATATCCCTGCGGCAGACCGCGGTCGGAAAACAGGATCGCCACCTGGTGCAGGCTCTCCGGGCTCAGCGACCAGAAGTCCCACATGGCGGTCGCCGAACGCATGTTGGTGCGCGGATGACGCTTCTGGGTGCGGATGAAATCGGGAAACTTCATCGGGTCGCGAATGAAGAACACCGGCGTGTTGTTGCCCACCAGATCCCAGTTGCCCTCGTCGGTGTAGAATTTCAGGGCAAAGCCGCGCACATCGCGCTCGGCGTCGGCGGCGCCGCGCTCGCCGGCGACGGTCGAAAACCGCGCCAGCACATCGGTTTCCTGCCCGATCGAGCCGAACAGGGCCGCACGGGTGTAGCGCGTGATATCGTGTGTCACCGTGAACGTGCCGTAGGCGCCCGAGCCCTTGGCGTGCACCACGCGTTCGGGAATGCGTTCGCGGTTCTGGTGCGCCAGTTTTTCCAGTAGCTGGTAATTCTCCAGCAGCAGCGGGCCACGCGGTCCGGCGGTCTTGCTGTTCTGGTTGTCGGGCACCGGCGTTCCGGCTGTCGTGGTCAGGGTCGGGGCACGATCGGACGATGTCATGATGCTTCTCCTGTGAACGGAATGATCATCGGGTAACGTCGCCCACGCGATAATAAAATTCGATTGTTTTTATCTTATCGATCGGAAATAATTATCGAATGAGCGACATGCCCTCCCTCTCCGGTCTCTCCCTGCGCGATCTCGACTACGCCGTCGCCGTCGCGCGGCATGGGCACTTCGGGCGCGCGGCCGAGCAGTGCGGTGTCAGCCAGCCGGGTCTGAGCGAACAGATCCGCAAACTCGAATCCCTGCTGGGGTGTACCCTGTTCGAACGCGGGCGACGCGGCGCGCGACTGACGACGCGTGGTGCGGCCCTGATGCCGGCCATCGAAACCCTGGTGCGCGACGGCCGGGCGCTGCTCGAACAGGCGCGCAGTGCGGGCGACGGGCTGGGCGCATCGCTGAGCCTGGGCATCATTCCCACGCTTGGGCCATATTACATGCCCGGCCTGCTGCGCGTCCTGCGCACCGACTATCCCGACATTGCCCTGCGGCTGACGGAGGAAAAAACCGATGTCCTGACCAGCGACCTCCTGGATCATCGCCTCGACATCATGATCGTGGCGCTTGTCGAAAACGCGCCCGGTCTGGTCTGCGTCCCGCTGTTTTTCGAGCCGTTCCGGCTACTGGTCCCCGCCGACGATCCCCTCTCGATGGCCACGGCGGTCACGGCAGAGGATCTGGCACGTCCGGACCTGCTATTGCTCGATTCCGGGCATTGCCTGCGCGAACAGACGCTTTCGCTCTGCCGCCCTTCCGCGTCGGACGGGAGGTCGCCCCGGCTCGGCGCGAGCCTCGAGATGCTGCGCCACATGGTGGCCGCCGGCGAAGGGGTGGCGGTGATGCCCGCACTGGCGGTCGACGGACCGCGGGACGATACGCCCCTGACACGAAGTGTCGCCTTCGACGACCGCGCCGCAGGCCGCGTTATTGCCGCCTGCTGGCGGCGCGGCGACCCGCGGACGCACCATTTTGAAACGATCTCGCACCTTCTTCGACGATCTGTTGCATCCCCGTTAGTTCCGCCCTAACACTGCGCACGTATGCGCCGCCGACCGGCCGTGCCAGCGCACAACAACAGGGACTGCTGCTCGATATGAAGTGGTTTTTCGCCATCACCGGCCAGACTCTCGCGGACGATCCCGACCACGGTTTCATCGACTGCATCCGCGTGGCCGTCAAATCGGCCCACGACAACACCAGTCTGAAGCCCCACATGGTGTTCGACGGCGAGGAATGCGACTTCACGCGCGAAATGCGGGCCGCCGGCGTGACGGTGATCTTTCACCGCCTGCATTTCTTTGACCGTTTGCACGAAGCGCAAAAGCGCCAGAAGCCCGAATGGCCAAACTATATGCGCACGGCCGCTGGGGCCTTCCTGCGTCTAGACCTGCCGTTGATCGAGACGCAGGACCAGTACGTCCTCTACACCGATTGCGACGTCATGTTCACGGCCGAACCGGCGCTGGAGTTCTGTAAACCCGAAATCTTCGCGGCCTGCGGCCAGTTCGGACAGCAGGATTACTACAGCGACATGAACTCGGGCGTGATGCTGATCAACCTGCATCGCCTGGGACGGGACCTTCCGGCGCTGGTCGAATTCCTGTGCGACAATCTTTATCATATCGCGGGATATGATCAGGAACTTCTGCGGGTCTTCTACAACGCGCAATGGAGTCCGCTGTCGGCGAAATACAACTGGAAACCCTATTGGGGGCCGAACGCGGATGCCCGGATCGTGCATTTCCACGGCCCAAAGGCGCCCGCGTCACGCCGACTGATCGAGGATGCGACCTATCGCGAGCACGACCCGTCGTTCCACACGTGGCGTCACTGGTTCTTCCAGAACCCCGATGGCTATCGTCACTATGTCCCGGCGTGGGAGACCTTCCTCAAGCAGCCCTACGCCCACGAGAAAACGGCTACCCCGACACCCCGCAAGCGCGCCGCCCGGGCACGCTGACACCCTGCGACCACAGGCGGCGTGGCGCACTCGTGCCGCCGGCGCGCCTGAATCAGAACGCGCGAGCGATGGCCTGTCACCGTGGGCAGGCTGTCGTTTCAACACCGCATCGGACGCTGCGCGGCGGGCGGGGCAATGCACCCACGGATGTCCAACGCGTCACCCGGTAGCGCTGACAGCGTGATAACGGGCAGGATCGCAGGCTTGTGGCCCCCTGCGAAAATGCGCCTGCGCGGATTACTGGGCGCTTGCGGCGTCCGGGGTAATCCCGTAATTATGCGAACGATTATCAATTACAGGGACCGCCACGCGTGCTTCGCAAACTTCACCGCTGGATCGGCCTCGCCCTTGCCCTTCCCCTCATCATTCAAGGCGTGACGGGATCGTTGATGATCCTGATGAGTTCGGCGCTCTCCGAACGTCCCCACCAGACCCCGACGACCCAGCCCGTCAGCGCGGAGACCATCGTGGCGTCCGCCCGGCCTCTGGCACCGGCCGGAACGATTCCGCTCCGTTATGAACCGGCCCGCTGGAACGGCGACAGCGCCGTCGTCACCTTCGGACCCGCCGGAGAGCGTCATCCGGTGTTCCGGGTCATGGTCGATCCCGGCACCGGCCGCACCAGCGGCGTGCACGTCACCCCTGCCGTGATCCGCTTCATGCACAACCTCCATGCCGATCTTCTGCTGTTGCCCTATGGCCAGACCGCAACCGGGATCATGGGGCTCCTGCTGGTGGGCATGGCGATCACGGGCGTCATTCTGTGGTGGCCGCACCCGACGCTCTGGGCGACGGGAAAATGGCGTCGCACGGTGGTGCCCTCCCCCCGGGCCAAGGGCTATCGCTGGTGGCGCGAGACCCATATCAGCATCGGCTTCTGGACGTCACTGGTGCTGACCTTCCTCGCCGCCAGTGGCATGGTGCTGGCGTTCCCGTTTTCGCGTCCCCTGTTCGGTGTCCAGCCCCATGCCGACAACCGGGGTGGGGGCGAACACCATCACGCCCACGGTCCCGAAAACGCAGCCCCCCTTCCCGGCGAATCCGGGCTCGATCACGCGCTGTCTCTACTTGGGCAACGCTATCCCGCAGGGCACGTGATCGCCGTGCAACTGGGCGACAACCCCAGGCAGCAGAGGTTTCAGGTCGTGTTGCCGGCTTACGGCGTCAACCGCCCGGCCCAGATACGTGTCGACGCTCGCGCGGACACCGTGGCACTCGCACAAGATCCGGGCACGCAGAAAACCGGGGCCGCGGTGTTCCAGTGGCTGCACATGCTGCATGAGGCGCGATTGTCCGGTCCGGCTGGACTGGCCGAACTCTGGCGCGCGATCGTGTGCTTGACCGGCCTGGCGCTGACGTTCTTTTCGGTTTCCGGCGCGATCATGTGGGCCAAGCGGCGCGGCAACCGGCCCCGCAGACAGGTCGACGTGGCCGTCAGCACGGCCGCCACGCCGGAATAGATCCATGTCTCAGCCTCGCTGTGTCCCGATGCGCAGATCAGGACCGGTGTAGGGCCCGCGGTCCGGCCTGTTGATGCGAGGCGAGACCAGTGCCTCGGGCCACGCATCGTCACCGCTTCCGTCGCCGACCAGGGCCGTGCGGCGGCGCGGAATGCATTCGGGGATCTCGTCGCGGATCCGGCGCAGGATGCGTTCGCGGATGTCGCAGCTGACGTTCCACATCTGGTTCGCGCCCGCGGCGCCGGCGATGATGCGGATGGAAATCACCTCCGCATTACTGTCGGCGATCTGGCACGCCAGATTGGCCCGGTCCTGGTCCCAGTCGGGACAATGGACGATCTCTTCGTCCAGAAACTGGCGGATCCTATCCATCGGCGTCCGGTAGTCGAGCCACAGGAACACCGACGCAATCAGCGACGGCGAACTATGTGTCCAGTTCTGGAACGGATTCTCCAGGAAGTAGGCGATCGGGACGATATAGCGTCGCTTGTCCCATGTGCGCAGCACTACATAGGTCGCGTTGATTTCCTCCACATACGCCCAGTCGCCATTGAGGATCAGCATGTCTTCCATGCGGATCGGCTGCGTGATGGCGATCTGGATACCCGCGATCAGGTTGCTGAGCGCCGGACGTGCCGAGAGACCGACGACCAGCGACGCCGCACCAGCCGACGCGAACAGCGAAAAGCCGAATTTCTGAACGGCGGGGAACACCATCAGGGCAATGGCCACCGTGACGACGCCCACCGTGATCTCGATCAGTCGCCGAAGCACCCGGATCTGGGTCTGATGCGCGCGGACCGCGATGTCATCGGCGGTTTCCCGATGGGTAATCCGGTTCAGATACCCGTCGGTCGCCAGCCGGAACGTACGGATCACCCCGAAGCCGAATGTCAGGATAATCAGACACGCGAAGATCTTGCCCAGCGTGCCCAGCGTATCTGACGAAAGCCCCCGCGCGGCAGGCAGCGCCGCACTGGCCGCCATCAGCATCAGCAGGATGCGGATCGGCAGGCGAAGCTCACGCACCAGGGTTGGCACGATCGGCAGACGCCCCAGACCCGGCAGGCGCGGAATCAGCCCGGTGATAAGCCGCGTGAACAGCATCGCGACGACCGCGACGAAGGCCAGCAGCATGACGGAGGCAAGGGGCGCCGGAAGCCAGTCGAACCAGTGTCTGACCCCATACATCGACTCCACATAGCCGCTTCGCATCCGATGTCTCTTCCCTCTGCGTTTCGAGGCCCACACCCGGGCCCGCTTGCTGTGCCACACGGTGACAGCGCCGCACAGCGTGCGCGGTTGCGCCCTGCGGCCGGGGGATGTCCGGCCAAAGCGAACCGATTTGGATCGATCCTTTTTATAGCTGCAAAAGTGAAGCAGCCCGCACCGGACATGGCAGGGCTGCACGGACAGGTGCCCGGATGAAGTGTGTGTGGTCTGGCCATGGGCGGACGACGGTCCGCCGTGTCGGCCATCGGGGCGTGGCTCGACCCGCCCCGATGGTGCGGACGTTTAGTGCTTGCCGTGCGTGTCGGTCTTCGTCGGGCCGCCGTGACGCAATCCGTTTTCACGGAACAGGGTGTCGGCTTTCTTCTTCTGATCGTCAGAGAACGACGTATAGAGCGTCGTGAACGCATTACTCAGCGTCTGCAGATCCTGACCGCGCTTTGTCGCCAGATCGGCGTAGGACTTCATGATGTCCGCGGCCGTCTGCTGAGACAGCGACGCGTTGGCCGACTCAGCCGCCGCGTGCGCACTGGTGGCGTTGTCGCGCATGGTCTGCGCGAATGCGCTCCAGGTGGCTTCCTCCGACTGGGTGATGCCCAGATCGTCATGCAGCTTCTTGATATGCTCTTCCAGGCCCGCCGGCACCGACGCGCGCGCGGAGGCAGCCGCCGGGGCAGCGGACGCCGTGTCCGCCGCATGGGCGACGGCGGGCAACGTCGCCAGCCATCCGCCAAGGATCAGGGCTGGGGTGGAGAAGGCAAGCACCGTACGAAATGTCATGATGGCAGATCCTGTTTGAAGCATTGATGAGGAAGGGGTGGGCCTTAGTATGGCGCGCCATACCCGTAGGCCGGCGGTGGAGGCGGCGGCGGTGCCGCGGGCGCATAGACAGGCGGAGGCGCTGCGCGCGACGCCATCGCGCCGCCGACCAGCGCACCGATCGCAAGT
>NZ_JABXXR010000099.1 GCF_013376175.1 Ameyamaea chiangmaiensis
CACGCGTCCGGCATCCAGTGCCGCCTGAGCGTCGACCAGAGCGCCCTCGAGCGCACCAACCGTCTCTTCGGACGGAAGATCGGCCCGCAGCGCGCCGGTCTCGTGCTCCAGACGTTCAAGCTGCTGCGCCAGCCGCGCACGCCGCGCACGCGTCTCGTCGCGCTTGGCCTGCAAGGCGGCGATCTCACTACGTGCACTGGCCGTTCTAGCGCGCAACTGGTCGAGGGCCACGGTTTCGCGCTCAAGCGCCGATGCGGCGGTGTCGCGCGCCTGTTGTGCCTCGTGACGCGCGTCCGGCAGCACCGCCAGACGCTCCGTCACCTCGCGTTGTTCCTCTTGCAGTTGGCTTAACCGATCACGGGCATCGTCATGACGCGCCTGCGCCGCCGCCAGATCGGATTCCAGCTGCGCCAGCCGGTCCTGCGACTCCCTTGCGGCCTGCGTGGCGCGGGCCTCGTCCTGCGCCACGGTCTCCGCCGCCACGCGGTGACGTTCAAGCTGGGTGCGATGCCGGTCCGCCGCCTCGCGCAAGGCCGGCAGCGCCTTGTTGGCCTCGAATTCCGCAACGACGCCCTGCTCGGCGGCATTCTCTGCCTGCTTCAGGGCGACGCGTGCCCGCCCCGCAGCCTCTCCCGCGCGCTCGACCGCCTGTCGCGCCCGGGCGTGCAACAGGGCCAGCAGGGAAACCTCCGCGTCGCGCAGTCCGGCCGATAATTCCCGGTAACGCGATGCCTCTTTCGATTGGTCGAGCAACCCTTCGAGCTGCCCTTCAAGCTGGACCCGCAGGTCTTCCGCACGGCCGAGATTGGTCTCGGTCGCGCGAAGCTTCAGTTCGGCCTCGTGGCGTCGCGCATGCAGCCCGGTGATGCCCGCGGCTTCTTCCAGGACCGAGCGCCGCTCGTCTGGTCGCGCGTTGACCAGCGCGGAAATGCGGCCCTGGCTGACCATGGCCGATGACCGCGCGCCGGACGCCAGATCGGCGAACAGGGTCTGCACGTCACGGGCGCGTTGGGTCTTGCCGTTGATCCGGTAATCCGACCCCGCTCCGCGCTCCGCGCGCCGTGTGATCTCGAGCTCGTCCTGTTCATGGTGCGGCGCGGGCGCGATGCCCGCGGCCCCCTCCAGCGTCAGGCTGACCTCGGCCAGACTGCGTGCCGGACGGGCGGCCGTTCCGGCAAAGATCAGGTCGTCCATCTCGCCGCCGCGCAGCGACCGGGCGGAACTCTCGCCCATCGCCCAGCGCAGGGCCTCGACGACATTCGACTTGCCGCAGCCGTTCGGCCCGACGATCCCGGTCAGACCCGGCAGAATGTCGACGACGACGGGGTCGGCAAAGCTCTTGAACCCGGCGATGCGCAGGCGGACGAAACGCGCGGTCATGGCGTGGATCAGGCGGCCGCCTTGTCGACATTGGCGGAGAACGTGTCGAACGAGATCTCGCCACTGACTTGAATCGCGTTGAAGCGGAATGTCGGCGTCGAATCGATCTTATAGCGTGCGGTGGCCGAATCCTCCTCGGCCATGATCGCCTGACGCAGGGCTTCGTCGTTGATCGTGGCGGTGAACTGGTCGGCGGACATGCCGGCGAGGGCCGCCATCTTCTGAAGCTGCGCCTGCGGATCGACGTCCTGATTGTAGGCCCAGCGATCCTGGCTCGACAGCAGCGACAGGACGAACGGCTCATACCGCTCGACCGGCAGGGACCGTGCGACCATCGTCGCCATCAGCGCCACGCGGTCCAGCGGGTAGTCGCAGAACACGTAATAGATGCGGCCAGTATCGATCAGCTTCTCGCGCACCTTGGGGAACACGTCTGCGGCGAAACGCGCGCAGTGGGTGCAGGTCATGGAGTACCATTCCTCGACCCGCACCTTGGCGTTCGGGTTGCCCAATGCGCGCTCGCTCATGCGCGGGTCCGCCGCCAGCGCACGCCGCATTACGCCCGGCGTGACCAGTCCGGCCATACCCAGGGCGATGGCGGGGGCTCCGGCAAGGATCGAACGACGGGTCTGCGGCATGACAGGGTTCCTCGGGGCGCAAGGCGTTATCGTGGTGCGACAGGGGTGGCTCATGCCACCCGGCCGGTTGTTCGTGCCGACAGAGCCCCGATCATCGCCGTGCGTCAAGTCGGACGCACGGTGATGCCCATCATTCTTTTCCGTCGGCCGCGTCCTCCGGCGGCATCACCCATTCGCCGGGCAGTCGCATCCGCACACGCCGGATGTGCCGCGCATCGGCTTCGAGCACGCGAAACACAAGGCCGCTTTCCTGCGTCAGAACCTCGCCCCGGGTGGGAACATGGCCGGCCAGATGGAACACAAGCCCACCGACCGTCTCGATTTCGGCCTCGCGCTCGGGCTCGGTCAGAAACGGGCCGATACGCTTTTCCAGCAGGTCGAGCGGCAGCCGCGCGTCGATGTCGTACGCGCCGTCGCGCCGCGTCGTCATCATGTCCTCGACCGGCTCATCGTGTTCGTCGGAAATGTCGCCCACGATCGTCTCGATCAGATCCTCGATCGTCACAAGCCCGTCGATCCCGCCATATTCATCGACGACCAGCGCCAGATGTACGTGGCGTAGCCGCATCTGCAACAACAGGTCCAGCACCGGCACCTGCGGCACGATCAGCAACGGCTGGCGCAGAAGTTTCTCGATGTCGAAGGCGTCGCTGGTCCCCACATAGGCGACCAGGTCCTTCACATGGATCATGCCAACGATGTCATCGAGATGTTCGCGATAGACGGGCATGCGCGAGTGATTTTCCCGGCGCATGGTCGCCAGTGCCTCGTCGAGCGTGATGTTCACAGCCATGGCGGTGATGTCGGCACGTGGCACCATCACGTCGCCCGCCGTGCTGCCGCGCAGCCGCAACACGTTGGCGATCAGAGCGCGCTCCTGCCGGTCGAGCTCGGGCTCCTCACCGCCGCCGGCCGCCTCGACTTCCTGGACCAGCGATTCGATGGACTCGCGCAGGCTCTGCTCCGGCCGGCGCCGGGAGAAGAGTCCCAGCAGACCGCGTCGCGCGGGCACCTGTTCGGGCCGGGCGGCCTCGGATCCGGGGTCCGTCACAGGTCGCGCCCCCGTGCCGCCGATTTCCAGGGGTTCGGCACCCCTAGACGGCCGAGGATCCAGGCCTCGGCCATTTCCATCCGGCGCGCTTCGCCCACTTCGTGATGATCGTGGCCTGCGAGATGCAGGATCCCATGCACGACAAGATGCACGAGATGATCGCGCACCGGACGCCCCATCGCGCGCGCTTCACGCTGGACGACACCACGTGCGAGCACGATGTCGCCGCCATGGCCCGGTGCGATGGGCATGAATGTCAGGACATTGGTCGGCTTGTTGCGGTCGCGGTGGCGGTGATTGAGCGTCCGTACAGCCCGGTCGTCATCCAGGACGATCGTCGGCGCCGTCTCGCCGCCACCCGCCGCGCGGGCGACACGGCGCAGCAGCGGTTCGATGCCACGCACGACCCCGCGCCAGCGGGGGTCGGCGACGATGATTGTCGCGTCGTCGCCCTCGGGCGCGAAACCGGACATGTCACGTGAGGAGGGGCGGGCCGGGTCATCGCCCGGCTCGTCCTGAAACGGTTGGGCCTGCGCGTGGCGGCCCTGACTACTTCGAGGTTCCATCGTTTTCCCGGCGCGAGCGGCTGCGGGACATGTCCCGCACCGCGACCGCGCGTTGATCATAGGCATCCACGATGCGCGCCACCAACGGATGGCGGACGACATCGACGGACTGGAAGCGCGTTATACCGATTCCGGGCAGCCCTTCCAGTGTTTCGATCGCGTCTCTCAATCCCGATGTCACGCCCGACGGCAGGTCAATCTGGCTGAGGTCGCCCGTGACCACCATGCGCGTTCCATGACCCATGCGGGTCAGGAACATCTTCATCTGCGCGGTGGTCGTGTTCTGCGCCTCGTCCAGAATGACGAAGGCGTGGGCCAGCGTGCGGCCGCGCATGAACGCAAGCGGCGCCACCTCGATCTCGCCCGTGGTCATGCGGCGCATGACCTGATCACCGGGCATCATGTCGTGCAGCGCGTCATAGAGCGGCCGCAGATACGGATCGATCTTGTCCTTCATGTCGCCCGGCAGAAAGCCCAGCCGCTCGCCGGCCTCGACCGCTGGGCGGGATAGCACGATACGGTCGACCTGACCGCTCTGGAGCATCGCGACCGCCTGCGCCACGGCCAGATAGGTCTTGCCTGTTCCCGCCGGACCGATCCCGAACACCAGTTCGGACCGGGACAGCATCTCCATATACGCCGCCTGTCCGGCTGAGCGCGCGGCGATCGGCCCGCGCTTGGTCCGGATCGCGGGCAGGTCGGCCAGCGGAAGCCGTGGCTCCTCGCCGACGGAGGGGGGGGCGATGGAAGAGGTAAGGGTCATGCCACGCTCCATCAGGGCTTCCGCCCAGTTGCTGGTCGCCAGCCGTATCGCGCTGTCGATCTCTCCCGAATCGATCGTCACACCCCGTTCGGCCTTGCGGTAAAGCGCTGCCAGCGTCTCGCGCGTCAGCCGTACCCGTTCGGGCTCCCCATTGATCGCCACCCTGTTGCCCCGGCAGGTCAAGCGCACGCCCAGTCCCTGTTCGAGGCGTAGCAGATGGCGATCATGGTCGCCCACCAGCGCGGCGAGAACGGCGTTGTCGCCGAACTCCAGCGTCGCTGCGCGACTGTCACCGGTCAGACGTCCGGCGGGGGAGGGGACACGCCGCGTGGCGTTCCCGGCGATCGCGCCCGTCAGGGCGAAGGGGGGTGAGGTCGTCAAGCGCAGGCTCTCTCCTCTTGCAGTTGGCCGCCCAGCGAGTTGGTGAACGGCGCCGTGATCTCCACAGCCACCTCGGAGCCGATCAGGCGTTCCGGCCCATCGAAGTGTACCGGCTGAAGATAGGGGGAACGACCGGACAACTGGCCGGGCTTGCGGCCCTTGCCCGTGACCAGCACCGGCAGCGTGCGCCCGACCGTGGCCGCGTTGAACGCGTCCTGCTGTTGACGCACCAGTGCCTGAAGGGCCTGCAGACGCTCGTCCTTCACGGCCTCCGGCACCTGTAGCGGAGCCCCGGCCGCAGGCGTCCCCGGACGCGGCGAATATTTGAACGAGAAGGCCTGCGCGAACCCGATATCGCGGATCAGCGTCATCGTGGCCTCGAAGTCCTCGTCCGTTTCGCCGGGGTGGCCGATGATGAAATCCGACGACAGGGCGAGGTCCGGTCGGCTGTCGCGCAGACGACGGACCAGATCGCGATACTCGTCGGCCGTATGTCCGCGATTCATGGCGCGCAGAATGCGGTCGGAGCCCGATTGCACCGGCAGATGCAGGAACGGCATGAACTGGGGCAGGCGACCATGGGCCGCGATCAGCGCGTCGTCCATGTCGCGGGGATGTGACGTGGTGTAGCGGATGCGGGCGAGGCCGGGTATCCGCGCCATCTCCCCGGCGAGACGGGCGAGCCCCCACACCACGCCATCCGGACCGTCGCCGTGATAGGCGTTGACGTTCTGGCCAAGCAGCGTGATCTCGCGCGCGCCCGTCGCGACCAGACGGCGGGCTTCGGCCAGTACCGACGCCACCGGGCGACTGGCCTCGGCCCCGCGCGTGTAGGGGACGACACAGAACGAACAGAACTTGTCGCACCCCTCCTGAATGGTCAGGAACGCGGTCAGGCCGCCCGGCGTCTGGGGGGCCTGCGCATCAGGGAGGAAATCGAACTTCTGCTCGGCCGGGAAATCGGTGTCGATCACCGCGCCGCCGGCCCGCGCCGCGCGCGCGACCATCTCGGGCAGACGGTGATAGGTCTGCGGGCCGAGGACGATGTCCACATATGGCGCGCGTGCGAGGATTTCCTTGCCCTCGGCCTGCGCAACGCAGCCCGCGACGGCGATGATGGTCTTGCGACCGGCCTCGGCGCGCTCCTCCTTGACCAGCCGCAGCCGACCCAATTCGGAGAACACCTTCTCGGCGGCGCGGTCACGGATGTGGCAGGTGTTGAGAATGACCATGTCCGCCGCGTCCGGCGCGTCGACAGGGGCATAACCGAGTGGCCGCAGGACGTCGGTCATCCGCGCGCTGTCATAGACATTCATCTGACAGCCCCACGTGATGACGTGCAGGCCACGGGCATGCGGATCGGACGTGGGCTGGGTGGTAGGGCCGGGGACAGGTGTGACGGTCACGCGATATGCTCTCTTGACTGGTCGCCGGGCGCGCCGGCGCTGATGTCCGCAGACATCAGGTCCCATACCCGGATGGTCAAGAGAAAACGCACGTTGGCAGGCACACCGAGCTGGGACGGTCGGGCAAGTCCAGGTCGGTGCTGCGTTGCGGGCGTCATCGGAGTCGGGGCACTGCCTTTGCCGTTTCGCGTATCGGAGTGTCGCCGCGAACGGGGGTAGGCTGTCAAGCGCTCATTGTGCCGAAAGCGGTGCCGCGGGGCGGAGTTGGGCCGGCGGACGGAGATGCGGCCTGGCGTCGCTATTCCGGCACTGGACTGTTCTGACGAAGTGTCGCCGCGCCATCGGCCACCGCCTGCCATGCCGCGACCGCGAGTGCCTTGCGCGACGGGAACGCGTCCGGGTCGAGTGGCGGGTGCAGCATAATGGTGACACGCATGGAGCGCCATTGGGTCAGGCGCCAGATATGGGGCGCGAGGTCCATGTCCCCGTACCATGCGAACACGCTGCGCCGGGCGCGGCCGACCGGAAGACCGTCCAGCCGGTCGTAGACGATCGACACTGGCTGGACCAGCGGCGTGGGGAAGGCTGCCTCGATCGGGGTCTCGCCACGTGGCTGCGGTTTGGCGATGGCAAAGAACGACGACAGGAACGGCAGCACGCGTGATCCGTCCGACGAGGTACCTTCGGGAAACAGGATGAGGTTGTCCTGACGGCGAATCCGCGTGGCCATGTCGTCACGCTCCCGCCCCGTGGTGCCCCGCTGGCGCGAGACGAAGATGGTGCGTCCCAGTCGTGCGACCGTCGAGATTACGGGCCATGTGCGCACCTGGTCCTTGGCCACGAACACGGCGGGAACGACGCCGCCGATGGCGGCGACATCCGCCCATGACGAGTGGTTGGCGACGAAGATCACCGGGCGCTGCGCCGCGTCCGACTCGGCGCGAATACCGCCGGCCAGCGTTCCCAGGACACGCACGCGCAGCCCGATCTGCCGCGCGATGCAGGCCCAGAAAAACCGCGCGAAGCGAATTTTCATCCGCCCCGGCAACAGGATGAGGACCGACTGCACCACTGCGCAGATCGCCGCCAGTATCAGAACGCAGGCAATCCGGCGGCCGGCCCGAATCCGGTGTGCAAGCGCGAGCAGCCGCGAAGGGAGGACGGGCAGACGGGCGGTGTGCGGTGGCGAGTCCGGACGTCTCGCCCGGTGTGGGGACAGGGTCGGTCTGGTCGACACGGCCGCGACCACCGGCGGCTCCGACGGAGCAATCAGCCCGGTCTCGGACATGGCAAGTGTGGCGCTGGATGAAATGACGTCGACTCCGTCTGCAACGGTTGGCGGATGTGTTCTTGGGGTCGCGCGAAGCCCGGACAGGCCGGTCATAGCGCGAAGGCCGTCCGCGACACAATCATTTGCCGGGCGATGTCAGCACTTCGACTCTCGTTATCAAATCATGTCAGCCTTATCCGCACATAATATTAGGCCGTATATCAGAAAGATATTGGCATCTTGTTTACGGTCAGGCCACAACCCGGCCAAGGTTGCCGCGTAAGAACGATGTCGTCATGGTGGATGCCGTCAGGCTGGCACGGTGCCCGCGCGACGCGGTCGGACACGAAGAGATGGGAGAGCGCGCGGTTGAATGGGCGCGAGGTGCGCGGCGCACCGTACGGAAGTGCGACACGGATCATCCGCATGGTCGGGCCGATGAACGAGTGTACGTCGCCAGTAGTGCCCGATCGCGGGCGACATCGAAGCAAGGTGCTGTGTCTGGCGGCGTCGGGTGCGCTGACCGCGCTTCTGCCAGGCGTGGTGCGGGGCGCGGAAACACTGCCCTACACCACCACGATCACACCGTCTGGCCAAAGTGCGGTGGACGGGGCGCAGACGGCGTCATCCACTCTTGTCTCGTTGCAGAAGACACGCGCCATCGGTCCCTACGCGCTCGCCGGACGCATCCGGGGCGACTATGACCGGCTGCGCAGCGCGGCGGAGAGCTTCGGTTTCTACGACGCGACGGTGGTGATCACCGTCGCGGCCGCCCAAAACCAGACTCGCGCGAAAGCCGGGGCTCAGTCCAAGGCAGACTCCACGGCAAAAACGCCACCCGCAGCGACCGTCGCACAGGCGCAAGCCCTGCAACCGGGCGAACATCGCGGCGATGATCCGGCACTTGCCGAATGGCTCTCGGGCCTGCCGCAGGGCACCAAGCTCGACATTCGGGTCAAAACCGTAACGGGGCCAGTGTTTCATCTCGGCCAGATCACGCTGGACGCCCCCGCGACGGTGTCCGCCGCAACGCCTGCGACCCAGACGCCGACACCGGTGGCGACAGCACCAGTCGCACTTGCCCCCGCCGAGGCCGAAGCCTTTGCGCTCAAGCCGGGAATGCCGGCTGTGGCGTCGGACGTTCTCGCCGCTCAGGGGCGGCTGTTGAACACCATGCAGGAAGAAGGTCACGCCCTGGCCAGCGTATCGGCGCCCGTCGCCTATCTGAGGCCCCAGACGCGCACGCTCGATCTGGTCTTTCACGTTCATCACGGCCCACGCGTGAACATTGGCGCCATCAGCCTCGATGGCCTCGAACGCACACATCCCGGTTTCATCCGCCGTCGACTGACGGTCGCACCGGGCCAACTCTACCAGCCCTCGAAGATCGAGGCCGCCCGTCAGGATCTTGCATCCGTCGGCGTGTTCTCCCAGGTCGGCGTTCACGACTCCCAGGCACTGGCGGCCGATGGTACCATGCCGCTGGATTTCACGTTCAAGGAGGGCAAGCGTCGCTCCGTCGGGGCGGAAGCCGGCTTTTCGACCGACCTTGGTGGCCGCGCGGGCGTCACGTGGACCTATCGGAACGTGTTCGGCAACGCCGAGCGTCTGCGGCTGACCGCTCTGGTGACGGGCCTGGGCGGCTCCGCGCAGCAGGGGCTGGGCTACGATGTCTATGCCGACCTGATGAAACCGAACTTCATCGCACGGCGCGAGACCTTTAGCGCCCGTATCGAGGGCATGCGCCAGCTCTTTTATTCCTATCGGCAGACGGCGCTTTTGGCGCGGGCCGGGCTCACGCGCCCGATCGGTCGCATGTGGAACGTGAACTACGGCCTGGCTGGTGAACAGGAACGGATCGACCAGTTCGGGATATCGCACGACTACACCATCGTCATGGCGCCGCTCGCCGCGACGCTCGACACGACCGGGACACCGACACCCATCGATCCCGCGACGCACGGTGTCCGGGTGTCGCTCGGTGCCACGCCATCGGTCTCGCTCGGGCAGGGGACGTCATTCTACGCCATCCTGCAGGCAACGGCGTCGACCTATCTCGATCTCGCCAATTTCGGCTGGACGGCAAAGGGGCGCAGCGTGGTCGCCGTGCGCGGCATCGTCGCCAGCGTGCAGGGCGCTTCAACCTACGCCATCCCCCCCGACCAGCGTCTGTATGCCGGCGGCTCGGCCACCGTTCGCGGCTTTCGCTATCAGGGTGTGGGACCGCAATACGGCAACACCAAATACGCCATTGGCGGAACCTCGCTGGACGCCGGATCGGTGGAGTTCCGCCAGCGCATACTCAAGAGTTTCGGTGCCGCCGCGTTCGCCGACGCGGGTCAGGTCGGCACCGGCAGTCGCCCGGGCCAGGGGACCCTTCGGGTCGGCGTCGGCGGCGGCGTGCGCTACTACACGCCGATCGGACCCGTCCGACTCGATGTCGCCGTGCCAATGAACCGGCCTCCTCGCGGCGACAAATGGGAACTCTATATTGGGTTGGGTGAGACTTTCTGATGGCGCTTTCCCAACGGGCGCGCCGCGCGCTGATCCTTATCCCGTCCGTGCTGATCGGTCTTCCGGTCTCCCTGGTATTGCTCGCGCTGTGCATCGTGCTGGTCGGCGCCAATGTCGGGGCAGGGCGCCATTACATCGAACGCCAGACCACCGTACTGACCGGCGGCACGGTACATCTGACGGGCCTGTCCGGCCGCTTCCCCGACGCCCTGCGTGCCGCCAACATCACATTGAGCGACCGGAAGGGGGTCTGGCTCTCGATCGATAATCTCGCACTCGACTGGTCGCCGTTGCGTCTTGCCGTCCTGACCGCACGCGTGGATCGCCTGTCATTCGACCGGCTGTCGATCCCGCGTCTGCCGGTTGCCGACACCACACAGGCACAGCCCGCGTCACAATCGGGGGGCTCCAGCGTGCCGGGCATCAAGGTCGATGTGCGCGCGCTGGAGGCGCATCGCATCGAGGTCGGGCGGGAGGTCGCCGGGACTGCGGCCGCGTTTGCGCTGAACGGTCACGCGATGATCGCCACGATTGCCCCGATCCTCGGGGGTGTATCGGTCGAGACACTTCCTGACACGGATATCGCCCTCAATCTGACACGGCTCGACACGCCGGCGACGCTTGCCCTGACGACGCGCACTCTGCCCGGCACATTGGCCATGACCGTTGCCGCGCATGAGGCGCCGGGTGGCTTCCTGAGCACCCAGGGCGGCCTCGCGGCGCTCGATCCGCTCGATCTTCATCTGGCCCTCTCCGGCCCCCGCCAGCACGCCGCCCTT
This sequence comes from Ameyamaea chiangmaiensis, assembly GCF_013376175.1. GTDB lineage: Bacteria > Pseudomonadota > Alphaproteobacteria > Acetobacterales > Acetobacteraceae > Ameyamaea > Ameyamaea chiangmaiensis. The sequence goes on from NZ_JABXXR010000099.1 coordinate 10,749, forward strand.
GATTTTGCGCTTCAGGCCGGCGCCCTGTCGGCGACGACGCGCGGCACCGTCGACCTGGTGCATCCAGGGGCTGCGATCCGGGTCGAGGCCCATGCGCCGGCCATGGCGCTTGGGGCTATGGCGTCGTGGCAGTCGCTGGCGCTTGGCCTCGATCTGCAGGGTGCTCTGACGGCCCCGCAAGGCAGCGGCACCCTGACGATCGACGGACTGAGTGCCGGCGGCGCCGGGTTTCGCCACCTCGCGGCGACGTTCACCGGCGTGGAGGCGGCTTCCGGCCACGCCGCCGACAGCAACGCCACCCTGCAC
>NZ_JABXXR010000100.1 GCF_013376175.1 Ameyamaea chiangmaiensis
GGCGCGGCCGCCCTGGTCGCGCGCCTGCTCGACCGCGCGGGCGCGGCGGCCAGCGGAATCGACCGGCTGGAAGCGACCCACCGTTACATCGCGGATTACACGCCGCGCTCGCTGGACGAGACACGGCTGTTTCCCGGCACTGAAGACGCGCTCGACCGTCTGCGGCGCGATGGCTGGCGTCTGGCGGTCTGCACGAACAAGCCGGTCGCAGCGGCGCGGCACATCCTCGAGGGCATGAGCATCAGCCCCCTGTTCGCCGCGATCGCCGGCGGCGACAGCTATCCCACCCGCAAGCCCGACCCCGCGTCGCTGCGTGGCGCCGTGGAGACCGCGGGCAGCGTAGCCGCCCGCGCCGTGATGGTCGGCGATCACACCAACGACATACAGGCCGCGTCCGGTGCGCAGGTCGCCAGCATCTTCGCCCGCTGGGGCTATGGACGGCCAGAGATGGAAACGGGCGCGACCGCTGCCTGCGCCACAATCGGTGACATTCCCGGAGTCGCGGAACGGCTGATCCCTGCCTGAGGGCTCAGTGCCCGGGTGGCTCGGCAAGCAGCACGGTCAGTTTGCCGATCTTGGGGTGGTTGAGCTCGATCCGCACGGCCACCATGCCGTACCCCTGCAGGTTCTGGAACCAGACGGACCCCGGCTGAGGCTTGCGCATCTGTGCCTCGTGGCGGCTGTTGCGCACGAAGCCCGCGACCTGCTGCCCCACGAAATCACAGCGCACCGCGTCGCCGGTAAAGGACAGACGCCTGTCCGGGGGCAGCGCCTGCTTCCCCGCGCTGTGGCTGCTCATGGTTATCAGGCGCAGGCCGTCGAACACTTTCGCCGACCCATCGCACTGACCGGTCCGGTCGAGCGTGCCCAGCATCAGCATCATCGCCGACAGCGTATCGATGCTTCCGGCGCGCTGGTCGGCCTCCACGGGGACGCGGTCAGTCTCCGGCGGATCGAGGACCGCCACACTGGGGGTTCCATCCGCATACCGAATGGTCAGATGCCGGTCGTGGCCGCGCGAAAAACCATCACTTTGAAACAGGGTCGGCGCGACGGCATCGCCCGCGAACCGACCCGTTCCGGTGCTGGTAATGTTCATCTTCAGGAATACCGCCCAGATGCCATCCGTCTGAAGGGTCGTGCGGACGTCATAGGCCGCCGCGTTGACGGTGTAGCCCGTATGCACGTCCACAACGTGAAACCCGTGGAGATACACGGCGTAGCGCAGCGTGACCGCCCCATCGGGATAGGTCGCCGCACGTACGGGCGACGCCATCCCGGCTACGGTGAACAGAACGCCCAGAGCCACTCCCGCTAAACGGCGCATCCTGTGGCTTCAGACGTCGAGGTTGGCGACTTTGAGCGCGTTGCCCACGATGAAGTCGCGTCGCGGTTCGACCACGTCGCCCATCAGGGTCGAGAAGACCTGCGCCGCGTCCTCGATATCGCCGACACGCACTTGCAGAAGAGTGCGGGTGGCCGGATCGAGCGTCGTGTTCCACAACTGCTCGTCGTTCATCTCGCCCAGCCCCTTGAACCGGTTGATCGCAAGTCCCCGACGCCCCTGCGCGAGAATGCGCTCGTACAGCGAGGCCGGCCCCCGCACCGTCGAAGTCTGTGCATCGAAGGCCAGCGTGGCGGGCATGCCGAAATCGCGTTCCAGCCAGTCGGCGAACTCCGTCAGACGACGGGCCTCCGAACTGCGCAGCGTCGCGGGATCGACGCGATAGACCTCGCCCACGCCACGCACATTGCGCGCCAGTTCCAGCCCGTCGGCACTGGCCACCACTTTCCAGCCGCGCTCGTTGGGCAGCGAGGCCTCGTCCAGGCGCGCCTGAAGGGCTGGCACGCGCGTCTGTGCCAGCGCGACATCGGTGGTCAGGGCCCCGGAAATCGCGGCCTGTTCGACCAGCCAGGTCGGCGCGCGCGAATTCAGGCCGTTGATCGCCTGCACCGCACCCCGGATGCGACTCACGGCACCCGCCAGTTCCTCACCCGACGCCACACGGCCGTCGCCGTAGGTCAGCGTCGCATTGGCCAGTGCCTTGTCGAGCAGATAGTTCTCGAGCGCGGCATCGTCTTTGAGATACCGTTCCTCATTGCCGCGCTTGGCGCGGTACAGCGGCGGCTGCGCGATATACAGGTAGCCGTTCTCGATCAATTCGGGCATCTGCCGGAAAAAAAACGTCAGCAACAGAGTCCGGATGTGCGAGCCGTCCACGTCGGCGTCCGTCATGATGACGATGCGATGGTAACGCAGCTTGTCGATCGAAAAGCCGCCTTGGTCGACTTCTCCGCGCCCGATGCCCGTGCCGAGCGCCGTGATCAGCGTGCCGATCATCTCCGAACCCAGCATCCGGTCGAATCGCGCGCGCTCGACGTTCAGGATCTTGCCACGCAGCGGCAGGATTGCCTGGAATTTCCGGTCGCGGCCCTGTTTGGCGGTACCGCCAGCCGAGTCACCCTCGACGATGAACAGTTCCGCCTTGGCGGCATCACGCTCCTGACAGTCCGCAAGCTTGCCCGGAAGCGACGAGACGTCGAGCACACCCTTGCGGCGCGTCAGTTCGCGTGCGCGACGGGCGGCCTCGCGCGCTGCCGCGGCGTCCATCACCTTGCCGATGATCTGACGCGCTTCCTTCGGATGGGTCTCGAACCAGTGCGACAGCAGGTCCGACACCGCCGCGTGCACCACCGGCTGGACTTCGGACGAGACCAGCTTGTCCTTCGTCTGGGACGAGAATTTTGGGTCCGGCACCTTCACCGACAGCACGGCGGTCAGGCCCTCGCGCATGTCCTCGCCGACCAGATCGCGGGTCTCTTTCTTGCCCATGCCCTCGGCATATTTGCCGACGACACGCGTCAGCGCCTGACGGAAGCCGGCCAGATGCGCGCCGCCGTCACGCTGCGGGATGTTGTTGGTGAAACATAGCATCGTCTCATGGAACGAATCGTTCCACGTCAGGGCAAACTCGACCTTGATCCCGCTCTCGGCGTTCTCGGCACTTCCGTTGAGCGACGGGGTGACGATGGGTGCCTTGCCACGATCGAGCCAGTCGACGAACGCGATCAGGCCACCTTCGTAGAAAAAAACTTCCTCGCGCGGCTCGGCATGACGCTCGTCGCGCAGGACGATCCTCAGCCCGGAGTTCAGGAACGCCAGTTCGCGCAGGCGCCGTTCCAGAATGGAGAACTCGAACTCCACTTTGGTGAAGGTCTTGGCACTCGGCTTGAACGTCACCTGCGTGCCGCGCGGCTGTTCGCTCGGCCCCACCACCGACAGCGGCGCGTCACGCTCGCCGTGCTGGAAGCGGATCATGTGCTCCAGCCCGTTACGCCAGATGCGGACCTCCATCCATTCCGACAGCGCGTTGACCACAGCCGCGCCGACACCGTGCAGACCGCCCGACACCTTGTAGGAATTCTGGTTGAACTTGCCGCCGGCATGCAGCTTGGTCAGTACGACCTCGGCCGCGCTGACGCCTTCTTCCTCGTGCAGGTCGGTCGGGATGCCACGCCCGTCGTCACGCACCGTGACCGATCCGTCGCCGTTCAGGGTCAACGAACACATCGTGGCAAAGCCCGCCTGCGCTTCGTCGACGGCGTTGTCGATGATCTCGAACGCCATGTGATGCAGGCCAGAGCCATCATCGGTGTCGCCGATATACATGCCCGGACGCTTGCGAACCGCATCCAGACCTTTCAACACGCTGATCGAGGACGCTCCGTAATCGACATCGTCCTGCGGCACCGAAGGGACAGAGTCAGGATTGGCCGCGTTGTTCGGATCGGACATGCCGGCAGGGTACTCCAGAGCTGAGTCGCAGCGCGGGGCCGCAACGTAAGCGGTGACTATAACCGGATCGACCGACGCAGACCAGAAGCACCGGGGGGCGAGCGCGCGAAAACAGCCGCCCTACGATCGCACAACGGCGCCTTCGTGGACCGCATGGAACGCTGCCCGGTCGCGCAACCCCGCGAAAGCCTGCGTGTCCGTTCCGGTCAGCAGCACCGGGCCGCCCGCATGAGCCACGGCATGCATCAGGGCCATGCGTCGCTGTTCGTCAAGATGAACCATCGGCTCGTCCAGCAACAGGACAGGCATCTGCCCCCGCACCGCGCCCATCACCTGCGCATGGGCGAAAATCACGCCCAGCAGCATCGCTTTTTGCTGACCGGTGCTGGACAGGGCCCCCGGCCGGCCGCTGAGTCGCTCAGAAAACACCACGTCGGCACGATGTGGGCCGATGGCGGTGCCTCCCCGCGCGGCATCACGGTGCCGGGACCGGCCCCAGTCGTCGCGCAGTCTGTCCTCCACCGCCAAAGCGGGCAGCGTGTCCATCAGGGCCGAGACCGGGCAGAGAAGCGAGAGAGTCGTCTCGGGAAATCCGTGCCCGACACCGTCATGCGCGTTCAGCGCGGTGGTCAGCGTGCGGCGCGCGGCCGTCAGGGCCACGGCGTGCCGGGCCATCGAGTTCTCCACCGCGTCCAGCCAGCCGCCATCGCCGCCGCTTCCGGCAAGCAGGCGGTTACGCTGTGCCAGCGAACGGTCATAGGCGGCAAGCTCACGCGCGTGATGCGGCTCCAGCGCCAGCACCAGACGATCGAAAAACCGGCGTCTGGCGCTGGCGCCATCTTGAAACAGGCGCTCCATCTGCGGTGTCAGCCAGACACAGGCCAGATGCTCGCCTACGCGCTCGCGGCTTCGCAGCGGAAGACCATCGAGGCGAAACTGTCGCGACGACGTTGTGGCCGCCGCCGTCATGCCTGTGGCGATGTCCGTGGCGCCGTATGGCCCGGTAACGCCCAGGCTCACGCCCCATTCCGCCGCACCGTTGCGCCCCAGGTCCGACAGCGCGGCCCCACGCAGACCACGGCCGGGAACCAGAAGCGACACCGCTTCGAGAAGGTTCGTCTTCCCCGAACCGTTCTCGCCATGCAGCACGGCCACAGGTGCCTCCGGATGCCACACAAGGCGGCGATAGTTCCGGAAGTCGGTCAGGACCAGTCGATCGAGAGACAGCACGATGCCGTCCTCGTCACGCCCGCCTGCGCGGACGTGCGCGCGTGTCGTCAGACACGCATCGGCATCAGCACATACAGGGCGCTCGGGCTGTCGACATCGCGCACGACCGTCGGCGCGGCGCTGTCGGCGAACGCGAACTCGACATCCTTGTCGATCTGGTCGGTAATGTCGTTGAGATAACGCGCCTGGAACCCGATCTCGATCGGCGCCGCGTCATAGGAGACACGGTTTTCATCGAGTTCCTCGCTCGCGATGCCCTGATCCGGACTGGAGGCCGAAAGCGTCAGCAGGTTGTGCGCCAGCGCCATCTTGACAGGGCGATTGCGCTCCTGGCTGATCGCGGCGACACGCGCCACGGCGTCGGCGAAATCGCGCTTGCCGACCCGCAGGATACGGTCGTTGTTGCGCGGGATCACACGCTCATATTCCGGAAACGTTCCGTCGATCAGCTTGGACGTCAGCATGACGCCACCCGCCGTGAACTGGATGCGGGTGTCGGACAGGGCCACGTCCACGTCCGGCGCGCCTTCGTCCAGCAGCTTGCGCAGTTCGGCCACCGTCTTGCGCGGCACGATGACGCCAGGCATCCCCGCGGCGCCGTCGGGCAATTCCGTCTCGACCCGTGCCAGACGATGGCCGTCCGTCGCGACGGCCCGCAGCGTCGGACCGGTGTCCCCCTCGGTCGCATGCAGGTAAATGCCGTTGAGGTAATAGCGCGTCTCTTCGGTCGAGATCGCAAAACGCGTCCGATCGATCAGGCCTCGCAGCGTCGCCGCCGGGATCCGGAAACGGCACGGCAGGTCGCCCGCTACCATCGAGGGAAAATCATCGACCGGCAGGACGTTCAGGTTGGTCGCGTATCGGCCCGCCCGCAGCGCCAGCGGCGAATCGCCGCCCGGATGGTCGAGCTCGACGTCCGCGCCGTCCGGCAGTTTCCGCACGATCTCATACAGCACGGCAGCCGGCGCGGTCGCCGAGCCGTCGCGCACGCCGGTGGCCGCCACAGTCTCCACCACCGCGATTTCCATGTCGGTGGCGGTCAGAGTCAGGTGCCCGTTCTTCACGGTCAGCAGGACATTGGCCAGAATGGGGATCGTGTTGCGCTTCTCAGCCACACTCTGGATATGCGCGAGTGCCTTGATCAAAATGGCACGATCGGCCTTGAGCTTCATCTGTCCTCGATCCTCCGCGCCCGGGCGGAAGTGCCGGGCAGATTCTCACGCCCTGAGACTACCAGCCGCCGCCCCGTTTTCAACCGGCTTCCTGCATGCCGCAGTCCCGGCTCAGCTTTCGAGCATACGACGAAGAAGCTCGACATCCTCGGCGAACGCACTGTCGAGCTGCATCAGGTCGGTCACGCGCGACACGGCGTGCATGACCGTCGTGTGATCCCGGTTGCCGAACTTGCGGCCGATTTCAGGCAGGGAACGGCTGGTCAACTGCTTGGACAGATACATCGCCACCTGACGTGGACGCGCCACCGCCTGTGAACGGCGAGCCGAGGACATGTCGGTCAGCCGGATGTTCCAATGCTCGGCGACCTTGCGCTGGATCTCCTCGATCGTCACGCGGCGATCATGAGCCTTGAGAATGTCGTGCAGGACTTCCTGCGTCGATTCCAGGGTCACGGGTCGGCCGAACATCTGGGCATGCGCGATCAGACGGTTCAGCGCGCCTTCGAGTTCGCGCACGTTGGTCGTGATCTTGTGGGCCAGGAACTCCAGTACCTTGGGCGGCACCGGCACACCCGATGCCTGTGCCTTCGCTTCCAGAATGGAGATGCGCAGTTCGAACGTCGTGGCGTGAATGTCGGCCACCATGCCGCAACCGAGCCGGGTGCGAAGCCGGTCTTCCAGTCCCGAAAGATCGGACGGCGACTTGTCCGCCGACACGACGATCTGGCGCCCCGCATCCACCAGCGCGTTGAAGGTGTGGAAGAACTCTTCCTGCGTGTTGTCCTTGCCGATGAGGAACTGGAGGTCGTCGATCATCAGAACGTCGACGGACCGCAACTGCTCCTTGAACTGCATCGTGGACTGCGAACGGATCGCCGCGATGAAGCGGTACATGAATTTCTCGGCCGACATATAGGCGACCGACACACGTCCGTCGCGCACCAGTTCGGATCCGATGGCGTGCATCAGATGGGTCTTGCCCAGCCCCACGCCGCCATAGAGGAACAGCGGATTGAACCCCGCGCTGGACGGACGCTCGGCCACCCGGCGCGCGCAGGCGTAAGCGAACTCGTTCGGCTTGCCCACGACGAAGCTGTCGAACGTGAACCGGGAGTCGAGCGGCGCGGCCAGATCGTTGCGTATTTCCGCAACGACCGGCGGGGCCGGCTCGGGGACCGGCGCATCGACCGCGACGCCCTGCGCGGACGCCGCCCGTGCCGGGGTGCCGCGCTGGACCTGAAGCTCCACGCGTCGCACGGCGGCGATTTCCGCCGACCACAAGTCGTTCAGCCGGTCGCCATATTGCCCCCGCACCCAGTCGCGCAAGAACCGCGTGGGAAGGAACAACGTGACCTCGTCCTCGTCGACCGGACCCAACGTGATCTGCTTCAGCCACGTGCGGTATTCGACCTCGCCGACTTCGGTCTGCAGGCGGGCGCAGATTCGCGCCCAGTGCATCTCAAGGATCTCGGCGGGAATTCCGGACGAAACAGTGTGTCCGGCGTCGTCGTCATGATCGGGGTAGCTGAATCCGGTCATCGCGCCTGCGCACCGATCGATCGCATGTTTCCCCCAGAACAAATCTCGTCCGGAATGGTACCGGACTCACGGACAGGCATGGCACACCGGGCGCGCATAGGCGGATCGTGCCGACAAGCCGAAGCTTGCTCGGCAGCGCTCGCACGGGCGGTCATCGCTCGGTTTGCTGCAAGATAGAGACGCGAAACTAGAGCACGCGCCGGGGCGAGGCAATGGAAATCTCGGTCTCTGCAGGGGCCGAATATCGGCTTTGCCACGCCGTGAAATGATGGGACGTGCCGCGACCTGAAAAACCCGGGCGCCGCCCCTATCGAAGGTCGATCGCGGCATAAAAAAAGCCGGCAGGACGCACGCCCTTCGCCGACTTTCTTCACATCGAGGAGAAATTACTGCCTCTCGCCCGATTTTTACTTGTCTCTGCGGCGCACTACACTGCAGCAGCGCCGCATGTCGCGATCAGGCCGTCGCAATGGCCTTGATGCGGGCCGACAGGCGCGAAATCTTGCGCGAGATCGTGTTGGCATGCACAACGCCCTTGGTGGACGCGCGCTGCATTTCCGGCTGCGCGGCGCGCAGGGCGGCGGTGGCCTCGTCCTTGTTGCCGGCCGAGATTGCCTGCTCGACCTTCTTGATGAAGGTGCGCATGCGCGACACGCGGGCCGTGTTGCGGGCGTTGCGGCGTTCGTTCTGACGGATGCGCTTGCGCGCGGATGCGGTGTTCGCCATGGGTCTCTATTATCAGTTCAGCACATGTGTGAGTGGCATGCGCCACACATGTGTGCGGACAGCCAAGTGAGGGTGGCCGTGTAATCCACGTCGCCCCCGCGCGTCAAGCACCGATCGCCATCATCGCTCCGATGACAGCACCTGCAACGTCGGACAGAAGAAGCTCGAGCGGCCCGACTGCACGGCTCGGACGACACCGGGACACGCCGTCCCCCTGGCAGATCCGTCTTCATGATCGCCGCAGACGCGGCCCTCGCGCCCGTATACGCGCCAGGCGTGCTGGAAATATCCCAGCTCCCCGTCAGGTTGGACGTAGTCGCGCAGACTCGACCCCCCGGCGGCGATGGCTTCTTCCAGAACGGCACGCGCGGCGTCGACCAGTGCGGCAACACGGGCGGCGCCCAGCACGCCCGCCGGTTCGGCGGGGTGTATGCGCGCCCGATACAGGGCCTCGCACACATAGATATTGCCCAGGCCCGCCACGATCCTCTGGTCCAGAAGCAACGACTTGACGGGTGCCCGACGGCCCGTAAATGCGGCGAGCAGGAACGCCGGGGTGAAATCCGGACCCAGCGGCTCGATCCCCATTGCAGCCAGAAGCCTATGCTCCGCCTCCCGCGCGGTCTCGATCAGGTCCAGCGCGCCAAAGCGCCGGGGATCGACCAGTCCCACCCGGGCGCCGTCGCGCGTCTCGATCACGACATGCTCATGGGACTCGGGCGGATCGTTCCGACCGGGCACCCCCAGCACCACGCGGCCCGACATGCCCAGATGCAACAGCACCGTCCAGCCGCCGCCGAGCCGTATGAGGATGTATTTCCCCCGGCGGGCAAAGCCCTCGATCCGGCGGCCGGGCAAGACATCGAGGATCTCCCGCGGGACGGGCCAGCGCAGGTCGGCGCGATGAAGCGCCACGGACGCGACCGTATGGCCTTCGAGGCGCGCGCGCATCCCGCGCATCACGGTTTCGACTTCGGGGAGTTCCGGCATGACCCCGTTCACGCTATAGGGTCGAGGCATGAGCGACAATGCCTTCGGCGACCCGGCCGCCCCGCCCCACATCCCTTCCGACTCCGGCGCCACCGCCGGACGCACCACAGACTTCGGCTATCGCGATGTCCCGATCGGCGAGAAAAAGCCGCTGGTGCGCGCGGTGTTCGACAGCGTGGCCTCGCGCTACGACATCATGAACGACGTGATGTCGCTGGGCGTCCATCGCGCGTGGAAGCGGATTTTCGTCGCAAGCCTTGGCCCGTCGCCCGATCTTCGCCTTCTCGATCTGGCAGGTGGCACGGGCGACATCACGTTCGGGTGGCTCCGCGCGGGTGGCGGATCGGCGGTTCTGTCCGATATCAACGACAGCATGCTCGCGGTCGGGCGTAACCGCGCCATCGAACGCGGGTTCGCCGACGCCATCGACTTCGCCGTGATCGATGCCGAAGCCATCCCCCTGCCCGACCGCTCGGTCGACCGGGTCTCGATCGCGTTCGGCCTGCGCAACTGCACCGACAAGTCCGCCGTACTGCGCGAGGCACGGCGTGTCCTGCGCCCGGGCGGCAAGTTCTGCTGTCTGGAGTTCTCGCGTGTGCAGGTCGCCGCCCTGGCGCCCGTGTATGACGCCTGGTCGTTCAAGGTGCTGCCCCGCATGGGCGCGGCGATCGCCGGTGATCGGGAATCCTACCAGTATCTCGCCGAAAGCATCCGTACCTTCCCCGATCAGGAAACCCTGGCGGACATGATGCGCGACGCGGGACTGGAGCGCGTGTCGTATCGCAACCTGTCCGGCGGGATCGCCGCGATCCACTCCGGCTGGCGTCTCTGATGACCGATCCCCGCACATTGGCAGGGCGTCGGGTCCTGCTGATCGTGGCCGGGGGGATCGCCGCCTACAAGGCGCTCGAACTGATACGCCTGGTGACCGGCCAGGGGGGCAGCGTCCAGTGTGTCCTGACCGAGGCCGGCGCGCGTTTCGTCACGCCGCTGTCGCTTCAGGCACTCAGCGGGGCCGAGGTCCGCACGGACCTGTTCTCCCTCTCGCTCGAGAGCGAGATGGGGCATATCGCCCTGTCGCGCGCGGCCGACCTGCTGGTCGTCTGCCCCGCGACGGCCGATCTGATGGCGGCCATGGCGACCGGCCGCGCCCATGATCTCGCCACCACGCTTCTGCTGGCCACCGACACGCCGGTACTGATCGCCCCTGCGATGAACGTGCGGATGTGGGACCACCCGGCGACGCAGGCCAATCTCGCGACGCTGAAGGCGCGAGGGGTGCATGTCGTCGGCCCGGACGAAGGCGTGATGGCCTGCAACGAATTCGGCTTCGGACGCCTGTCCGAGCCTCCCGCCATCGTGGCACAGATCGCGTCCCTTCTGGCACCCGCGCCCCAGCCGCTGGCCGGTCGCCACGCGCTGGTCACCGCCGGCCCGACGCATGAGCCGATCGATCCGGTGCGCTATATCGCCAATCGGTCGTCGGGTCAGCAGGGCTATGCCGTCGCGGCGGCGCTGCGCGTGCTCGGCGCACGAGTGACGCTGGTCTCCGGCCCCACTACCCTCGCGGCGCCGCCCGGGGTCGAGCGAGTCG
>NZ_JABXXR010000101.1 GCF_013376175.1 Ameyamaea chiangmaiensis
GTCCTGAACACGCGCGGCCAGATCGCCCGCTGGCGCGAGGCCGCGCGGCTGGCCGGGCACCCCCTCGACACCGCCGTGCAGATCGACAGCGGCATGTCGCGATTCGGGCTGTCCGAAACCGACATCCAGGCACTCGCCGATGACCCGCGCGCGTTAGACGGGTTGTCGCTGTCCCTGGTCATGAGCCACCTCGCCTGCGCCGACGACCCCGCGGATCCCGCCAACGCCGCCCAGCGCGACCGCTTCGTCACCCTGGCGGACCGGCTTCCACGCGCGCCGCGCAGTCTGGCGGCGTCGTCAGGCATTTTCCTGGGCGACGGGTTTCACTTCGACCTGGTCCGCCCCGGCGTGGCGCTGTATGGCGTGGCGCCGAACCGGGTCATCGACAACCCGCTGGCGTCGTGCGTGCGGCTCGACGCGCATGTGCTCCAGATCCGCGAGGTCGGGCCGGGCGACGGGGTGGGCTACGGCCTTAGCTTCCGCCCCGGTCGACCGATGCGGATCGGCACGATCGCCGTCGGCTACGCCGACGGGTTCGCACGGCGCGGCGCGGCGGCAGGCTGCGCGTGGTTCGGCGATATCCGCCTGCCGGTGCTCGGCCGCATCTCGATGGATTCGATGTCGGTCGACCTGTCGGACATCCCCGAACGCCTGCTGCGCGACGACATGGCCGTCGAACTGATCGGCCCCCACCGCACGATCGACGACGTGGCTGAGGCCGGCGGAACGATCGGTTACGAAATCCTGACCTCGCTCGGGCGGCGTTACCACCGCGTCTGGCACACGGCCTGATCGGCCCTTTTCGACGGATACCACACGCATGAAAATTATCGTCCTCGGTGCCGGCGTCGTCGGCGTGACATCGGCCTGGTATCTGGCGCAGGCCGGCCACGACGTGACCGTTATTGACCGGCAACCCGCATCGGGGCTGGAGACCAGCTTTGCGAACGCGGGTCAGGTCTCGCCGGGTTATTCCTCGCCCTGGGCCGGGCCGGGCGTGCCGCTCAAAAGCCTGAAATGGCTGATGATGAAATATCGTCCGTTCGTGGTCTGGCCGCAGGCCGATCCGCATCAATGGCGATGGATGCTGCAGATGCTCGAAAACTGCACGACCGACGCCTATGCGCGCAACAAGGAGCGCATGGTGCGGCTGGCGGAGTATTCGCGCGACGTGCTGGTCGATCTGCGCGCCACCACCGGGATCACCTACGACGATCGCCAGCAGGGCACGCTGCAGCTGTTCCGCACCCGCAAGCAGCTCGATGCGGCAGCCAAGGACATGGACGTGCTCCGGGCCTCCGGCGTGCCGCACGAGATGCTCGACGTCGCGGGCTGCGTGGCGCGGGAGCCCGGGTTACGCGACACGGCGCACAAGATCCTGGGCGGCCTGCTGCTGCCCGGCGACGAAACCGGCGACGCGTTCGTGTTCACCCAGCGCCTCGCCGCCATGGCCGAAGCCGCCGGCGTCCGCTTTGCCTACGACACGCCGATCCGGGGCCTTGTGGAAGACGGCGGCCGCATCGCCGGCGTGCGGACCGACACGGGCACCCGGCACGCCGATGCCTATGTGCTGGCGCTCGGTAGCTATTCCCCGGCGATGGTGCGCCGTCTGGGGATCGACCTGCCGATCTACCCGGTCAAGGGATACTCGCTGACAGCGCCGATCGTCGACGAAACGCGCGCGCCCGTGTCCACCGTCATGGACGAAACCTTCAAGATCGCCATCACCCGTCTGGGCACGCGCATCCGCGTCGGCGGCACCGCCGAGATCGCCGGGTTCAGCACACGCCTGCGCGCCCCGCGCCGTGCCACGCTGGAACATTCGGTGACCGACCTGTATCCGGGCGCGGGCGACATCCCGGCCGCGTCCTTCTGGACCGGGCTGCGTCCCATGACGCCGGATGGCACGCCGATCATCGGGCGAACGAAACTGGCCAACCTGTTCCTCAACACCGGTCACGGCACGCTGGGGTGGACCATGGCCTGCGGGTCGGCACGCGTTCTCTCGGACGTGATGTCGGGAAAAATGCCCGATACTCCGCATGAGGATCTGGGCATCGTGCGGTATACGCGCTGAAACGCCCCACAGACATCGGCAGGCCCCTCCCATGACAACCGCGCGCGCCATCATCGACGCCCTCGCCCTCAGCCCACACCCGGAGGGCGGATGGTATCGGGAGACATGGCGGGATGCGGACCCGGCCACGGGGCCACGCGGTCGCGCGTCGCTGATCCACTACCTGCTCGAACGCGGCCAGCGGTCGCACTGGCACCGCATCGATGCCACCGAGATCTGGCTCCATCAGGGCGGGGACGCCTTGCGCCTGCTGACATGGGAGGGTGCGGCGCGGCGCACACAGATCCTCGGTCCCGACCTTGCCGACGGGCAGCGGGCACAGGGTGTCGTCCCACCCGGGGCGTGGCAGTCGGCGGAGGCCGTGGGCGACTGGGTGCTGGTCAGTTGTGTGGTCAGCCCGGGCTTTTCGTTCGATGCCTTCGAGATGGCACCCGACGGGTGGCAACCGCCGCCCTGAGCCCGGGCGCGCACCCTCAGAACGTCGTCGAGACCGTGCCCATCATCGTAAAGCGCGGTGTCACCATGAACGCATTGCCGTAACCGGTCGCGGACGGCTGGCTGCCGCTCCAGACGGTGCTGGTGTCGTTGCGACTGTAGATCGCGCCCATCGCGCCGGTACGCACGATCGCGCCGGTCAGATTGGTGAAGTTCAGCTTGAACGTCGGCGCTTTCATGAAACCGATGGGCGCGAAGTGATAGCCCAGCGACAGCGTGTCCGTGACATAACCCGGCATGCGCTGATCCCCGGCCACGCTGACCGACTGCGGCCCGGTGTAGTGCACGCTGGCGTTGGAGAAGAACCCTTTCCAGACATAGGACAGACCGAAATTGGCCATGACGTGCGGCGCCATGATCGCCTGCGTCCCGGCCGACCGCAGCATCACGTTCTGATAGGGATCGAAGACGTTCGAGTCCTGCGTGGCATGAAGATATTCGACCGACGCATAGGGACTGACGCCATGGATCGACCGGCCGGCGATCATAAAATCGAAGCCGCGCATCTGCTGGTTGCCGATCGAAAACGGCGAATAGTTATTCATGCCGACATACTGGTCGACGATCCGGTTCGTGACGTTGTAGTTGAAGAACGACGCGTCGATCATGAACCACGCATTATGATAACGCCAGCCGAGCTCCTCTTTGATGGAATACTGGTTTTTCGGGATGGGCACATCGGTGTACAGCCAGCCGAGATCGACCTGGCTCGGCTGGCGATAGTCGCCCTCCACATTCAGGTAGACCTGGTTCTGGTCATTGATCTGATAGCCGATCTGAAGCTGCGGCAACGGCTCGGTGCGATTGGCGGACTGGCGTCCGTAGTAGTCCCGGTTCCAGGTATTCGACATCACGAACTTGAACCCCGCATGGATCGTCAACCGGTCGCGCAGATATTTCGCCGTGTCCTCGACGAACAGGGCATGGATCTCATACCCCGCGTCCTGCCGGTCTCCGAGGTCATAGCTGAACGCCGGGTTGAGCGGGTTGGGCGCGCCTCCACCCGGCAGCGCATAACTCTGCGGATAGCCCTGAAGTGTGTAGGTGTTCTCATACCAGTAACCGGCCGAGACCGTATTGTGCGCATCGGGCTGCCAGTTCAGGCGGGTGGTGACGCCGACCTGTCGCGTGCCGATCTGGTTGAAATAACCGATGAGGTTGCGCGTCGTGCCGTCGCTGGCCGTCACCGGGTCGAGCGGAGACGCGTCGTAGCCGGTGCCGTAGCTGAAATAGGGTTGCAGATCGACGGACAGTCTGGCCGGTAGCGCGATGTGGATCGGTGCCGTGAGAAACACCTGATTCCAGTGATCGTTGTTGTTCTTCCAGTAGTTGGCATTGGCCGGATCGTCGGAGCGGCCGTAGCCCTGCCCGGTGTGCTTGTAGAGCAGAAAGGCTGATTCCGTCGGGTAATTGTCGATGACGAAATTTTCGTTATTCCACGATATGAAAACCTTCGCGAAGGACCCGTTGGCCCAGTCCTTCTGCAGACCGAAATCGATGTGTTTGCGGTCGTTGATCCCCGAACCCATCCAGCTGCGCGTGTGGGTGTTCGAAAATGAGACAAACCCGCGCACGCCCGACGCGCCGATCTCACCGGACTCAAGCCGGATGAATTCGCGCGAGAGATTGTTGGTGCCGTAGGAAAAATCGACCATGCCACCGGCAACCCGGTCCGGGGTGTGCGATGTCTCCTGCATCACACCGGCCGCTGCCGACATGACCGGCAGACTGGTCGCCGCACTGCCCGGTGTCAGGCTGACCTCCTCAAGGTTTTCGGAATCGATGTTTTCGGACAGATATTTTGCCGCCGCCGCCGGAGCCCCGTCCAGCATCAGGCCCATGTCCAGATCGGTCAGGCCACGCGTCTGGATCTGGCCGCCCTCCATGCCATAGGCGTCAGGCTGGCTGACGTTGACGCTCGGCAGCGTCTGGATAAGGTCCAGCGCATTGCTCGTCGGCGACCGCATCTCAATATATTGTTTATCGACCGTCTGCGTCGCGCGCGGGGCGGTTTCGATCCGCATCATTCCACCACCGCCGTTCAGCGCGCGGCGCGAGGTGGTCACGGAGATGGCTTCAGGCTGCGCCGGAACCGCCGGGGCGGAGGCGCGCGTCGCCTGGGCGGCGTGGGACGCCTTCGCTGGCGACGCGGGGCGGCCTGGCGTTATCGCTGTCTGGGCGAAGGCGGATGGAATGGCCATCCAGCACAGGAGACCGATCGGCCATCGCATTCCACGCCATACTGGACCACCGGTCATACGCTGTCCCTACCGAGAAATGGTGAGACAAGGTTATCGGCGACGCCGTCCGCGCCGGGCAATAAAAAGACACGGGTGCAGAATGATTTAGCAACATGATGTTGCTAAATCATCACAATAACGATCAGTCCTCGCCACGACGACCGCCGGACAGCCCTAGGCGCCGGCGCTGTCCAGACGCGCCTGTTCGGACGCCGTGAGGTCCAGCGCCGCGGAACGCGCGAAGGTCTCGATATGGGCGGGCCTGGTGCCGCTGGCGATCGGCGCCGTCACACCCTGGCGCGCCATCAGCCATGCCAGAGCCACCTCGGCACAGGTCGCGTCGTGGGCTGCGGCGACCTCGTCCAGCGCACCCAGTATCGCCATGCCACGCGCATCGAAATAGGTCCCGACGCGCTGGCCACGCACGCTCTGCCCAAGATCGTCCTTGCTTCGGTACTTGCCGGTCAGAAAACCCGAGGCGAGGGCGTAGTACGGCACAACCCCGATCTCTTCAGACAGACACAGATCCCGCAACGGACCTTCGAAACTGCCGCGACCATACAGGTTATACTCGGGCTGGATCACCTCGTAGCGAGCCAGCCCGTCGCGGCTGGAGATGTCCAGTGCCTCGCGCAACTGCGGCGCATCGAAATTGGACGCCCCCACAGACAGCACCTTGCCCGCGCGCACCAGCGCGTCGAACGCGCCGAGCGTCTCGGACTGCGGCGTTTCGGGGTCGAATTTATGCGCGAAATACAGGTCGATCCGGTCGGTGCCCAGGCGTCGCAGCGATCCTTCGACCGCCTCCGCAATCCAGCGGGGGGACAGGCCCTGACGCCCCTCCCCGCCGAGATCCATGCCCACCTTGGTGAAGATCCGCACCCGCTCGCGCATACCCGGACGCGCCTTCAGCCACCGCCCGATGATCGTCTCGGACTCGCCGCCCTGATTGCCGGGGAACCAGCGCGAATAGACATCGGCCGTATCGATCGCATCGAAACCGTGATCGACGAATGCGTCGAGCAGGGCAAAACTCGTGGCCTCGTCGACGGTCCAGCCGAACACGTTGCCGCCGAACACGATAGGCATGATCGTCGGGCCGGTACGGCCCAGTCTGCGCATCTGCATGGTATGATCCTTGGTCGCCGTCAGAAAAACGGTGCGACCATGCCCGGCCGGACGCGCCCCTGTCGAGGGAGGCTGCTCAGGTCGTGGAGGCGGACGTGTCGACCAGACCCAGATCAGACGCGGTCTGAACAACCGAGGCCGCCACCATGTCCGACGCGCCCGCCACGGCATGGACGACCCTGCCGGCCACGGGGCCCAGCGACGGATGGTCGATCAGGGCATAGAAGCGACTCAACGCGACGGAGCGGTGAAATTCTATCAGTGACGACAGTCTTCCCCCTTTCCGCACGCGCGCCGCCCTGACCGGGCACCTTCACATCCTTGGCATCGGTATGTGCCGCCTCAGTTCTCGACCAGCGACCAGGCGCCGTCGACTTTCTTGAAATTGAGCTGCGCCGTGTGCGTGCCCTTGTCGCTGGCGGCCGTGACCGCGCAGTGGTACACGCCGTTGTCGCGCGCGGTGCAGTCCGAATCCGTCACGCGCAGGCTGGCCGGGTCGTAGGGGCCGTCCACCAGTCCCAGAGTCCGGTCCGACGTCTGCTGATTGACGTTCTGCATCTGGGTCCGCACGACCTGTTCGATCTCGGCGTTCGTGGGCGCACCTGCCTTGCCACAGCTTGTGATCAGCAGCACAGGGGCCAGCAGGAACGCGCCGGCGAGAGAGGCGGAGACGGTGCGCGCGTGGATGGAGAGCATGAATGACATTCCTGGTTCGTGTCCTTGCCGTGCTTAACGCGCCGGAGCGGCACCGGGTTTTCACGTCGCGCCGCCCGTGCCACACAGATGTGTGCGCTATCGCAACGGATACGCGGCCACATCCGGCCCCGGCATGACAGGAACCCCATGAGCAGCCTTCCCCTCTCCACCGCGATCGCGCGCCTAAGCCTTGTGCTGGGAGTGCCCGGGTTTCTCGTGCTGGTCGTCATTCCGGTGCTGGGCCGTTCGACACAACGTGTCGCGGGCCTTCCACTGTCGGTCCTGGCCCTGTTCTTCAGCTTCGGACTCGTGGCCCTGTGCATGGCCGTTGCCTGGTTCGCGTTCGACCGCCATGCCCCGGGTCTGGATGACGCCGATGGCTAGTGCGGTTTTCGCCTTCGTCATCCTGCTCTCGCTCGGGATCGCCCTCGCCTCGCGGCGCGGCCATGGGCATCAGGACAGCCGTGACTTCTTCGTGGCCTCCGGCCAGTTCGGTGGCGTGCTGGCACTTGTCCTGGCGGTCGGCGAGACCTACAGCGCCGGCAGCATTCTGGGCTTTCCCGCCGCAGCCTATGGACAGGGCACCGGCTTCGTCCTGTGGTTTCTGGGCTATATCCTGCTGGCCTATCCCATCGGCTACGTCATCAATCCGTTGCTGTGGCGCGCCGGGCGCCGCCACGGCGCGCTGACGGCAGCCGACCTGTTCCGCGCGCATTTCGACAGCCGGGGTCTCGAACGGCTGATCGTGGCCAACGCGATCCTGTTCATGCTGCCGCTGGGGGAACTGCAATTCGCCGGCCTGCTGACGGTCATGGGTGAGTTCCCGTGGCACATACCGTCCATCGTCCTAAGTTCGCTGGCCGGCGTCCTGACCTTTCTGTGGCTCATGATATCGGGTATCCGGGCGCCGGCTTATGTGTCGATCATCAAGGACGTTCTGATCGTCGTCGCGGTCGTCCTTGTCGGCGCGGCGGCGCTGCACGCCATGGGTGCCCTCGACCATCCGCTGGCAGCACTGCCGCCGGCACGGCCGATCACCGGGCGGGAGCAGAGCTACGATATTTCGACCATCCTGCTCCAGGCGATGGGCTTCTGCGCGGCGCCGCAGACGGTCAGCTTCCTGTTCACCGCCCGGTCGGGCCGCATCTTGCGGCGCAACCAGATCATCATGCCGCTCTATATGCTGATGTTTCCGCTGCTCTATTGTGTCGCGCTGTACGCCCATGCGGTGCACCTGCCACTGGCGTCCGCCAATGCGGTGTTTCTGACCAGCGCGCGCGCGCTGCTGCCGGGGTGGGCGACGGGTCTGGTGGCCGGAGCCTGTGCACTGTCGGCACTGGTGATCCTGGCGAGTATCTGTCTGGCAATCGGCCCGCTGGTGTCCCACAACCTGTTGCATGGCCTGTCCGACCGTCAGCAGCAACGCGGGGCCAAGGCGGTCATCGCGACCTATCTGGTGTTCTCCATCCTCGCCGCGGCGCACCTGTCCGGCTTTCTGGTCACGCTTACCAGCCTGTACTATCTCGGCATTGCACAGATGGTGCCGGGCCTTGCCCTCATCGCCTTTGGTCAACGCCCGCGGGCGCTGGCCGTCGGCATGGGGCTGGTGGCCGGCGATGTCGTCGCGGTCGGGCTTTCCCTCGCCGGACAACAGCCGCTCGGCCTGAACCCGGGTCTGATCGGGCTCTGCGTCAATCTGGCTCTTCTGGCCGTACTCTGGAAACACCCACGTCAGGCGGGCGCCTTGCGCGACGCCTGACAGATCCTGGCCGCGTCAAGTCAGAACCACGTCCGAAGCCCGACGGTGAAGCGGACCGTGTCGCGGGCCTGTCGCTCGTCCGGGCGCAGGACGGCGCCGCTTCGGCCGAACTGTCCGTCGTAGGTCACCGCGACATATGGGGAGAAGGAGCGACTGATGTCATAACGCAAACGCAGCCCCGTATCGATATCCGACAACCCCGAGGCAACACCCCGTCCGGGATCCCGACGGCTGTAAAAGTTGAGTTCCGCCTGGGGTTGCAGGATCAGACGGTTCGTCAGCATCAGATCATATGAACCCTCCAGCTTGCCGGCCACGCGCCCGTCGCCGGAGACGTAGAACGTCGCCCCTAGCTCGAAAAAATACAGGGCCAGCCCCTCGACCCCGAAGGCACCCCAGACACGCGACGGCCCGTCATCGATGTCCGCACGCACCCCCGCCTGCACATCGAAATAGGTTGAAATCGGACGGTCGTAGAACAGCTCGTGATCACCATCGTGAAAACCCGTGCTGCCCAGCGTGCCTTCCGACTTCAGCCAGAGGCGGTTGTAATCGGTGCCCACCCAGGCCTGCCCGTCGTAACGGAACTGCGTTCCGGACGGCGCATAGCGTGCTTCGAGTTGTTCAAGGATCGCATGGGCATAGATCCCGTGATCCATCACCGGCATGACACCACTGACATAGTGCACGGGCGCCGAAACCACGGGCGCTGCCTCCGGCATGGTCATGATGCCCGCCGACGGCACCGTGCCCGGCGTTGTGATGGCGGGTCGGCTCGTCGGGGCGGCATGCCTATGGACGATAGCCTTGGCCGGCACGCCGTGCGACACGGACGCGGGTGGTCGTACGGGCGGGGCGGGCATCGGCATGGTCATGCCGGGCATGTCGTCCATGGCCATGCCGGCCATGGGCGCCGCCTGGGCCACCATCGGCCAGAGGGTGCACGCGGCCCACAGCACACGCGCCCTCATGACACCACCACCGTGCGGAACATGCCAAGCTCCATGTGGAACATCAGGTGACAGTGGTAAGCCCACTGACCGGGGACATCGGCCGTCACCAGATAGGTCAGCCGGCTGCCGGGTTGCGAAATGATCGTGTGTTTGTAAGGCTGGAACGCGCCCTGCCCGTTCTCCAGCTCGCTCCACAGGCCATGCAGATGGATCGGGTGCTCCATCATCGTGTCGTTGATCAGCACGAAGCGCACACGCTCGCCCAGCCGCAGCCCGATCGGGGGGGCCTCGGAAAACTTGCGCCCGTCAAACCCCCAGATATAGCGCTCCATGTTGCCGGTCAGATGCAGGGTGATCTCCCGTCCCGGCGGTCTTGGGTCGCGCCCGGGGCGCAGCGCGCGCAGATCGGCATAACGCAGGACACGGCGCCCGTTATCGCGCAACCCGTCACCGGGATCGCCCACCCGGTCTATCGGCATCGACGCCACATTCTGGTTCTCGACCGTCCGACCGACTGGCGAGGTCATCGGCATCGCCATCCCGGACATGGCGCCGCCTTTCATGTCCATGGTCCCCATGCCCATGTCCATCATGGTGCGAACGGGTCGCGGGTCCATCGGGGGTATGGCCACCACCTGGCCGGCCTGTTCGGCGATCGTGCCGCGGGCGTAGCCGGTGCGATCCTCGCTCTGGACGAAGATGCTGTACGCACGACCCGCCTGCGGCGTTACGATCACGTCGTAGGTCTCGGCCACGCCGATGCGAAATTCATCGACCGCAACAGGAACGACATCGTTGCCGTCGGCCTGTACGACCTGCATCGAGAGCCCGGGGATACGCACGTCGAACAGCGTCATCACCGCGGCATTGATAAAGCGCAGACGCACACGCTCGCCCGGCGCGAACAGCGCGGTCCAGTTCGCGTCCGGCGGCAGGCCGTTCATCAGATAGGTGTAGGCCACTGCGCTGACGTCGGAAATGTCGGTAGCGTTCATCCGCATCCGCGACCAGCGCAGGCGGTCGGCCAGCGCGGCGCCCAGACCCTCACGGCCGGCATCCCCGACGAGCGATGCTGCCGTTCGCTGACGAAAGCTGTAGGTATCGGGATCGAATTTCAGGTTGGATTCGATCCGCTCCTGCGGTGTGTCGGTCCAGTCCGACAACACGACGACGTAGTCGCGCTCCACCGCGTTCGGGTCGCGACCGGCGGGATCGATGACGATCGCGCCATACAGCCCGCGCCCTTCCTGCATGTTGGAATGGCTATGGTACCAGTACGTCCCGCTCTGCCGCACCGCGAAGCGATAGGTGAAGCTCTCGCCAGGCGGAATGCCGGCGAAACTCAGCCCCGGTACGCCGTCCATGTCGGACGGCACGCGTACGCCGTGCCAGTGGATCGAGGTCGTCTCGTCCAGCGTGTTCACCACATCGAGCGTGACCTCGTCACCCTCGCGCCAGCGCAGCACGGGGCCGGGCACGCAGCCGTCCACTGCCGGCGCCAGTGTGGTGCGGCCGGTGATGTTGACGGGCGTCGCCCCCACCACCAGCCGATGGTGCGAGGTCGCCCGGTCGGGCACGCGACCACGGGCCGGATCGGAAAAGGCGCGGGGCA
>NZ_JABXXR010000102.1 GCF_013376175.1 Ameyamaea chiangmaiensis
GGCAGTTTTGCGCTGCTGGCGCAAGCCTGCGGGCGCCTGCTGGCCGCGCCAGATGGCCCGCGTATCGCAGCACTCGAGGCCGGCGGCTGGGACACGCATGCCGACCAGAAACGCAGGCTGGTCCAACCCCTGCGCCAGCTTGACGACGGGCTGATCGCACTGCGTGACGGTCTGGGCGACGACGCCTGGCGCCGGACGGTCGTGCTGGTGATGACAGAATTCGGGCGCACCGCGCGGATTAACGGCACGGGCGGCACCGACCACGGCACGGCGACCGTGGCGTTTCTGCTGGGTGGTGCCGTGCGCGGCGGCCGGGTTGCGGGCACATGGCCCGGCTTGGCCGGACCGGCACTGTTCGAAAACCGCGACCTTGCGCCCACGACCGATGTGCGGTCGGTCGCGCTGGGGGTGCTGCAGGACCATCTGGCCATCCCGCCCTCGGCCCACGCGATGATCTTCCCGGGGCCGACCGCCAGCCCGATGCGCGGTCTGGTCGCGGCGTAACCCGACACGCCCGGAACGCGTTCGCGATTACTCGCCGACGGCAGCCCCGCCCGAATGGCGTCGGTCGAACCCGCCGTAAAAGGCCGCCGTTCCCGTCCGGCCCAGCGCGGGACCACCGGCCAGAACACCCTCCGCAGCGCCCCAGGGCTCATGCGGGATGATCTGATAGCCCTGCTCGGTCAGGCTGGTCTGCACGACGGTGCTGAGCGAGCCGGGCTCGGCCTCGATCTGCGACGGCTGCCACTGTTCATGGATACGCGGCAGATCGACCGCCTGCTGGATGTCGAGGCCATAATCGACCACACCCAGGATTGCCGCCAACGTGATTGTGGGAATACGCGAGCCACCGGGGCTGCCGATCACCATGACCGGCTTGCCATCGCGTGAGAGAATCGTCGGCGACATCGACGACAGTGGTGTCTTGCCCGGCGCTATGGCGTTGGCGACGCTGCCGACGATGCCGAACATGTTCGGCGCGCCGGGCTTGGACGAGAAATCGTCCATTTCATCGTTCAGGAAAATGCCCGTCGTGCCGCCCATCACCTTCGCGCCGAACCATCCGTTCAGCGTGTAGGTCACGGCCACCGCATAGCCACTGCGGTCCATGATCGAGTAATGGGTGGTTTCATGCTTTTCAGGCTGCGGCGCGCCGGGCGCCAGAGAGTCCGACGACACGGCACCGGACGCCGGAATGGCGGCGCGCACGCTCGCGGCATACCCCGGATCGGTCAGATGCGCGATCGGGTTCCGCACGAAGGCGGGATCGCCCAGATCGCGGCGGTCGGAATAGGCATGGCGCATGGCCTCGATTTCCTGCCGGGCCGCCGCGGCCGAATACAGCCCCTCGTCATGCAGGTTGTAGCCCGACAGGATGTTCAGGATTTCGCATACTGCAACGCCGCCGCCGCTGGGTGGCGGTGCCGTGTCGATATGAAAGCCGCGATAGGTGCAGGTGATCGGCGCCAGAACACGCGGCGTATAGGCGGTGAAGTCGTTGGCCTGCAGGATGCCGCCGCCCTCTGTGCTTGCCCGAACGATCTCACGCGCGATGGGCCCGTGATAAAAGGCGTCCGGGCCGTCCTTCGCCACGGCTTCGAGGGACCGGGCGAGGTTTTCCTGCACCAGCCGGTCGCCGGCCTGAAACGCGCTGCCGTCGGGACGCAGGAAAATCGTCCGCGCGTAGCGATCCTGCGCAAACGCCTGGGTCGACGTGTGAAGCAACTGCACATCGCCCGGCTCCAGCACGAAACCGTCGCGGGCGAGCGCGATCGCGGGTGCCATCACCGTGGCGCGCGGCAGCTTGCCCCAACGCTTGAGCACCATGTCGAGACCGGCGACGGTGCCGGGTATGGCGACCGCTTTCCAGCCCAGCGTCGACAGTTTTGGAATCACGTTGCCATGCGCGTCCTGATACATGCCGGCCGATGCCGCCAGCGGCGCGTGTTCGCGGAAATCGACGAAATAGGCGTGTCCATCAGGCGTGCGCAGCGTCATGAACCCGCCGCCGCCGATATTGCCTGCCGCTGGATAGACGACGGCCAGAGCATAGCCCACCGCCACGGCGGCATCGACCGCGTTGCCCCCTTCGGCCAGAATCTTCGCTCCCACCTCCGACGCCAGATGATGGGCGCTGACCACCATGCCGTGCTGCCCTTCGGCAGGCGCCAAGGGTGGCAGCGCCGTGCGTGCGCCGTCAAAGCTCAGGGCGTCCGGGGCAGCCATCGCCGACGGGGCAGCACTGAACAGGACGCATCCCGACACCAGAAGGGATACGAAGGGAAAACGGCACGATGGCATCCGCGAACTCACGCTTGAAGGAACAGGGAAATCAGGCGACGGCGTCAGGCGCGTTCGTCGGGCGCAGTCGGTCGTGCCAGTCCGGCTTCGGACAGCGTGAAAATCTCACAACCGTCGGCCGTCACACCAATCATGTGCTCGAACTGCGCGGACAGGGAACGGTCGCGCGTCACGGCGGTCCACCCATCGTCGAGAACTTTGACGTCCGGGCGACCCAGATTGACCATCGGCTCGATGGTGAACACCATGCCTTCGCGTAGCTTCAGCCCCTGGCCCGGCTTTCCGTAATGCAGCACGTTCGGCGCGGCATGGAAGGTGCGACCGATGCCGTGGCCGCAGAAGTCGCGCACCACCGACATGCGCTGGGCTTCGACGAACTGCTGGATCGCGTGCCCGACATCACCGAGGGTCGCACCGGGACGAACCGCGGCAATGCCCCTCATCAGCGAATCGTACGTCACGTCAATCAGCTTGACCGCCCGGCGCGGCGGGGTGCCTGCGGCATACATGCGGCTGGAATCGCCGAACCAGCCGTCGAGGATGACCGTCACGTCAATGTTGAGAATATCACCGTCCAGAAGCACGCGCTCGCCAGGGATTCCATGGCAGACCACATGATTGATCGAGATGCAGCTCGATTTGGGATAGCCGCGATAATTCAGCGTCGCCGGCGTGGCGTCGTGGGCCAGCATGAAATCGTGAATCAGGGTGTTCAGATGCTCGGTCGTGACGCCCGGCACGACATGCGGTGCGATCATGTCGAGTGTCTGGGCGGCAAGCCGACCGGCCGCCCTGAGGCCGACGAAATCGGCGTCCGTATGAAGGACGATCCGCCCTTCCTCCATGTCGCCTTCCATCGCGACCCCTTTCATGCTGTCCGCGCCACCCATCAGGCGCACTGGTCAGGCGCAAAATGCGCGCCCGACAGCCCCCTTGCAAGGGCCACCGCATGAAACGGCGCCACGATACACCCGAACGTCCACCCGGGCCGGAGCGTATCCCCGGCCGTTGTCCGCCCGATCAGCCGCGTGTCTTGCGGTGGGCCGGGTGAGCGGGAACGCGCGTGCTGACCAGCCGGACATGCGCGCCATGGGCAGATGCCGGCGCGTGTGACCGCACCGTGTCGGCCGCATGCTTGAGTGGCGGGGCGGCCACATGACGCAGACGGCCATGTTGTCCGTGCCGGGGCGTTTCAGGCAGCTCGGCCACTTCGGCCGGTGCACTTCCGGCAATGGAGCGGGACGCCGCCGCCAGCGCGATCGCCGCGCGACCGCCGAACCTACGACGCGTGCGCGCCATCACCAGCGGACGCACGACCGGCGCCACGCCTTCCTGCGCAAAACCGTCATCGAGCAGATGCGCCATCACGACACTGCGCTGCGGATTCGTGCGGGCGCCCATGACGACACCGACCAGCCGGACGTCGTCGCGAACCGCGGACGTCACCAGATTATGGCCCGCGTCTGCCGTGTAACCCGTCTTCAGCCCGTCAGCACCGGGATAGATTTTTAGCATCGGATCGTGATTGGGGACGAGGTGCCCGTGAAACAGAAAGCCCGGAACCGCGAAATAATGGTAATCGTCGGGGAAGTCGGCGATCAGGTGGCGTGTCAGCGTGGACAGGTCACGCGCGGTGGTCATCTGTTCCGGGTCCGGCAGGCCCGACGCGTTGCGAAACACCGTGTTTGTCATACCCAGCGCCTGCGCCTGCTGGGTCATGATGGCCGCGAAACGGCTTTCGTCCCCGCCCGCGATCAGTTCGCCTAGAGCGCACGCCGCATCGTTGGCCGACTTGGTCACGAGACCGAGAATGGCCTGCTCCACGGTGAGATAGGTGCCCGGCACCAGCCCCAGCTTCGACGGCTCCATCGACGAGGCATGCGCCGACACCGGCACGGCCTGATCGAGCGTGATCTGTCCGTTGCGCAGCGCCTTGAACGCCACGTAAAGCGTCATCAGCTTGGTCAGGCTGGCGGGATAGCGGCGCAGGTCGGGGTTCAGTTGCGACAGAACCGCGCCGGTGCGCGAGTCGATGACGAATGCGCTGATCTGACCCACGTACTGTGCATGTGCCGGACGCGCGGAGGCAAGGACGCCCCCCGTCAGACACGCGAGCAGGCCGGCAGCCCGGGCCAGCGCCACGGTGCGACGCGGATCGGATCGGAAACAGCGGGGCGCGCCGGCATGGACGGCGCTCGGCGTCGCGCCCTGCGTGGACGAGCATGCCGCAGTACCCCGACCGCGCAACCATCCCCGCATCGTGCCCAGCTTCATCGACCGCCCCCAAACGCACCTTATCGGTGCACCGTAGAGAGTCCACTTTGCGTTCGTCCAGCTAAAATATCGTTAAGAGACCGTCGCTTCGCGGGCCGCGCTTCGAAAGATACCTGTCCCCGTCGGCGTTCCCGCCCGCTTCGGCCCGGCGCGGGGCGCCCCCGTGCGGGCTATCGCCGGGAAACCCCTTCCGTCGCGCCACAAAATCCCAATATGATGGGCTATGATGTCGTATCGATCCGCCCTCACCGCCTCCGATCGCAACGCCGTGCGACACGCGCCTGCCGTCGAGCTGTCGTGCGTCGCCCATGGCGGCAATGGTCCCACCCGCCGCGAGGGTGATACCGGTGGCAACGACGACGACACACACACGTCGGTTGTCATCCGCGCCCGCACCAAACCGCGCAAGCCCGCGATGTACAAGGTGCTGATGCTCAACGACGACTACACGCCGATGGAATTCGTCGTTCATGTCCTGGAACGTTTTTTCCAGAAAAACCGCGACGAGGCGACAAGCATCATGCTGCATGTGCACAAGCGCGGGGTCGGCGTGTGCGGCGTGTTTACGTACGAGGTCGCCGAAAGCAAGGTGTCGCAGGTGATGGACCTGGCCCGCCAGAACCAGCACCCGCTCCAGTGCACGATCGAAAAGGATTGAAACGGGAGCGGTCGGCGTCAATCATCGGCATATTCGCCGTTTGTAACACAGTTTCGATATGTTTCCTCTCGCATAGCGGTCCACGACGTCCCACATTGGATCCGTGCGTGAACGTGTCGGCCGGAACGGCAGCCGCCGGGATGGATGACCCATCGAACAGGAGCGTCTGATATGTTGTCACGAAATCTTGAGCAGACGCTGCATCGGGCCCTGACCCTGGCCGGGGACCGCAAGCATGAATACGCGACCCTCGAACATCTTCTGCTGGCCCTTGTCGACGACGACGACGCGGTCGGCGTGTTTCGCGCCTGCGGCGTCGATCTCGGCAAGCTGCGCGGCGACCTGACCGAGTTCCTCGACAAGGACCTGGCCGGCCTGGCCGCCGATCGCGTTACTGAACCCAAGCCGACCGCCGCGTTCCAGCGTGTCATCCAGCGCGCGGCCATTCACGTCCAGTCCACCGGCCGGGACGAAGTGACCGGCGCGAACGTCCTCGTCGCCCTGTTCGCCGAGCGTGAGAGCCATGCCGTCTATTTCCTGCAGCTTCAGGACATGACGCGTCTGGATGCGGTCAATTTCATCTCGCACGGCATCGCCAAGGCGCCGGACCGGACGACGCGCCGCCCCGTCGCGGGACAAGAGAGCGGGGAGCCGACCGAGCGCGAGGAACGCGGCAAGGCCGAGAAAAAGGGCCAGGACGCGCTGTCAACGTATTGCGTGAACCTCAACGTCAAGGCCGAGGACGGCAAGATCGATCCGCTGATCGGCCGCGACTCCGAGATCGAGCGCACGATCCAGATCCTGTGTCGCCGCACCAAGAACAACCCGCTGTATGTCGGTGATCCCGGCGTGGGCAAGACCGCCATCGCGGAAGGACTGGCCAAGCGGATCGTCGAGGGCGACGTGCCGGAGGTCCTGCTGAAATCGACCATCTACGCGCTCGACATGGGCGCGCTGCTGGCCGGGACGCGCTATCGCGGCGATTTCGAGGAGCGGTTGAAAGCCGTGGTCACGGAGCTCGACCAGAATCCGGGCGGCATCCTGTTCATCGACGAGATCCACACGGTGATCGGCGCGGGTGCGACGTCGGGCGGCGCGATGGACGCGTCGAACCTGCTGAAGCCCGCGCTGGCGGCGGGCACGCTGCGCTGCATCGGGTCGACGACGTACAAGGAGTTCCGCCAGCACTTCGAGAAGGACCGGGCGCTGGTGCGCCGGTTCCAGAAAATCGATGTGGCCGAACCGAGTGTCGACGATGCGATCAAGATCCTGCGTGGCCTGAAGACCAACTACGAGCGCCATCACAAGGTTCGCTACACCGACGAGGCGTTGCGCGGGGCGGTAGAGCTCGCGGCGAAATATATTCATGACCGCAAGCTGCCGGACAAGGCGATCGACGTGATCGATGAAGTCGGCGCCTCCCGCATGCTGGTGCCGGAGAACCGGCGCCGCAAGACCGTGACGCTGCGCGATGTCGAAGACATCGTGGCCAAAATCGCGCGTATTCCGCCCAAAAGCGTGTCTGCCGACGACAAGGAAACGCTGCGCACCCTCGAGCGCGACCTGAAGAACATGGTGTTCGGCCAGAACCGTGCGATCGAGGCACTGACGGCGGCGATCAAGCTGTCGCGTGCCGGGCTGCGGGACGCGGAAAAGCCGATCGGCAACTACCTGTTCTCCGGCCCCACAGGCGTCGGCAAGACCGAGGTCGCCAAGCAGCTCGCCGCGACCTTGGGGATCGAGCTGATCCGTTTCGACATGTCGGAGTACATGGAGCGGCATTCGATCTCGCGCCTGATCGGTGCCCCGCCGGGCTATGTCGGCTTCGACCAGGGCGGCCTGCTGACCGATGCGATCGACCAGCACCCGCATGCGGTACTGCTGCTCGACGAGATCGAGAAGGCGCATCCGGACCTGTATAACGTGCTGTTGCAGGTGATGGACCATGGTCGCCTGACCGACCACAACGGCAAGACGGTCGATTTCCGCAACGTGATCCTGATCATGACCACCAACGCGGGCGCAGCGGACCTGAGCAAGGAGGCCATCGGTTTCGGCCGCGACAGCCGTGCGGGCGAGGACGAGGAGGCGATCAAGCGCATCTTCACCCCCGAGTTCCGCAACCGTCTGGACGCGATCATCCCGTTTGCCAACCTGACGCCGGACATCGTCGGACGCGTGGTCGAGAAGTTCGTGCTGCAGCTCGAGGCACAGCTTGCCGATCGCAATGTCACGATCGAGATCTCGTCGGCCGCCAAGGAATGGCTCGCCGACCGGGGATACGACCGTCTGTATGGTGCACGGCCGCTGGGCCGCGTGATTCAGGAGCACATCAAGAAGCCGTTGGCTGAGGAGCTTCTGTTCGGTCGTCTGGTCAAGGGCGGTGCCGTGCGCATCGGCCTTCAGGACGGCAAGCTGGAGTTCGACTTCATCGCCCCGCCCTCGGCCTCGTCGGCCGAGAATGACGAAGGCGGGAACGAGAAAGAGGCCGAAACCGCCGACTGATCACCAGAGCCCCGCCTGACGGCGGGGCTTTTCCTTTATCGCCGTCCCTGCGGGAGGCAGGCCCTGTCTATGTCCGAGCCGTTGCTGCATGGCCGTCAGGTGTTTGGCAACGACCCGGCCCTTTATGACGAGGCGCGACCACCCTATCCCGCCGCTGTGTTCACCGCGCTCCGGGCCTACATGCCTGTCGCCGGTGCGCGCGTGTTCGAAATCGGTGCCGGTACCGGCAAGGCGACTGTCGCGCTTTTGCGGGACAAACCAGCACATCTAACGGCGGTCGAACCGGACGCGCGTCTGGCATGCCTTCTTGCACAACGCACGGAGGCGGCAGGAGCGACCTGCGAGATCATCGTCGAGCCTTGGGAAAAAGCCTTGCTGGGGCCAGCATCGTACGATCTGGGTGTTGCCGCGACGTCGTTCCACTGGCTCCCGCAGGTCGACGCTCTGGGACGAGTGCATCAGGCGTTACGTCCTGGCGGCGTTTGGGCAATGTGGTGGACCGTGTTCGGTGACCCCGACTATCCGGACGCCTTCCATCAACGTGCGACGTCGCTGTTCAAGGGGTTGCAGACTTCGCCCTCCTGGGAACGCGGCCAAAGACCCTTCGGACTGGACGTGGCGGCGCGGGTCGCCGACCTGCAGGACGCCGGCTTCGAAAACGTGCAGTCCGAGATCGTGCGTTGGACGATCGACATGGATGCCGTCGGGGTCCAGTCGCTGGCAGCCACGTTTTCAAACGTCATACGGGCCACCCCGGAGAGACGCCGTGTATTGCTCGACGCTCTGGCTCGCCTGGTCGACGATGCGTTCGGGGGCAGCGTTCGACGCCATTTCGTCAGCCCGCTTTATCTTGCCCGTAAGCCCGCCCGCTGAATGGACAGACCGGCGGACCGGGATTGCCCCGCCTATCGATAGGTTGTGCCGTTCACAGTGACGAAGCCCTCGACCGGCCATGTGCGCCCGGTGCCGTGATGGGTCCAGTCGATCCCCTGACGACGCGGCGAGTCGAAATAGTAACGGCCGACCACCTCCACCTGATCGCCCTTGGCCACCCACGGCCATGCCGGGGCATTCATCCGGTCGAGGTCCGAGACGATCCGGATCGACACGCCCTGCCCGACCGACAGGTAGAAAAAGCCGTGCATGCCGCTGCGGGTATGGCGCGCCGGCGCCACGGCGACCACCGTTCCGCAGAGATGCTCCGCCCTGTCAGTGCGGGGAGCGCCCTCGTCAAAAGCGCGCTGGTCGGCGAGGAAGCGCCCGTTGTCGCAGCGCGGACTGGGGGCGGTCTGGCCCTGCGCTGCCTGCAGCGTGACGGTCGAGGCTAACAGGGCGGCGAGAATAAGCGTCTTCACATCCGGATTCCATAACGAGCCTTGGACCGACACGGTATCACCGACCGCACCGCCACACGACCCTGGGGCTGCGACGCATCGGACACCCATCAGGCCCGCGCCCGCAACGCGGCCAGATGTTCCTCTCGGCGATGGCTGTTGGCGTTGGCATTTATTTTCAGGCTGTCCCACGCATCATCGAGGCGCTGATAGCTGATGAACGGCAGTTCCGGCCGCTGACCAAACCATGTGACGAGCCACGCGATGCGAACGATCCGCGCGTGAATACGCGGGCTGGTCCGCGCCTTGCCCGCGAAGACCACCAACGGGACGACGTGTTCGGGCAGGCGGCAGATCTCCCGCACGGCCGAGACGTGGCGCGTGTTCTGGCGCAGCGGGTTCTGGAACAGGTAATACCTGTCGCTGCCGTAATGGCGGAAGCTCTGCTTCCAGACGCCGGGATCGGGTGTACCGGTGACAAAGCCGCCATAATTCTTGGTCTCGATCACCACCAGTCCCCACGGCATTTTCACGATGTGATCGACCTGCGTCAGCCCCTGGCTGTCGGACAGGATCACATCGTTCAGCACCGGCCGGTTCAGGCGCCGCAGCAGCATCGCCACGCGCCGTTCACCGTCCTGTCCCTTGGCCGCCGCCGATTCGACATCCAGCCCGTCGGCAACGCGGGTCGACGCCGCACCGGACGGCGGGGCGTCGTCGGACAGGTCGGCGAGAGGGCCGGCTTCGGGTTCGGGTTCCCGCTCGGGCGCGGGTTCGGGTTTTGGCGCCGGACGTTCCGGCCGGAAAGCCGGGCGCGAACGGGGTGCCGCGGCCCCCGTCCACGCGCGCCAGACGATCCGGACGGCAGTTGCGACAACGCCACACACCACAAGAATCACGATATCGCGCATTCACTCCGCTCCGGCATTCTGCCCGTCCCTCCCGTTGCCCATACGCGCTGTCTCCCGATGCAGGTTGCCCCGCGACCGGGCGACCGTGAAGGCACCGGCCCCCGCGCCACGCGCAAACGTCATCGCGACGCAGCACAGGGCGTGCGCGTTAACAAGGCTCCACCGTCCGGATGCCCCTGATGATGCCTGCCCCTTCCCTGTCGTCGCGTTTCCTGTGTCTGGCCGATTTCGAGGCCGCCGCCCGCCGCCGCCTACCGCGCGCGGCCTATGCGTATCTGCGCAACGGAGCGGGGGAGGAGCGCAGCCTGCGCTGGAACCGGCAACAGTTCGACGCCTACCGACTGGTGCCGCGCCGCCTTCGCCCCGTATCCGACCTGCGGACCGACGTGACCCTGTTCGGTCAGCGCTATGCCCTGCCGTTTGGCATCGCGCCGCTGGGGGGAGCGGCGGTGCTGGCCTACGACGCCGACCGGATCATGGCGGCCTGCGCGCGGGCGGCGAACATTCCCTACATGCTCAGCGCGAACGCCATCACGCCGCTCGAGGACATCATCCGCATCAATCCGGCCGCGTGGTTCGCGGCCTATCTGCCCGCCGATACGGGCGTGGTCGACGCCATGACCGACCGTGTGCAGGACGCCGGCTTCCCGGTGCTCGCCGTCACGGTCGACGTACCGGTCGCGGCACGTCGACTGGCCGAGACACGCGCGGGTTATGCCATGCCAGTTCGCGCGACCCCGCAACTCGTGCTGGACGCGCTGCGGCATCCTCGCTGGCTGATTGGCACGATGGGACGCACGCTGCGCGACACACGCCATCCAGCGATCCTGAACGTACTGCCGACCGGCGGGATCGGCCTGTTCGCACGCGGCGCGGGTCCGATCGGCGGCGCGGCGGACTTTGACTGGGGCATGATCGAACGCCTGCGCGCGCGCTGGCGCG
>NZ_JABXXR010000103.1 GCF_013376175.1 Ameyamaea chiangmaiensis
CGATCGCGCCTGCCCGGGTGGCGCCTCGCGCCCGTCGTCGCCGCGCGTAACGCGCGTGTCGCCCTGGGGGACGAGATCGGCGCCGCCCTGGGAGCACGCTTCGTGGTGATGCTGATCGGCGAGCGCCCGGGCCTGAGCGTCGCGGATTCGCTCGGCGCGTATCTGACGCTGGACCCCCGGGTGGGCCGCACGGATGCGGAACGCAACTGTCTGTCAAACATCCACCCGCATGGCGGCCTGACGACCGGGGCGGCTGCCCGCAAGCTGGTCTGGCTTCTCGAACGCGGACGACAGATCGGCGCCACGGGTGTTGCGCTCAAGGACGAGGCGCCCGGCGACGACGCGGTGGAAACCTCAGCCGCCCCGGTCCTGCCGCCAGGCTGACACAGCGGGCCCGGGGTTGCGCCGGGCGTCCGTTTTAGGGACACCGGAGGCACGGCCAGACCGCGCTCCGGAGACCCCCGCCATGCCACGCCCAGCCCAGACACCAACCCGGACCGTACTGCTCGACCGGCTACGCGCCATCGCCGGCGCGCGCCACGTGCTGACCGGCCCGGCGCAAACGCTGCGCTATCGCCGCGGGTTTCGCTTCGGCAACGGGCCCGCACTGGCCGTGGTGTCGCCCGGTTCGCTTCTGGAACAGTGGCGTGTCCTGCAGGCCTGCGTCGAGGCCGACGTGATCGTCATCATGCAGGCCGCCAACACCGGGTTGACCGGCGGCTCCAGCCCGGACGGCGACCGCTACGATCGTGACGTGGTTATCATCAGCACGCTGCGCCTGCGCACGGTCCACCTGCTGGGCGCCGATGCGCGTCAGGTGCTGTGCCTGCCGGGTGCGACGCTCGATGCTCTGGAACACAAACTCAGGCCCCATGGGCGCGAGCCCCATTCCGTCATCGGATCGTCGTGTATCGGCGCGTCGGTGATCGGCGGTGTCAGCAACAATTCGGGCGGCGCGCTGGTCCGACGCGGCCCGGTCTATACCGAGATGGCGTTGTTCGCCCAGCGCGACGCGGGCGGCACGCTGCGTCTGGTCAACCACCTGGGTATCGCACTGGGCGACACGGCCGAGGACATCCTCGCGCGGCTGGACGCCGGCACTTTCACCGAGGCCGACATCGACTGGAACGCCGGACGAGGACATGACGACTCCTACGCCCACCACGTGCGCGACATCGACGCGCCCACCCCGGCGCGCTTCAATGCCGATCCGTCCCGGCTGCACGAGGCCTCGGGCTGCGCCGGGCGACTGGCGGTCTTCGCCGTACGGCTAGACAGCTTTCCCGCCGATCCTTCACCGGCCGTGTTCTATATCGGCACCAACGACACGTCCGTACTGACCGACATACGCCGCGCCATTCTCGGCACGTTCTCGGCCCTGCCGATCGCGGGCGAATACATGCACCGCGACGCGTTCGACATCGCCGAGCGCTATGGCAAGGACACGTTCCTGGTCATTCGCCACCTCGGCACGGCGCGTATGCCCAGACTGTTCGCGCTCAAAAGCCGTATCGATGCCTGGGCCCGGAAACTGCCGTTCGTGCCCGACAATCTCGCGGACCGCCTTCTACAGGGCATCAGCGCGTTGTTCCCCGCCCATCTGCCCCCGCGCCTGATGGAGTGGCGCGACCGGTTCGAGCATCATCTGATGCTCAAGGTGCCGCGCGAGCTGATCGGCGAGACACGGGATTTTCTCGATCCCTATTTTGCGGGGCACAGCGAACGCGGCGCCTTCTTCGCGTGCACGCCCGAAGAGGGGACGGCGGCATTCCTGCACCGTTTCGCGGCCGCCGGCGCGGCCATCCGCTACCGCGCCGTGCACCCGCGCGACGCCGAGGACATCGTGGCGCTGGATATCGCGCTTCGCCGCGACGACCGCGACTGGTTCGAACACCTGCCGCCCGCGATCGACGCCGCCGTCAGCCACAAGCTCTATTACGGGCACTTCCTGTGCCACGTGATGCATCAGGATTACGTCGTGCGCAGGGGCCACGACTGCGTGGCGCTGGAGCATGAGATGCTGGCGCTGCTGGATGCACGCGGCGCCTGTTATCCGGCCGAGCACAATGTCGGGCACCTGTACAAGGCCCCGGACGCCATGGCCGCGCACTACCGCTCACTCGATCCATGCAACTGTTTTAACCCGGGAATCGGGCTGACGACGCGCCGACGCGACTGGGTCGCCGAAAGCGTCTGACCGGCGCCACCACACCGAGCCACCCAACCGATAGTCAATATGGTTGCATTTTACGCCCAGGTGTCACAGTATCTATATTGTTATGTAAATAAAATCACACATAAGAAATGTTGATTCAGTCAAATGTCACATAAGCTTTCAGAATCGATAAATTGCCGCAGTTCGGCTATTTTCAGCTCTCTGCAGGCTGACTGTATCACGACCTTTTTTGACCATTCAGTCAATTGTCCCGATGCACTCGCCGTCGCAATCGATGGAGATGACTGGTCTTACGGTTCTCTCGCGGGGCTTGCTCGTGCAATCGCTCAGGCCCTGATCCCCTCCGCGTGCGCTCCGCGCGTATTGATCGCCATGCCGCCAGGTGCCCACGCTTACGCGGCAATGTTTGCCACCGGATTGGCGGGAGGCGTGTATGCGCCCGTCAACGTGCGGGCCCCCCTCGCCAAGCGCCAGATGGTGTGTTCGATTTTTGAGCCTGATGTCGTCATAGCACCGCGTCGCGATTGGCCGCTCTTTGAGGCGGACGGCACGGAACGGGTTTATCTTGATCCGTGCGAGATGGCGCCAACAAGCGACATCGCGGTGCCGCACATGCCCCGTCACGATCTGGCGTATGTGATTTTCACGTCCGGATCGACCGGACAGCCGAAGGGCGTGGAAATTTCACGCAGCGCCCTGAACCACTACGTCGCGTGGCTCGGCAACGGACTCGACCTCCGACAGAACGATCGTGTGTCCCAGTACGCCAATATCGCGTTCGATCTGAGTGTCATGGAGATTTATGGCGCCCTGTGCCACGGTGCCAGTCTGCATCCTCCCGGAGGACAAGGCGACAGGCTTTTACCCGCCCGGCTTATCCAGCGCGAGCAACTGACACACTGGATTTCCGTCCCCAGTGTGGTGACGCTGATGCAGCAGGCAGACGACCTGACGGCCGACAATACGCGGACGGTGCGTCGCTTCGTGTTCTGCGGCGAACCACTGACGCCGGCGCACGTGTCGGCCCTGTTCGCTGCGGCGCCGCACGCGCTCGTACAGAACACTTACGGTCCCACGGAGGCCACGGTGTCGATGACCTCTCTGCTTCTGAAAGCCTCTGATCTGTCGTCACTGACGGGTGCAACCGTTCCGCTCGGACTCCCCATTCCCGGCATGGGCATGCACCTCGTCGGAGGACCAGACGCAAACGAGGGCGAACTGGTCCTGACCGGGCCGCAACTGGCCAACGGCTATTTTGATGATAGCACGACGACATCAGGTGCGTTTAGAATCCTCGATACCGCGGACGGCCCACAACGGGCTTATTTCACCGGCGATTGGGCGATCCGCGTGGACGGCCAGATATTTTTCTCCACGCGCGTGGATTTCCAGGTCAAACACAAGGGCTTTCGAATCGAATTGGGCGAACTCAGCGCCGCCCTCATCGCATCCGGAGCGGCCGAGGCGTGTGTTTTCAGCACCGACAGCACATTGGTCGCGCTTATCGAAGTGCAGGCGACGTCCGGGGCGTCCCCCCAAACACTGCGCTCCTCGCTGATCTCTCGGCTCGACCTGTATGCGGTTCCGGACGACATCGTTATCGTCAATCGCCTGCCACGTAACGATAACGATAAAATCGACCGGGGCGCCGCGATAGAGCTTTACCGGTCAGGCCTTGGTCGCTCGATCAATCAGGGCCGCCAGATCGCCGACATTCATGACCTCGTCAATGTCCCGATTTCGAAAAGTAATCCCAAAACGGCGTTGAACCGATAAAATGATGTTCACCATCTGCAAGGAATCCCAACCGGGTATATCAGCTGCGGTCGTCGACTCTTGGATCGAGGCCGGATCGACACGAAACAACCCGCTCAGGATGTCACGCAAAGCGTCCAGTCCGGTTTCCTGTGTCACGCCAATTCCCCTTCGCCTTTTTTTCCATGGTGGCTATTCCATGCTCCGCTCGAAAGTGGAAGTAAAATTTCATGCCTGACGTGATGGAACACAAGGCGTCCTACACGTCGTCTTCACCCGCTTTATGGGGCAGTGTCGCGAAGTGCCCGATCGTAAAAGTGCCACCTTCGGTCTCGGCCATTCTTCTACTGCCCTCTGCCAACAGCCTCGAGTTGCGCCTGTCGTTTGAAGGTCCTCACAACAGGGGACATATCGATTTCCTTATTGCCCCGCACGCGAGGGTTGGCGTCACGGTCGTTGTCGATGGCCGGCCGATCGGACACGTGGACTGCCGCGATGCCAGATATTCCGCTCTGCCCGTCGACAGCGGCGGACGACACGGCACGACTATTCAGTTTATATTTTCGAAGGGAATCGGACCTGAGGGAGGGCACCTTCCGCTGCACCGGGTAGAATATATTCCCGAAATAACCCCCGATATTGACGCACGTCGCACCTGCGAACCGCTTCCCGACCAGAGCACCCTGACAGACGCAAAAATCGCGAGTGCCTTTATCAATCTTGGGGAAAACTGCGAACTCGGCATCGTACAGCGTCACGTCGGGCGAGAGCCACCCGATCTCTACCGCTTCTCGGCGGTTCCGTTGGCCTGGATCCTGTTCGGACTTGCAGAACAGTACGCAGACATCAACGTCGAGCATGAAGTGACATTGGACAATCGGCCCGACGGGCATGTGTATTATTACGCCTATCAGCCGCGCTACCATATTCAGTTCGAAACAGGCATCCGGTGCGATCACAAGCCTGCGGACGACATGATGCGCGAAAGCCGGCAGCGCATGGACTATATGTCCACTCGTCTGATGACCGATCTGGCCGAGGGTTTTCGGATTCCCGTCTACAGCACGACCCGGCGTTTCAGCACAGCGGAAATCACCGCCCTTTCCCTTCGTCTCGCTCTTTATGGACCGGCCTGCGCGCTCGTCGTCTATCCGGCGCATGACACTGAGGAAACTGGCAAACTGCAATGGGTAGCCGACAATGTTCTGGTCGGGTCCCTGGACGCCCTCGCCCATCACGCGTGCGTCATCGATACCGTCGACGATCAGAGCTGGCTGAACCTTCTGCGCCGCGCCCACGATGAAGTCCGATTGCATCGTCACGCTCTCTCGTGCCTGCCGGACGATTTTTCCGGTGCGCGTTACCTGGAGATCAATAAGGACGTGGATGGCTGGCATGGAAGCGCAGCCCGCCATTATGTCGAGTATGGACAGGCCGAGGGGCGCGCCTACCGCTGAGAGTGCCATACCGCCTGCGCACATGTGTTCCCCACGATGCTGTTTGACGACGCCACGTTTGCCCCACAGTGTGGACGGCCTTTGAAGACGTGGAGAAAAAGCGTCATGACCTCGCATCAGGATCACCAGTTTGGTGACGATATCCTTCAGGCCACCGTGGCCGGCCACGGCGCGGAACTCGTCAGCCTCCGTGCCGACGGGCGGGAGATCCTGTGGTCGGGCGGGCCGCCATGGGAACGGCACTCGCCGGTCCTGTTCCCGATCGTGGGCAAGCTTGCACGCGATACCGCCCGTATCGACGGCCAGGAGTACCTGATCGGCCAGCACGGTTTTGCCCGCGACCGCGACTTTGTCTGGCTGACACGCGACGAAACCGGCTGCGAACTGGAACTGACCGACGACGATGCGACGCGCGCGATGTATCCGCGCGCGTTCCGGCTGGTGATTGGCTACCGTATCGTCTCGGGCGTGCTGACCGTGCGGTATCGGGTGAC
Organism: Ameyamaea chiangmaiensis; assembly: GCF_013376175.1. Lineage (GTDB taxonomy): Bacteria > Pseudomonadota > Alphaproteobacteria > Acetobacterales > Acetobacteraceae > Ameyamaea > Ameyamaea chiangmaiensis. The sequence continues at coordinate 5,883 of NZ_JABXXR010000103.1, forward strand.
CAACCCATCACCGTCGCAGGGGCTTCCGTTCTCGCTCGGCACTCATCCGGCCTTCGTCTGGCCCCTGTCCCCGGACACGCCCCGAGAAGCACATGTCATCACATTCGCCAACCCGGAGGAGGCGTCGATCCGTCGTCTGGAGAACGGCCTGATCCAGAAGACGCCCGTGCCGTCGCCGGTTGTCGGTCAACGCCTGAGCCTGTCCGACGACCTGTTCGTGCACGACGCGCTGATCTTCGACCCCGTGCATAGCCGCACCCTGGCCTACCGCGGGGGCCCCGCCGTCCTGACCATGACGTGGGATCATTTCGCGCAGCTGGGTATCTGGACCAAGCCTGGCGCGGGTTTCCTCTGCCTCGAACCCTGGAGCGGCCACAGCAGCCCGGCCGACTTCGATGGACCGTTCGAGGACAAGCCCGGCGTCATCCATCTGGACGCCGGGGCGACGTGGCAGGCGCAGTGGTCGGTGCGGTTCACCACCGCGCCGTAAACGGCGGCGGGCTCAGAACGTCCACACCAGCCGTGGCCGCCGTCCACGCCGCACATCGACCAGCGCGTTCTGGCCGAACAGACGCGCGAGGCGTCGGACACGCCGGGGCGGGCATGCGACAAGGATCATGGGCTCGGCCCATCGTCCAAGTCGCCCTTCGCCCGGCACGGTCGACAGACCGCGCAGCCGTTCGTCCAGCCGCTGCATCATGCGCGCGTTCCGCCCCTCGGGTGCCGCCCTACCGCCCGGGTTGCAGGCGCCCAGAAACACCAGCCGACCGCCCGGAAGCGGCCAGCGGCCCGAGGCCGGACGCCCGATGCGCACGGAAAAACCGGGGCTGGTGTAGAGACTGCGGCGATACGCCCGCGCGATCGCCGCCGTGGGCGGTCGCACGCCCTTCATGCGCCCTTCCGACGGCCAGACCCGCGTTCGAGGCGGCTACGCATCCCGCGCCTGTGCCGTGGGATCGCCGAACCCGCGCTTGCGATGCACGAAGGCCGAGAGCAGCAGCCCGAACCCGAACATCATGTTCAACATGGCCGAGCCGCCATACGACACCAGCGGCAGCGGCACCCCGCCCACGGGAATGGCACCCATCACCATGGACAGATTGACGGCGCAGTAGAGAAAGAAGTTCATCGAAATGCCCAGCCCCAGCAGACGCCCGAACTGGTTGCGGCTGCACATGGCCATCAGCATCCCACCGAAGACAAGCAGCAGCAGCAGGCCGATGACGGCGATGCCGCCCACGAAGCCCCACTCCTCGGCGATCATGGTGAAGATGAAGTCGGTCTGCTTTTCGGGCAGGAAGTTCAACTGCCCCTGCGTGCCGTGCAGGTAGCCCTGACCCCACATCCCGCCGGACCCCAGCGCGATCTTGGACTGGATGATGTTGTAGCCCGCCCCGAGCGGGTCGTGCTCAGGGTGCAGGAACGTCTCGATCCGCGCCTTCTGGTAGTCGTGCAGATGGGCATAGACGATCTTGCCCAAAAACGGGACCGGCGCCAGCACCAGCGCGATCTGCCACAGACGCATTCCGGCGGCGAAGATCATCGACGCCCCGATACACCCGATGATCACGGCGGTGCCGAGATTGGGCTCCTTGAGCACAAGCACGACCGGCAACAGAACCAGTACCGCCGGGACGACCAGCCGCAGCGGATTGCCAAGCCGCAGGGACGAGGTGCGCTGGAACCATGTCGCCAGCACAAGCACCAGCGCGATCTTCGCGAATTCCGAGGGCTGGACCTGCATGCCGCCGATCATGATCCAGCGTTCGGCGCCCTTGCCGACATGGCCCATCTTCAGCACTGCCCCCAGCAGGCCGAGCGAGGCGACATAGGCCGGCCACGCCATCCACGTCAGCGCGCGCGGCGGCAGGAGCGCCACCCCGATCATCAGCACCAGAGCCACGCCAAAGCGTGCCGTCTGCGGCCCGGCGAACGGGTGGGCCGAACCGCCCCCGGCCGAATACAGCGCCGTGTACCCCACGCCCGCCAGAGCGCAGATCAGCACGACATACAGCCAGTTGACCTGCCACAGCTTGCCGAGCAGCCCGAAGCTGGGCTCGGGTCGGAGCAGACGTTTTTCGAAGATCATGCGCGTCCCCGGGCGATCGCGTGCATCAGGAGTGCGGCCACAGGCGACCGCCGGCGGGACCATGCGGAGGTCGCCGCCCCGAGTCCAGCCGAAATGTCGGGCCCCTCGCACCATGGTGTTGTCGACGGCCCGGACGGACGAATATTGGCCGCGGAGCCACTTGCCGCTAGGTTCGGGGGCATGATGTCTTCCCTTCCGTGGCGCCTGCTGGTCGGGCTGGGCGTGCCGTTCGTCGGTGTCGTCGTGTGCCTGCCCCTTGTCGACAAGGTGCCGCGGTACTTCTTCGGCATGCCGGCGGTGCTGGACTGGATGTTCCTGTGGTTCGGGCTGACGTCGGCCTGTCTGGCCGCGTGCTGGTTCCTACATGACCGCACCGCGCCGGATGAGAACGACTGAGCATGGCCGTCGTCGTATTCGCGTCTCTGCTTGGCGTCTCGCTCGGACTGGTGCTGCTGGGCCGACGGGGGCACGCGCACGCGTCGCTGCGGGACTATTTCGTGGCCTCCCGCCAGTTCGGCAGCGTGCTGCTGTTTTTTCTGTCGGTAGGTGAAAGCTACAGCATCGGCGGTCTTCTGGGCTTTCCGGGCGGCATCTACGCGCACGGCGTGTCGTTTGCCGTGTGGTTCGTGGGCTACATGCTGATGGGCATGCCGATCGGCTATTTCCTCAACCCGCAGGTCTGGCGCGCGGCACGGCGCTATGACGCGCTGACGCTGCCCGACCTGTTCGTCGGTCGTTTCCGCCACCGGCCGCTGGAACTGGTCGTGACGCTGAGCGCGATCGTGTTTCTGGTGCCGTGGGGGGCCATGCAGTTCGTCGGGCTCGGCGTGGCGCTGGGGGGGCTGGGCATCGGGCTGTCGGGCTGGCCGCTGATGGCGGCGACGGGGGTGCTGGCGTTCGTCTACGTGGCGCTGGCCGGTGTGCGCGCCCCGGCCTATGTCTCGATCCTGAAGGACATCCTGATGATCGTCGCGATCGTCCTGGTAGCAGTGGCGGTCCTGCATCGCGTCGCCCCCCATGACCTTGCGCCGGGCATGGCCGTTGTATCCGGCGCCTCCACCCTGACGCCGGAACAGGAGCGCTTCGCCATGAGCACCATCGTGTTCCAAGGCCTCGGGCTGTTCATGTCGCCGCTGAACATGGCATTCCTCTTTACCGCGCGCAGCGCCCGGGCCATACGCCGCGCGCAGGTGGGCATGCCGCTCTATCTGTTCATGTTCCCCGCGCTGGCGCTGGTGGCGATGTGGGCGCGCGTTGACGGGCCGCCACTGGCCTCGCCCAACGATGCGTTCATCGGTACGGCCAGGATGCTGCTGCCGGAGCCGCTGATCGGCGTCGTGGCGGCCGGGGCGGCCCTCTCCGGTCTTGTGGTCCTGGTGGGGCTGTGCCTGACCATCGGGCCTCTGGTGTCGCGCAACCTCCTGACGGGTCTGTCCGAAGCCGGCCAGAAGCGCGGGGCGCAGTGCGTGACGGTCGGTTATCTGGTGTTCTCGGTGAGTGCCGCGATCCTGACCACGTCGCTGATCACGCGCCTGAACAACCTGACCTATATCGGCGTGACGCAGTTCCTGCCCGGCGTACTGGCCATCCTGTTCGCACGCCGGGCCAATCCCGGGGCCATCGCACTGGGCATCCTTGCCGGTGACGCGCTGGGTTGCGGACTGTTTCTGACGGCCACAAGCGTGTGGGACATCAATGTCGGCCTGATCGGTCTGGTGCTAAACGCGGCCATCGCGTGGGGCGGCACGATGCTGCTGCCGGGCCCGGCGCCGGACGAACGGCCCGCGACATGCTGATCGAACACGCCCCGCCCACGCCATGACGCGTCATACCCTGACGGGCCCGTCCAGCTTCGAGCAGGATATCCGGCGCAGCCTGTTCCGGGCCGAGGCGGCCCCCGTCACCTCCGCGGACGAAGCGCTCGCCTTCGTCCGTACCGTGTCGATCCCCGACGCGACCCATAATTGCTGGGCCTTTCGCATCGGCCAGACCTACCGCAGCGACGATGACGGTGAGCCCGGGGGCACCGCCGGCCGGCCCATCCTGACGATGATCGACGGTCAGGCGATGGACCAGGTCGCGGTCGTGGTCACGCGCTGGTTCGGTGGCACCAAGCTGGGCGCCGGAGGACTTGTCCGTGCCTATGGCGGCACGGCGGCCGAATGCCTGCGCCGTGCCGAGAAAATTCCCCTGATTGCCATGACGCAGCTTGGGTTTCATGCCGGCTTCGCCGATCACGCCCGCCTTCAGGCCCGCCTGCGCGACTGGGGCGCGGAGATGGAGGCCGAGCAGTTCGACGCGTTCGGCGCACGGTGCACGCTCCGCGCGCCAAGTGCGGACATCGACATCCTCACCACACGGATCGTCGACCTGACCGCAGGTCGGGTTGTGCCGCGCCCGGTCGACTGACGCGCGACCGTCACGCAGGTCAGGCGAGTTCCTCGCGCGATTGCCACGAACGGTCGACGAAGTTGACGATCAGGGTCCGGCGCTCGCCCTCGATCCGGCGTGCCGCGAAACCATGCCATGTATCGCGTCCCGGCACGAACATCAGCCCATTGTTGAAACGGCCCGACGCCCGTTTGACGACCTGACCGTCCGGCGTCATCAGATCGGTGCCCCATCCCTCGGCCCGGTGATCGGTCGACAGGCCGATCAGCAGCGTCAGACGCTTGGCACCGATATCGGTATGGGGCTCAAGCCAGAAGCCTTCGGTATCGAAACACAGCTCCATGCGCAGGGCCGTGCCACCCAGTCGGGCACCCGTTCGGGCCGCGATCAGCCGACGCATGCCACGATCGTCGAACCGAGCCGCCAGCCTGTCCAGATCAGGGCGGGCGTGCCGAAGTGCCGGCGTGATGAACGCGCGGCGACCGTTGCGTGTGTCGCGCCGTCCCCCGCCGCCCGCGCCACCGCG
>NZ_JABXXR010000104.1 GCF_013376175.1 Ameyamaea chiangmaiensis
GGAAGGCCTGCGCGCCCCCCTTGACCTTGCCGCGCCGCGTGGACGATCCGGCGATGACCTGCGTGCGCCACGGGCGCACGATGTCGCTCATCAGCCGGCCGTCCCGGTTGCGACTGATCAGGACATGCACGCGCAGCGTCGGGTTGATCCGGTACGCCCACTGGCGCAGCGCGGGCGTCAGGGCCAGCGCCTCGTGCCAGAAGGCCACGACGCCGCCCTGCCCGGTGCGCCCGGTCAAAATGTCGAAGGCGTCGGGATGAAGATCGGTCTGCCATCGCGTGGTGCGCAGGCAGACGTCGATCCATGCACGAATCACGCCGACCGCCAGCCGCCGCCAGCCGCCCGCGCCTGACGGTGCTTCGCCGGGTTCCGCGAAAGCGGCCGTGTCGGGGGCTCCGGCCATCGGGGTCGCGTGCGCGTCCATGTCGCGGCGGTAGCACGGCCCCCGGGCGGGCGGAAGGGCCGATCATGCGCGAAACCTTCCCAAACGCGACGGAGATCGGTAAAGCGCCGCCATGACGCGCCTCTTTCCCCGCACCCTGCGTACCGCAGACGAGCTGATCGCCGCAGGCCTTGCGCCCGAGGCCGCGCGCGCGGGACTGGAGGACGTGGCGGCGGCGTATGCGACGGCCATCCCGCCCGCCTTCGCCGCCCTGATCGAGCATCCCGACGACCCCATCGGCCGTCAGGTGATCCCCGATCCGGCCGAACTGCTGACGACGGCCGCCGAACGCTCCGACCCGATCGGCGACGAGGCGCTGTCGCCGGTGCCCGGGATCGTGCACCGCTACGCCGATCGCGTGTTGCTCAAGCCGCTGCTGGTCTGTCCGCTGTACTGCCGGTTCTGTTTCCGGCGCGAGCATGTGGGGCCGGACGGCGGACTGCTGGACGACGCGGCGCTGGACCGCGCGTTCGAGTGGCTGCGCGCCCATCCCGCCATCGGCGAGGTCGTGATGACCGGCGGCGATCCGCTGATGCTGTCGGCGCGGCGGATGGACCGGATCATGCGTGCGCTGGAGGCGATCCCGCACATCCAAACGATCCGCATCCATACCCGCGTGCCGGTAGCCGATCCGGCGCGTGTGGACGCGGCTTTGCTGGACGCGCTGGAGACCGACCGTGCCATGTGGGTCGTGCTGCACGCCAACCACGCACGCGAATTCACCCCCGAGGCGCGTGCCGCCCTGCGCCGTATCCAGTCGCGCGCGATTCCGGTGATCGGGCAGTCGGTGCTGCTGCGCGGGGTAAACGATACGACCGAGACGCTGGAAGGGTTGCTGCGGGCCATGGTGGCCGCGCGGGTCAAGCCCTATTACCTGCACCAGCTCGACCCCGCGCCGGGGACGGCGCGCTTTCACGTCCCGATCGCCGAGGGGCGCGCCCTGCTGGCGTCCCTGCGCGGCCGTGTGACCGGCCTCGCCTGGCCGACCTATGTGCTCGACATTCCCGGTGGCCACGGCAAGGTGCCTCTGGGGCCGGAGTATCTGCGTGACGAAGGCCGCGCGGTCCTCGACCCGCAGGGCGTCCGCCATGAAATCGGCCCGACGGGCGAGGCAAACCTTGCCGAAAAGCCCCGGACCCGGTAGAAGCCCGCCTTCCGAGCCGGTCGTCGCGCCGGTACCCGGGCCCGCGCCCGGCCCGTTTTCCACTTCAGTCCACGGGGACACCCATGAAGCAGCAGGCAAACCTGATCCGCGCCGGACAGGTCATCGAACATGACGGCCGTCGCTGGACGGTGCTCAAGCAGCAGATCATCACCCCGGGCAAGGGTGGCGCCTTCATCCAGGTCGAGATGCGCGACCTGAAGACGGGCAACAAGACCAACGAGCGTTGGCGCACCGCCGACACGGTCGAGCGTCTGATGACCGAGGACAAGGAATACACCTATTCCTACACCGACGGCGACAATCTGGTCCTGATGGATCCCGAGACGTTCGAGCAGACGATGCTGGCCGTCGAGATCCTGGGCGACCAGGCGCCATTCCTGCAGGACAACATGACGCTCAACGTCAAGCTGGTCGAGAACGACCCGGTGGCCGTGACCCTGCCGCCGCACGTGACGCTCGAGATCGTCGAGGCCGATCCTGTGGTGAAGGGCCAGACCGCCAGCTCCTCCTACAAGCCGGCGATCCTGTCGAACGGCGTCAAGACGATGGTGCCGCCGTTCATCGAAGCCGGTGAATCGGTCGTGGTGCGTACCGACGACGCCAGCTACGTCGAGCGCGCGAAGAACTGATCGCGTCGCCCGTTTCCTCGTTTCCCGCAGCCGACAGGACCTTGTCTCGTGGCCATTCGTCTCTCCCCCCACATGACGGTAATGCAGAACGCGGCGCAGCGCGCCGCGCGTCGTCTGCTGCGTGACTTCAACGAGGTCGAGAACCTTCAGGTCAGCGTGAAAGGCCCGGGCGACTTCGTCTCGCAGGCCGACATGCGGGCCGAGGCCTCGATCCGCGAGGACCTGGAAAAGGCCCGCCCGGGCTACGGTTTCCTCATGGAGGAAAGCGGCGCTTCGGGCGGTGACAAATGGACGTGGCGCTGGATCGTCGATCCGCTCGACGGCACGACGAACTTCCTGCACGGCATTCCGCACTGGGCGATCTCGATCGGCCTGCAGCGCCGCCTGCCGGACGGGACGTTCGAACTGGTCGCGGGCGTCGTCTACAACCCGGCCGCCAACGAGATGTTCTGGGCCGAAAAGGGCGTCGGCGCGTTCGTCAACGAACGCCGTCTGCGTGTCTCCGGTCGCCGCGACATGCTTGAGGCCGTGTTTGCCACGGGCATTCCGTTCGCCAAGGTTCCGGCGGTGCAGCGCCTGCCGTTCGCCCGCACGCTGGGCGCCCTGATGCCGCAGGTCGCGGGCATCCGCCGCTTCGGTTCGGCTGCCCTCGACCTCGCGTGGGTCGCGGCGGGACGTTTCGACGGTTATTGGGAGCTGGGCCTCAAGCCGTGGGATTGCGCGGCAGGCTTGCTGCTGGTGCGCGAGGCCGGTGGGTATGCCACTGATCCGTCTGGCGCGGAAATCACGGCGCTGGACGATTCGGTCTCGGTCGTTGCCGCCAATCCGGCAATGCATCCGCGCCTGCGCCAGATCGTGGCCGAGGCGGTCGGCGCGGCCTGAGGGCAGCGACCCGCCTGCAGGCGTCGGGCGGCGTCGTCAGAAGCGGAAATCGAGCGTCTGCATATAGAACTGTCCGTCCCGCGCACCGGCCCGGTGCCATGCGGCGGACCCACAGAACGCCGCGAAGTCATGGCTCCAGGTCAGGTGTCGGTTCAGGGCCAGGCTGACGCCTGCCTGCGGCAGAACGCCGGTCAGGCGACCGGCTGACCGGTCGAGCGGGTAGATCTGGTTCGTGCCATACAGGGCGTCCCGTGTGCTGGCGCGCCAGAAGACGGGCACATGCACCCGGACCGAGATCCCTTTGATCGGCGTCCACCGTCCCACCGGTCCAGCACTCAGAGCGTTCTGAGGCCCCATGTAGGTCGTGACGTCGTTATAGAATGGGGCGTTGTAGTAGGGGGCGGCATAGGTGCGAACCGTGCGGCCGCTGGCATCGCCACCGGAAAACAGATCCACCTGCACACCGACCGCAGGCTTGCCGATGACACCCGCAAAACTGCGCGTGACGGAGCCATTGATGGCGTAAGCCCGTATAGGGCGGCTGGTCGCGTTCTCCGGGTGAAATACCCCGCCCTGATAGAGGGCCCCAAGGCTGATCTCATACGGCCCGAGCGTACCCCAAAGCCGGGTGCCCACCGTGTCTCGGCGTGTTGCACCAAGCTGAACCCCGCTGGCCGAGGCCGTCGCACTGGCGGCGCCCCGGTAAAGATAGCCATAGTAAAAGACATCGGCAAAAACGGAGCTTTTTGCCGGCATGAATGCCATCTGTGGCAGTGCGTAGCTGCCATAGACGCCGAACAACCGCGTGTGCCAGTCGGCCCTGTTGGCGAAGACGCCCTGGGGTTTGGGATCGGTGCGGAGAAAGCCAAACGTATCGAGACGAAAACGATGCCAGAAGGCGTAGCCACGTATACCGTTCCAGCTTTGCGGGATGTTCGGCAGGTCGCGTACCGACAGGACATACGGTGGCGCATCAAGGAAATACTGGCGTCCGATCATGACGCCGGCATGTGATCCGAACAGTGTCTGCCGAAGTTCGAGAAATCCCTGTTGCAGATCCAAACGTGAACGCTGATAGCCATCATAGCCGTAATAATTGGAGCCGCCGGCCGTGCCGTTCGCCAGTTCGGCATACAGCCGCACATGCGTTCCAACCTGAAGATCGGCACCGTAAAGACTGCGCAGAAGCACGCGAAAGGCACGTCCGGGTCGACGTGTGCCCAGCGCGGGATGACTGTCGTAGTAGCCACGCAGCCGCTCCTCGCCGTTCAGCGTGAGGGTAACCGTTCCATCGGACGAGAGAGGAATACGTTTGAGGCGGTCGAAAACATCGTTGGGTCTGGAAGACAGTTTTACGCCTGACCAGTCTTCGGACCAACGCGCCTGGGCATAGCTGTCAACCGGACCCCAACCGGATGCCTGTCCCTTCTGGGCGTTGAACACACCCCATGGGCCAAGGAAAGCAGGCTCGGCCGGGGCGTCGCCTCGGATGTCCTTGCGATCGCGTCGGTCGGGTGAGAGCAGATCGTCGGCGCTTGCCGGACTGGCCGGCAACAGCAAAGCGGACAGAGTCATGCCAAGCGGAAAAGGAAAGAGGCGCTTCATCGCTCCGATGATAGGAGACGCGGAGACGCATCTCTAAGTGACATTCTTTGTCTGGATAAGGTTTTTTCAAAAACGTGAACGTGCGTGCCCTGTCGGCGGCAACGGTCGCGCGCGCGTCACCCGGACGCGCGCGCGGGGCGATCAGTTGTTGTCGTCGCCCGATCCGCCGTCGTCGCCCTGGCTGCTGGGGTCGATGGCGACGAACAGCGCCTGACCGTCGCGCAGGATGCGCAGCAGCACGGACTGGTTCGTCTTGATCGAATCCCGCACGGCGGCGACAGTAGCGCGCGGATTGTCGACCGGGCGATTGCCGACGCCCTGAATGATGTCGCCAGGGCGCAGACCCGCCTGCCCGGCGGGGGAGCCCGGCTTGATCGCCGCAATCACCACGCCATGCACGGAATCGTCGACGCCGAGGCGGTGGCGCAGATCCGGTGTCAGCGCCGAGAGCGAGACGCCGATCTTGCCGCTGGACGTGTCGCTGTCGGCCGCCGCACTGGTGGTCGTGTCGCCGCCGGTGCCGCTCATGTTCACGATCTTGGCGTGCAGGCTCTGCGCCGTGCCGTTGCGGATCACGCCCAGCGTGGCATCCGTGCCCGGCTGCAGGGACGATACCTTGACCGCAAGATCATGCGGCGAGTCGATCTTCTGTCCGTTCAGCGTGGTCACCACGTCGCCCGCCTTCACGCCAGCCAGATCGGCCGGGCCGCCCTTGTTGGTCGTGGCGATCAGTGCGCCCGACGGCGGCGCGCCGGGGGTCGGCGGCTTGAGGCCCAGCGCCTTGGCCATTGCGGGCGAGATCTGCTGCGCCTCGACCCCCAGATAGCCACGGGTCACATGACCGGTCTTGCGCAGCTGGTCGACGACGTTGCGCACCGTGTCGGACGGGATGGCAAACCCGATGCCGATCGAGCCGCCCGACGGCGACAGGATCGCGGTGTTCACGCCAACTACCTTGCCGTCCTGGGTAAAGAGCGGGCCGCCCGAATTGCCGCGATTGATCGGCGCATCGATCTGGATGAACGAATCATAGGGCCCATCGCCGATGTCGCGCCCGCGCGCCGAGACGATGCCCGCGGTCACCGTGCCGCCGAGCCCATAGGGATTGCCCACCGCGACCACCCATTCACCGGGCTGCACGTTGTCGGACTCGCCGAGTTCGATGAACGGCAGGCGCGAGCTGGCGGCGATCTTCAGCAGCGCCAGATCGGTCTTCGGATCGCGCCCGACGATCTTGGCCGGCAGCGACGTGCCATCGTCGAGCGTCACCGACACCTTGGTGGCGCCTTTGACCACATGGTTGTTGGTCACCACGTAGCCGTCCGCCGAGATCAGAAAGCCCGAGCCGCGTGCCTCGACCGAGCGATGCTGCGGCTGCTGGGGCATCATCTGGAACGGAAACGGAAAGGGGAAGGGCGACTGCTGCTGCTCCATGCCGCCCTGCTGCTGCTCGTCGTCGTCGCTCTCGGTGATGTGCGACGTGATCGAGACGACCGCCGGTTTGACCTGTTTGACCAGGGCCACGAAGTTCGGAAGCGTCTGCACCTGCGTATTGGGCTTGATCGCGCCCGCATCGTCGGCGCGCGCTGGTGGCGTGGCCAGGGCGCCGGCTCCCAGCAGGGCCGTGGCGGCAAGCAGCGTACGCAGGGTCCGCGCGGGAGAGACGGGAGACGGCAAAGGCAGGTGTGGCATATCGATCCTGATCTGTTTGAGCGCCGGCTGCTCCGGCGAAGACCGAAGCGCGCACAGGGCAGACACCCCACTGTAATGCCATGGGGAAGCCGACCCCAACCCTACGGCGTGATGAAACCTGCGTTAAGAGCCGACGCCTGTCCGGCGCTCAGGCGGGTGGATCGGTCGGAGCGGGCCGTGTGCGCGGGGGCCTGCGCGCGGCGAAGAACGCGCGCAGCAGGTCGGCCGCCTCGCGCTCGGCCACGCCGCCGATGACTTCCGGGCGATGCAGGCACTCCGGCCGCTCGAACAGTCGCGGCCCGTGTTCGACGCCGCCGCCCTTGGGATCGTAGGCACCGAAGACTACGCGCGCGGGCCGGAAATGCACGATTGCGGCCGCGCACATCGGGCATGGCTCCAGCGTGACGTACAGGGTGCAGCCGGTCAGGCGGGGGGAGTTCAGCGCGGCCCCCGCGGCGCGCATGGTCAGCAGCTCCGCATGGGCGGACGGGTCGCAATGCTCCTCGACGCGGTTGCCGGCCCGGGACAGGACGCGGCCGTCAGGGCCGACTACCACCGCGCCGATCGGCACCTCGTCACGGGCCGCTGCCGCCCGGGCCTCGTCCAGCGCCAGACGCATGGGGGAGCACGGATCGGGGGCGGCCGCGACGGTCATGCCTGGGAGACTACGGCAATCGCCCCGTGGCGGCCAGAGCAGGGACGGGGGCGGCGTTTACAGGACCAGTGCGCCCAGCAAGGCTTCCAGCCTCAGGCGGCCCGACGGGGTGGCCCGCAATCGCGTGCTGGCGGGTGCGATCGACCATGCCAGATAATCCTCCTCCAGCGCGGCGCGGAGGATTGCCGGGTCGAGAGCGTCTTCCAGCGCCATGCCGGTGCGTGCCGCAAAGTGTGTGCCATCGATCCCCTCGTCGAGCCGCAGACCCATCAGCAGCATTTCGCGTGCGCAGTCCTGCTGCGACAGAAGATCGTCGTGCGTGGTGCCGCTGCCGGTGCGCTCGACGCGCTCGGCCCAGGGTTCCGGCGCCCGATGGCGTCGTGTGGCGTGCAGGCCGTCCGCGCGTGTCAGGCGTCCATGCGCGCCCGGACCGATGCCGATATAGTCCTGGTACCGCCAGTAGCCCAGATTATGCCGACTCTCGCAGCCGGGACGGGCATAGTTCGAGACCTCATAGGCCGCCAGCCCGTGGCGCGCGGCCACGGTCGCGGTCTGTTCGTACAGGGCAGCGGACGCGTCTTCGTCGGGCAGGGCGAACAGGCCGCGACGGGCGGCGCCCTCGAACACCGTCCCCGGCTCGATCGTCAGTTGGTACAGCGACAGATGGTCGGAGACCAGCGTCAGAGCGGTATCGAGTTCGGATCGCCAGGCGGCCAGTGTCTGTCCCGGTCGGGCGTAGATCAGGTCGAAGGAGAGACGCCCGAACAGCCGCCGCGCCGTCTCCAGCGCCGCCACGGCCTGCGTGGCCGAATGTTCGCGCCCAAGGAAACGCAGGGCGGCGTCATCCAGCGACTGGACGCCCAGCGAGATCCGGTTGACGCCCGCCTGCGCGAACGCGGCCAGCGCCCCGGCCTCCACGCTGGTCGGATTGGCCTCCAGCGTAATTTCCAGATTAGGCTCCGCGTCGAACAGCGCGCGCGCGTCGGCGATCAGGTCGGCCGTCGTCTGCGGGTCCATCAGCGATGGTGTCCCGCCGCCGAAGAAGATCGACCGCAGCGGCCGACGTCCCAGCGCGGCCGCCTCCGTCGCCAGTTCGCGCCGCAGGGCGGCGGCAAAGCGCGTCTGGTCGATGCGTTCGCGCACGTGCGAATTGAAGTCGCAGTACGGGCATTTCGACCGGCAGAACGGCCAGTGCACGTAAAGGGCGACGGACGGCTCCGACTGGGCATGCGTCCGCATGGCGAGCGCGCTCAGATGGCGATCCGCACGCCGAGTTCGACGACGCGGTCAGGCGGAATACGGAAGAATTCCGTCGCCGGCGTGGCGTTGCGCGCCATCAGCAGGAACAGGCTCATCCGCCAGGCCGCCATTTTCGGCACGGCCGAACGCACGATCAGTTCGCGGCTGGTGAAATAAGAGGCCTGGAGGGGATCGAAATCCAGGCCGTTGGCCTTCAGATCCTCAAGCGCGCGGGGCAGGTTCGGCGATTCCATGAAGCCATAGCGCAGGATCACCCGGTAAATGTGCGGGGCAAGTTCCTGCAGGGCGACGCGATGGCCACGGTCGGCCTCGGGCTGATCGAGGTTCTGGATGGTCACGAACAGGACGTGATCGTGCAGGACCTTGTTGTGCTTGAGGTTGTGCAGAAGGCAACTCGGCACGAATTCCGGCGTCGCGGTCATGAACACCGCCAGACCCGGCACCCGCACCGTGCGCGACTGTGGCAGCCGGGCCAGGAACGAGGCCACGGGCAGGCTGTCCATCCGCTGGCGCTCCATGATCAGCGACCGGCCGCGCTTCCATGTCGTCATCAGCAGCGTCAGCCAGATGCCCAGCATGACCGGCACCCAGCCCCCTTGCGGGATTTTCAGGGCATTGGAGGCGAAGAAAATGCTGTCGAGGACGAAGAACCCGCCGAACACCGCCACGGCGGCCCACATCTTCCACTGAAACTGGCGATGGAAGACAATCAGCGACAGGGCGCAGGTGCACATGAACGTGCCGGTCACGGCAATGCCGTAGGCCGAGGCCAGTGCATTGGAACTACGGAAGGCAATGACGAGCAGCAACGCGCCGATCATCAGGAAGCGGTTGAAATCGGGCAGGTAGATCTGCCCCTCTTCCTCGGCGTTCGTGTGGGTGATGCGCATCCTCGGGAAATAACCCAGCTGGATGAGCTGGCGGCACAGCGAGAATCCGCCCGATATTCCGGCCTGGCTGGCGATGACGGTGGCCAACGTCGAGAGGATCAGCAGCGGAAACTGGATCCAGCGCGGACCCAGCAGGAAGAACGGGTTGGACAGCGCCGCCGGGTGGCTGATGATCAGCGCCCCCTGGCCGAGATAGTTGAGCACGAGGCACGGCAGCACCAGAAACAGCCACGCGTAGCGGATCGGCTGGCGGCCAAAATGCCCCATGTCGGCGTATAGCGCCTCCGCCCCTGTGACCGACAACACGACGGAGCCCAGGGCGAGGAACGAGAGAACCCCGTGCGCCACGATGAAGCGCAGCGCGTAATAGGGCACCAGCGCGCGCACGACACCCGGCTGGTGGACGATCTCGATCAGCCCCAATACGCCGATCGTCGTGAACCACAGCAGCATGATCGGGCCGAACACCTTGCCGACCCGCCCCGTGCCGTATCCCTGGATCGAGAACAGTGCGATCAGGATGATGATGGCGATCGGAATGACGAATTCGCCCGCCGCGGGTACGCTGACCTCCGCACCCTCGACGGCCGAGAGGACCGAGATCGCCGGGGTAATCATGCCATCGCCGAAGAACAGGCACGCACCAGCGATACCGACGAAACCCAGAAACGACTTGGTCCGCGCACCGATGCTCACGCGCTGGGCCAGCGACATCAGGGCGATGATCCCGCCCTCGCCATTATGGTCGGCGCGCATGACCAGCATCACGTATTTGATGGTCACGATCAGGATCAGCGACCAGAAGATCAGGCTCTCGATCCCCAGGATCTCGACCGCATCGGGCGTGTGGTGGGCTCCCGCCACGACCTCGACGGTGGAGCGCAGGGCATACAGGGGGCTTGTGCCGATATCGCCGTAGACGACGCCCAGCACACCCATCAGGGCGGCCAGACCGACCGGGCCGGACAGATGGCCCTTCTGGTCGGCGCCGAATTCCTTGACCGGGGCGGGGCCGCCGGTGGGCGTCGCATCACGGGCAAAGGCCGGGGAGGCCGCAGCCGCCCCCGTGTTGTCGGAAGATGCGGTCATCCGGGGCGGCTTTCGTCTCGGAGGGGGGTGGGGGCCGCGGGGTCTGCCGCAGGGCGGGCCCCGAAGATGGCGCTGCCGACGCGGACATGCGTGGCGCCGGCGGCGATGGCCTGTTCGAAGTCGCCCGACATGCCCATCGAGACGACCGGCAGGCCATGCGCGCGCGCCATGTCGGCCAGCAGGGTGAAATGGGGCATGGGGTCCGTGCCCTCGGGCGGGATGCACATCAGCCCGCGCACGCTCGCGCCGAAACGCGTCCGGCACAGGGTGATGAAGGCATCGGCCTCCTCAGGCAGGGCGCCGGCTTTCTGCGGCTCGGACCCGGTGTTGATCTGCAACAGCAGGTCCGGCAGGCGGCCCGCGCGGTCGGCGGCGCGCGCC
>NZ_JABXXR010000105.1 GCF_013376175.1 Ameyamaea chiangmaiensis
CCGCCATGGACCGACGACGGGTTGCCGCCGATCGCCCACGCCGCCAGCACCGCCTCGCGCGCCTCGGGGCGCAGGGGCTCGGTGGCATTGGCATCCAGGGTGACGAACTTCCGTGTGACGGTCATGGGTCGGACGATCCGTTGGACACCGGGCGCGCACCGCGGGTTTGCCTCATTTATAGGCAGTCCCGCCGGCGCGCGGGGGTGGATGACGATTCCTGTGGCAATTCACATCCGCGCGTCGCTATACACACGGAAGCGCGAGTCGTAACCGTCAAGGTAAGGCTCGGGCCGCCGGACCGCAATGTGCGACACGCGCGTGCTGGCCGCGGCGTCGATCCGCAAGAGGGAGGTTCAGGGTATGGACGCGTCCATGTCGAAGTCAACAAAGGGCCGCCCGATCGTCGAGCGTGCCTCTCCCGTGACGACCGACTCCGCGCTGCGCCGCGGGCCCGATCATCGCGCATTGCACCACTGACAAACCGGCACGCCACCGCATTTCCGTCACCCGATATCGTTCGCGTGTCGGTCCCGGCCATTCTGGGCGGGACCAGTGTCCAGGGCGTGCTGTCTTTCTTTCACCGGCGCCGGGCGGGGCATCGCCCAGCGCCGAGACTGCGTTGAAACTCGCGGCCGTCATGCCAACGGGACGGCCAGGAATATCGCGGGAACCCAATGCCTGAGGTCATGTTCGCCGGCCCTGACGGTCGGCTCGAAGGTCGCTATCACCACTCCGCCGAGCCGAATGCCCCGCTCGCGCTGGTCCTCCATCCCCATCCGCTGCATGGCGGGACGATGAACAACCGCATCACCTATGCGATGTATCGTTCCTTCGAGAAGATGGGCTTCTCGGTCATGCGCTACAATTCGCGCGGCGTGGGTCGCAGCCAGGGCCGGTATGACGGCGGGATCGGCGAGATCTCGGATGCCGCCGCCGCACTGGACTGGATGCAGATGGTCAACCCGAATTCGGGGACGCTGTGGATCGCCGGTTATTCGTTCGGCGCGTTCGTCGGCATGCAGCTTCTGATGCGCCGCCCGGAAATCACGGGCTGGATCAGCGTGGCCCCCCCCGCCAATCACTATGATTTCGGCTTTCTGGCCCCGTGTCCCTGCGGTGGCCTGATGATTGCCGGTGGCGCGGACGAACTGGTGCCCGAGCCTGCGGTGCACAAGCTGGTCGACAAGCTGAACACCCAGAAGGGCGTCAGCGTCGATTATCGCATTTTCGACGGTGCCGATCATGTCTTCGCCAACCATGCGGAGCAGGTTTCCGACGCATTGGAAGACCACGTGACCACCATGATGTCGCGTCGTTCACTGGCGCTCGCCGCCGACTGAGGCGCGGCCGCACCCACAAAAAAAGCCCGGGGGAGTGATCCCGCCGGGCTTTTTTGTTATACGGCGTCCCGTCAGCTCCGGACAAACGCAAGAAGATCGGCCTTCAACCGCTCCTGGTGCGTCACCACGAAGCCATGAGGCGCCCCTTCGTACACCTTGAGCGTCGCGCCGGGGACCAGTGCGGCGGTCAGCTTGCCCGTGGCCTCGAACGGTACCACCTGATCGTCGTCGCCGTGGATGACCAGTGTCGGCACATCGATCTGCGCCATGTCGGGCCGGAAATCAGTGGCCGAGAACGCCGTGACGCATTCGATCGTCGCGCGGAGCGAGGCCAGCAGCGCGATCTGCTGTGTCTGCCCCAGAACGCCGGCGGAGACGGTCTGCCCATGGTTGGTGCCATAGAAGATTGCCGAGAAATCCGACAGGAACTGGGCACGGTCGGCCTCCAGCCCGTCGCGGATCCCGTCGAACACGGCCGGCTCCGGGCCGGCCGGATGGTCGGCTGTCTTCATGAACAGCGGCGTCACCGCGCCCAGCAGCGCCAGCTTGGCAATCCGTTCCGTGCCGTGGCGGGCGATCAGCCGGGTGACATCGCCGCCGCCCATCGAAAAGCCGACCAGAATGACGTCGCGCAGGTCCAGGGCCGTGATCAGCTCATGAATATCGTCGGCGAGGGTGTCGTAGTCGTAGCCGTTCCAGGGCTGGGACGACCGCCCAAACCCGCGCCGGTCGAAGGCGATGGCGCGGTAGCCGTTGCGGGCGAGGTGAAGCATCTGGCTGTCCCACATATCGGCATCCAGCGGCCACCCATGGCTGAACAGGACGGGCTGACCCGCGCCCCAGTCCTTGTAATAGAGCTCGGTGCCGTCGCGCAGGGTGAGTGTCGTCATGGGGAGATCTCCTGTGTTCTGAAGGTGGGCTATGGAAAAGAGCGTCCCGCGGTCAGGACCGCGCCGTGCGGCCGCGCATCGGCAGGCGCAGGGCAAGCGCCCCGCTGCCGGCGACGCTGAGGGCCAGAAGGCCGCCCGCGATGCTGATGTTCTTGTAGAAGTGGATCATCATGTCGCCCCGCACGGCACCGTCCATGGTCCAGAACGCATGGCCGATGAAGCCGGTCGCAAGGGTATAGAGCGCCAGCGCGATGGCCACGGGCTCGATCAGCACGCCGGCGGCGATGGCGATGCCGCCGCCGAGTTCGGCCACCACGGCCACCAGGGCGGCGAGGCCGGGGAAGGGCGCGTGAAGCTGGGCCATGTAGCCCACGGTGGCCGAGAAGTCAGAAAGCTTGCCCCACCCCATCACCAGGAACAGCGTGCTGAGCGCGAAACGGGCGACAAGCAGAAGCGGGGAGCGAACGGAAGAGGGGATCATGGTCGGCGTCCGATACGTGCGAGGTGAGAGAACCCGGCACCGTGTGGCGCCTTGATCCTGACGGTATCGGCGTTCAGATCGGGCATAAACAGAAACAAAGGAATTTAATTGTTTCCATTTATTGGTATATCGCGACGGGTGCGGGCGCGGTTTCACCCCGTACGCCGCCGTGCTAGAGCAAACCTCGTCAGGTAGAACGAGGTTTTGGCGGTCATGCCCAAGAGCGATTTCCTGCGCGAGGCTCAGGCGCGCGGTTTCATTTTCCAGTGCACCGATCTCGAGGCACTCGATGCGGCGATGCTCGCCGGGCCCGTGACCGGCTATATCGGTTTCGATCCGACGGCCGACAGTCTGCATGTCGGGTCGGCCTCGCAGATCATGATGCTGCGCCTGTTGCAAAAGCACGGCCATCGTCCGGTGGCCCTGCTGGGCGGTGGGACGGCCAAGATCGGCGATCCTTCGTTCCGCGAGGAAGCCCGCGCCCTGATGACCGACGACCGGATCGCCGCGAACTTGCGCGGGATCGAGGGCAGCCTGCGGCAGATGATGCGTTTCGGCGATGGGCCGAGCGACGCAGTGCTGGCCAACAACGCCGACTGGCTCGACAGACTTTCCTATATCGAGTTGCTGCGCGAGGTCGGCGTGCATTTCTCGGTCAACCGCATGCTGGCGTTCGATTCCGTGCGTTCGCGGCTGGAGCGCGAACAGGGGCTGACATTCCTCGAATTCAATTACTCCATTCTCCAGTCGTTCGATTTCCGCGAACTCAACCGCCGTTTCGGCGTCACGTTGCAGATGGGTGGCTCCGACCAGTGGGGCAACATCGTGTCGGGCATCGATCTGGTGCGTCGCACCGACCAGAAGCAGGTGTTCGGCCTGACCTCGCCCCTGATCACGACGGCCTCGGGCGCCAAGATGGGAAAATCCGCGTCGGGTGCGGTCTGGATGTCAAAAGACAAATTGCCGGTGTTCGATTACTGGCAGTTCTGGCGCAACACCGAGGACGCGGATGTCGAGCGCTTTCTCAAGCTGTTCACCGACCTGCCGCTTGAGGAATGCGTTCGCCTCGGTCAGCTGGAAGGTGCGGAGATCAACGAGGCGAAGAAGATCCTCGCCACCGAAGCGACCGCCCTGTGCCATGGTCGTGCCGCCGCCGAGGAGGCCGCTGAGGCCGCGCGCCGGACGTTCGAGCAGGGCGCTCTGGCCGACGCGGCCCTGCCCACCCGTGAGGTGCCGGCGGCAATGCTGGCCGACGGTGTTCCGGCGTTCCGTCTTCTGGTCGAAGCGGGACTGGTGGCCAGCAATGGCGAGGCCCGGCGCCTTGTCCGCGGCGGCGGCGCGCGCCTGAACGACCAGCCGATCACCGACGAGGGACGCGTCATAGGCGCCGTCGACCTGATCGACGGCGTGTTGCGTCTGTCATCGGGCCGGAAACATCATGTGTTGATCAAGGGCGTCTGACACCCCGAACGCGGCTGTCGCGGGGGGCCACTCGGGCACCCCGCGCCACGCTGGTCAGAGCGGGGCGTAGATCGCGCCCAGATAATCGGGTGTGCCGTCGATCCGCCGCAGATGCGGATAGCGGGGTCCGTCATGATACGGAATGGTCACGTTCATGACGTGATCGGCCGCCTTGACCACAAGACGGATGTCCTGCTTCGGGTTCGTGTGCGCGTCCTTGATGGCGTGGCGCAGACGGTCGTCGGTGTAGGCCATGTCGTTGACCGCGATGATCGTCTCGCCCGAGGTCAGACCGGCCTTGTAGGCGGGGCTCATCCAGTGCATGCGCGTCATCGTTCCGTCTTTCTTGACGATCATGCCGAGCGAGAACGTGACGTCCACCATGTGCATCTGCTCTTCGCGCGCCTTGATGAACGATGTCGGTTCGTCGGTATAGACGAGCGCGTAGCCGCCATTCTTCAGGCCATCGAGCGGCGCGTGCGGCTGGATCGTGTCCAGTCGGTCATGAAGGAATTTCGCCCAGTCATAGGGCTGGACGTTGTTCAGCGCGGCGACCACGTCATCGAAGGTATAGGGGCTGGTGACGACGCTGGCATTGTTGGTCGCGAAGAACGTGCCGGCGAAGTCGTTGAGCGACTTGCGGTTGTCGGACAGTTTGCGGATCAGCGTGTCGGCGTCCAGCCAGACGAGCTGACCCTCGACGTAGTAATCCTCCGACCGCTGCCAGTCACGCCATGACAGCGGCGTGCGCTGCGCGATAACCGGGTCGTTGGTGGTGTCCTCCAGCGGACGCCAGACGCGGCCGGTCTGGTTGTCGTAGGACGCGGCCATGTACGCCAGGGCGTCATAACCCTGCTCCTTCGTCACAAGGCCCGAACGGGCGGCCAGCACGTTGCCCCAGTACTGCGTCTGGCCTTCATAGACCCACAGCAGGGAGCCGCGTTGCGGTGTGTTGAAATTGGCGGCCCAGAGATCGGCGGGGCGGCGATACTTGCCGTTCCACGAATGGGTGTACTCGTGGGCCAGAAGATCGCGCTCGGGAAAGGTCTTGTCCCACTCGGTGAAATATCCGGGATCGGCGGCGTTTTCGCTCGACTGGTGATGTTCAAGGCCGATCATGCCCAGCTCATCCGTCAGGGCGAGCAAAAAGTCGTAGTGGTCGTAATGGTGCGATCGGAACAGGGCTGTGGCCTGCTTCACAAGCGCCTTGTGCGCCTCGATCTGCTCTGGTTTGGCGTTCAGGGAGTCCGGGTCGTCGGCCATGACATTCAGCGTCACGGGCACATGATCGGGGCCGGTCAGGTCAAATTTGCGGAAATAGCGGCCAGAGTACAGCGGGGAATCAACCAGTGTGTTGTACGTCGTGGCGTTGAACCGTGTTTCGTCGCCGGGGGCGGGCGAACGCAACGCGGTGCCGATCTGCCAGCCATGCGGCACCTTCACGCTCGCCTCGACCGGGATACCGCGCGTGAAATAACCGGCCGGATAAAGCGAGACCTGGTCCCACTGGACGTTGACCATCGATGGCGTCATGACGACCCGGCCCTCCTTGGGCGTGACCGGTGTCAGGATCTGGAAGTGCAGGTCGAGTGTCGCTGTTGTGGCTGAGACCGGGATGTGGAAGGCGGCAACATTGACCGTGTCGCGCGTCCACGCGATCGCCTTGCCGGCGGCCTCGACCCGAAGGCTGGCCAACTGTTCGATGACCCCCGTTGGCGAGTGGTCACCAGGTATCCACATCGGATACAGCACCACCATCTCGCCCTTCTGGGCGGCCTCTTTCGGGACGGAGATCGTCTCGTGTACCGACAGGACATGATGCGCGGTGTCCGTCGCGTCGACCGATACGGTCAGTGTGCCGGGAAACGGCGTGTCGCGCGGCTCGGCGATGGTCGGCGGCATCGGCAACGGCGCGGGCTGAGGCTGGGCGAAGGTGGGCGAGACGAGGGCGCTGAACGCGCCCAGGGTCGTCAGAAGGCGCAGACGTGACATAAGGCGGACATCCCTGGCTGGGGTCTTCGGGTGTCCCAGCGGTACTCATCTCGGGCTGATCAGGCAAGGGAGGACGCCCGTATGGCGCGGCGTCCGGACGGGCGGTACGCCGCGCGGTGCTGCCTACAGCCGTTTGATGCAGCGAAAGCCGATATGCGAGGTGGGGCTGTCGGTCGCCTGCGGATAACGCGCCGCCGGCCGATAACGGCGGCAATAGTTCGGCGCGCACAGGTGCGAGCCACCCTTGACGACCTTGCGCGGCGTGCGCAGCGCGGGCGGCATCGAGGGGTCGAGGCTCTCCTCCCGCGTACCCGGCCGCGTCCGAGGGGGACCGCAGCATGCGCGCTCATCGGTCGTCCGGGTCGTGAACCAGTCCGTGGTCCATTCCCACACATTGCCGATCATGTCGTGCAGGCCATAAGGGTTCGCGGGAAACGCACCGATCGGCGACGTTCGGGCAAAACCATCCTCCAGCGTGTTCTCCCACGGGAAACGGCCCTGCCAGTAATTCGCCATGAAGTGCCCGCCCGGGGCGAGTTCGTCGCCCCAGGCGTACTCCGCGCCTTCGAGGCCGCCCCTGGCCGCATATTCCCACTCCGCCTCGGTCGGCAGCGCCTTGCCCGCCCAGTGCGCATAGGCCTGCGCGTCCTCGTAGGCGATCTGGACCACAGGGTGGGTGGCCCGATCCTCGATCGTGCTGTCGGGTCCTTCGGGGTGACGCCAGCAGGCACCGGCGATGAAACGCCACCACGCGGCGGGCTGGCCTGGCGGTACGGGGCCGGGCGGTGACACGAATACGGCCGAGCCCGCCTGTGCGTCGGCGACCGACAGGCCGGGATAGGCGTCCGGATCGGGCGGCGTTTCGGCGAAGGTGCGATAGCCGGTCTCTGCGACGAAGTGGGCGAACTGCGCGTTCGTGACGGGATGTTCGTCGATCAGGAAATCATCGACCTCGGCCACGCGTCGCGGGGCTTCCTCGGGATAGTGGCGGTCCGAGCCCATCAGAAAGCGGCCGCGGCACAGGCGCACCATGGAAGAGGCAAAGGTCGGGGACATCACTCGTCTTGTGCGTGCGCGGCGGTCGTGCGCGTTGACAACGGCCTACTATACTTCAAAACGTCGCGTCTGTCCGCCCTGCACCGTGAGAAGCATTTGTGAGAACACCCATCACCCGCCGCGCCCTGCTGTCCGCCGGCGTCTCACTGTCGGTGTGGCGCGCCACGGGCGGCCGGGCCGCGACAACCGATCCCGCCCGTTATCGGTCCCGGCGGCCGAATATCCTGTTCCTGCTGGCCGATGACTGGTCTTGGACCGGTGCGCGCGACCACGATGATCTCGCACTGCAGATCCCGACCTACCGACGATTGTGCGAGGAGGGCGTGCGCTTTTCCAACGCGTTCGTCGCCTGTCCGTCCTGTTCGGCGTCGCGGGCGTCGATCCTGACGGGCCAGTGGCCGTGGGAGCTTGCCGAGGGGGCCAATCTGGCCGGCACGCTGGACGCGCATTATCAGGTCTATCCGGACTTGCTCGAACACAGCGGCTATTTCGTCGGCATGACGCGTAAGGGCTGGGGACCGGGCCAGCTTGCGCCGGGGCACCGGACGCAGAACCCGGCCGGACAACACTATGACGATTTCCGGACCTTCCTCGCCGAGCGTCCGGAGGGCGCGCCGTTCTGCTTCTGGTTCGGCAGCCACGACCCTCACCGGCCTTATGAGATCGACCGTGGAGCGCACGCGGGCATTGAGTCCAGCCGCTTCACCGTGCCGCCCTATCTGCCCGACGTGCCCGAGGTGCGCGGCGACATGGCCGATTATGCGTTTGGGGTCGAGCGGTTCAATCGCGACTGCGGGGCGTTGCTGGCCCAGCTCGAAGCCACGGGCGAACTGGATAACACGCTGATCGTGATGACGGGCGACAATGGCTGGCCGTTTCCCCGCGCCAAGGCGTCGCTTTATGACTCGGGGCTGCATGTGCCGTTCGTGGTGCGCTGGGGCGGGATCGACCGTCCGGGGCGCGTTGTCGATGCGATCGTCAGCACGACCGATCTGGCGCCCACGTTCCTGACGCTCGCCGGTGTCGCCATTCCGCGCGACATGGTCGGTGCCAGCCTGCTGCCGTGGCTGGACGGGGAGGGGACATGCCCTGACCGGTCCTATACGCTGGCGGGCATGGAGCGCCACATGGATGTCCGGCAGGTCATCGGCTGGGGCTATCCGATGCGTGCGATCCGCACCAGGGACTACCTCTATATCCGTAATTTCGAGCCGTCGCGGGCGCCGGCCGGCGTCGCCAGCCAGCATCCGCAGACGACCGACAGCCTGACGCGCAACGTCTATGCCGGCTATGGCGATATCGATCAGGGACGGTCGAAGGCGTATATCGTCTCACATCGCGACGATCCGGCGGTCAGGCCCTACTTCGATCGTGCGACGGGGCTGCGCCCGGAGCGCGAACTCTATCGGATCGCGCAGGATCCTTACGATATGACCAATGTCGCGGCGTTGCCGGCCTACGCGGCGATCGTCCGGCAACTGGACGACGAACTGAACCGGGCTCTCCGCCGCACCGGGGATCCCCGGATCGAGGGGCAGGGCGGCGTGTTCGATCATTACCCCACCTATAACGATCCCGGATTCAAAAGACCCGACGTCATCTGATCGCGACGCGGTAACGACGGCCCTACAGCACGCCGGTCCACAACGCGCGCTCGTCCCCACGGGGGTCGGACTGAACGTCGGAGCGGGCGTTGAACACCATGGTCTGGCGTGTCGTGGGGTCGTAGGACGGCCAGACCACGCCACGATCGGGGCGCAGGTCCTCGATGAACGCGATCCAGCGGGCGTGCATTTCGCGGGCAAGGTCGGGCGCGCGCAGTTTCGGCCCGTTGACCAGCCGCGTGACGTGGCTATGGGTGATGTCCCAGACATAGGCCAGTTCGGCGGCATGCGGGGCGAGCCCGACGAAGTGCCCCCGGGCGGCGGGCGTGTCGAACCGGTACATCCACACCGCGCCCCCCGCGGCCCGCTGGGCTTCGGCGACACGCAGCGTCGGAATCCAGTATTCTTCGGCCGTCAGCAGGCGCCAGTGCCGCTCCGCCGGGTCCATAGCGGGGAAATGCGCGTCGTAGGCATCCTCCATGCGCGGCAGGTCGTCGGGGTTCATGTTGGCCACGTCGCTCCGGCGCGGGCGTTCGGCCGCCCTGTTCGCGGGCAGGAACAGGTGGCTTTCGTCGGCGTTGCTGCCGATCAGCAGCGGCAGGTCGCGGATCGCGCCGGCCTGCACCGCCGCCAGCGGGGATGTTTTCAGAAGCTGACCGTCGACGACGCTACGAAACGGAAACCGGCAGGGCGGCGCGGCGAGAAACTGTTCCTGTGCGGCCAGAAGGCGCGTCGCCGACTGTGTGCGCAGCCGCGCGGCCTCCCGATCGGGGTCGAGACCGGCCGTGGCGCAGAAGGCGCGTGCGTTGCGCGTGGCCTCATCGGGTGAAAACACCGTCTGTCCGCCGCCACTTTCCATGATCAGCCCGTGGCACAGACCGCGCCCTTCGGTCGAGGTCGCGACGGCGAGGACATTCTTGGCGCCGGCGGACTCGCCGCCGAGGACGACATGGCCGGGGTTGCCGCCGAAGGCGGCGATGTTGTCGCGCACCCAGCGCAGCGCCGCGATCTGATCGGTCAGGGCCGCATTGCCGCTGAGGGCATAGGGCGCGCCCAGAAGATCGTGCAGGGCCAGAAAGCCGAAGGCCCCTTCGCGATAGTTCAGGGTCACGCAGACGATGCCCGCGCGGGCGAATGTCGCGCCGTCATAGGCGGTGGAGGCCGATGTGCCCCCCACGTTGCTGCCGCCATAGATCCACACGAACACCGGCGCCTGATGCGCGTTCTCGGGTGCCCAGACATTGAGCGTCAGGCAGTCCTCGGCAATCGGCATGCCTTCGCGCAGGCGTACACCCTGCACGGGTGACGGGCCGAAGGACATCGCCGGACGCACGCCGTCCCATGTGGGCGGCGGTGGCGCGGGCCGGAAGCGACCCATGCCGCGCACGTCGCCCGCATACGGGATGCCGCGAAAGGCGACCACGCCGTTGTCGCGCACGCCGCGCAGACGCCCCTGGCCGATCTGGACCAGATCGGGCGAGGTCCCTACCGCGCAGGCGGCAAGGGGTGCTGCCACCGACAGGCTGCCGGCGTGCAGGAAATGGCGGCGCGACAGGCCGTGGCGCGGGTTGGTCATGGTCTCTCCTGTTACAGACGGGCAGCCTATGCCATTTCCGCGACTTGCCAAATGCCGGGCGGTTGCTATCGCTGTCGCCAGATGTCCGTGATGGGAGAACTGGTTCGATGCCATCTTTTGCACGCTGCCTTGCGCTGCCGCTTGTCGTTGTGTCGGGCGTCCTTGCCGCACCCTGTGTTCGTGCCGCCCCGCCGGAGACCGCGCCGGCTGTGCCCCCGCCGTCACCCGCTGCGCCC
>NZ_JABXXR010000106.1 GCF_013376175.1 Ameyamaea chiangmaiensis
CAGACCGCGCCATCGGGCCCGCGGGCCGCTCAGGCCGCGACCGCCCGACCGACGCCCCGCCACGAGGCGATGTCGATGGAGTCCCAGAGTGGCATTGAATCCGTCAACGTCAGCGGCGTGCGTCGTTTCGCCGGTGGTATCATGCGTCGCCAGACCGCTGCGGAATCGCGCAGTTCGATCGGGCAGCAGTATATTTCACAGAAGATGGGGGCGAGCGCTCCGTTGGCTCTCGTTTCCGCTCTGCCCGGCGTGAACTACAATAATTCAGACCCCTTGGGCTTGGCGATCCGACAGACGATGACGATCCGCGGCCTCAGCATGGGGGAAATGGGCTGGGTGCTGGAAGGCATGCAGGGCATGGACCAGGCCTATTACCAGCCCTACATGGAGACTTGGGCGGACTCTGAAAATATCGCTGATATGACGGTGATTCAGGGCAGTTCGCGTCTTGTCGATCCGGTCTCGACAGCGTCCGGTGGCGAGGTCATCGTCACGGTTCGCGATCCGTCGGACAAAATGGGTGGACACCTTAGCTACAGCGCCGGGTCGTATCGCGCACAGCGCGTATTCGCGCGGCTTGACTCGGGTTACATCGGTAATAGCGGTGTCAAGATGTTCGCTTCGTATTCTTATACGGCCGCGAATCTCTTTACCGGAAGTGGCCGTAACCATCGGACGCAGGTGGACTACAAGATTACGAAGGATTGGGGCGACTACGGTAAAAGCTCGATCTACGCCTCGTATGACAATTGGTATAATGCACGTCTGAACACGACTGGGCTGAGCCAATGGGAAGCCGCGAACGCGGTCGACAATAATTTTTCCGCTGGTAATCTCGCCAGTACCTACATCCCGGGCAAGACAACCAATTATTGGAAGCCTTACGTCTATAAGAATGAAGATGCCTTAGTATCCATGCAGAACGTGTTCCGCGTGGCCAAGGGTGTGACATTCCACTTCAATCCGTATTTCCGTTGGGAGGCGACGAACGCACCGGGCCAGACAAGTGCCAATGTCAATAGCTTGTATGTCGGCAATGAAAAAGCCGACGTCAACACCAGTGGTCTGTACTATACTAATGCGGCTACTGGACAATTTTCTGCCATGAGTAATACAAGGCAGAATATTTATGCTGAAGGTATCAATACCTATTTTGATATTGATCTGACTCGCACAAATACGATGCAGGTTGGATATTGGTTCGACAATTTTTCTCTTTCGCAGCTCGGTAGCCTGTCTCCACTCGACCAGTACGGCAACGCAGCCAACGACATGGGGAAATATATCCTCCGTGCCACGGATGGGCGTGCCATCTCCGGCTCGAACTTTACGCTGCAGCAGCAAACGCACGCACTTTACATCGGCGACACGCAGACGTTTTTCGGCGGTAAGCTGAAAATTGCTGCTGGTTTCCGGGAAATGCTGAATTACATCAATGGGACGAACTACGTCGGCTCACAGGGTAAATTCTCGAACTCGTTCACGCAGCCTATGCCGCGCGTATCGATTTCTTATGATATCAACCCGCATACTCAGGTATACGTCAACGGAATTACCAATGTGCGCGCTGCGATGCCGGGCAATAGCTACACCACGCTTTATAATGTCTCGACTGGAGCCGTGAGCCAGCAGGGGTTGGCGTCTGTGAAGCCGGAATATACGATCGGCGAAGAGCTTGGTCTGCGTTATCATGGTGCCGTTCAGGCCAGTGTCGCCCTGTTCAACATGAACATGACCAATCATCAGATTTCGACGCTGGCGGTTCAGAACGGCGCTCTGGTCAGCCAGGCCATCTCGGCCGGCGGCGAGACGATTCGCGGTGTCACGGCCGAGTTGGCCACGCGTTCCTATTATGGTTTTTCGCCATACGTGAACGCCCAGTATGTCCATGCAACGATGGACAATGACATGACCTATGGCGGCAAGGTTTATCACACGGCCGGGAAGGTCATGGTGACGACGCCGAAGTTTATGGCCAATATCGGCGTGAATTACGAGCATGGCCCATTCTTCGCCAATCTGGCCTTCAAGTGGGTCGACTCCCAGTATTCGACGTTCATGAACGACCAGAGCATGCCGGCATACAAGACCGTCGATCTGGGTCTTGGGTATCGTCTGCCGAGCTACTGGATCGCGCACGCGCCGACCGTGCGCCTGAACTTCACCAATCTGTCGAACGTCCATTACCTCGGCTCCGTCGCCAGCCCGACGGTCTCGTATAAAGTGTCGCAGCCGGGCTACTATCTTGCGGCTCCCATGACGGTGATGATGACCGCCTCGACCGATTTCTGATCCTGAGCGGGGCTGTTCCTGACGCCCCGTCTATCACATTCCGGTGCGCCCCCCCGGGAACGATGGGGATGCCACGACTATGAGGAAACCCGATGCCTTCTTCCTATTATCTTGCGGAACTCTCGGCGGCCGAAATGCGCGAGGCCGCGACGCGTAAGCCAGTCATCCTGCTCCCGATGGGCAGTTTCGAAGACCAGGGGCCGCATGCTCCGATGGGTGACTACCTCTCGGCGGCACGTATCGCCGAGCTGATTGCCGAAAAAGCGACGGCTGATGGCGTGGAGACCTATGTCGCGCCGGTCGTGCCGTTCGGGGGCGAGGATTTCTTCGGCTACATGCCGGGCGGCATCGCACTGGCGCAGTCGACCCTGCGCGCGGTGGTCGACGATATGCTGCGGTGCCTGCTGCGTCATGGCCTGACGCGTATCGTCTTTATCAACGGCCACGCGGGCAATTGTGGCGTGATCAATGACGCCACGCAGAAAGTGTGGCTTGAGCAGGAAATCGTCATTCCCGCCCTGTATCTGTGGCGCGTGGGTTATGGCTTGCTGCCCGGTATTCTGGGCAAGGACGTCGCCGCGAAGTCGAGCGGTCATGGTTGCGATCCGCTGACAAGCGTCGTGTTGCACCTGTTCCCGCATCTGATCAAATCCCAGTACATGCCCGGCCCGACCGTTCCGGGCAAGGTGTGGGGCCTGCAGGTCACAGGTTTCACGTCGCTCGGAATCGGGGAAGGGGGCACGATCACGGTACCGTTCGAAGGCGGGGACACAGTTCCGAATGGTGTCTGGGGTGGTGACCCCACATTGTGCTCTGCCGAGACGGGGGCCGCGCTGGTCGAAAAGCTGGTGGCGATCGGCGCCGAGACGGCGGCCCATGTGGTGCGTCAGTCTGATCCCAAGACAGGCAAAGCGATCGTCTGAACGCCGTCTGCGTTTCGGTGCCGGTTTCCGGTGCGGCAGCGCGCTGGGGTGAACGATGGGCCCACGTGGCATAAAACCTATTTTATGCCACGTGGGCTGCTTTTCCGTTCGTCCGGTCTGAAAAAAATGAGACGATCACACCCCGCCTCGAGGCCGCGTCAGCGGCATTGGCGGGTTTTTTTTATGATGATGGATGAGAGAGGACGCGGCATGGCGTTTCGACGGAACAGATGGTTTCTGCTGTTGTTGCTGTTTGTGCCGATGAATTTCATTCTCGGTATCGACAGGAATGCCCTGACCGTCAGTTCGCCCCTCGTCCAGCAGGCGCTCGGGATCGATCCGCTGCGCATGGCTGAACTGATCACGATTTCGACGGCCGTCTATGCGCTGCTTCAGATCCCCTCGGGTTGGCTGACGGAGCGCATCGGTGTGCGATATGCGCTGGCCGGAGCGTGCCTGATGTGGTCGATCGCCACGGTGCTCACCGCCTTTCAAACCCATCTTGGCGGTTTCTTCGCGGTCCGGATCCTTCTGGGGATCGGGCAGGCGCCGGACTGGGTGGCCTGTATTTTCGCGCTCAAACTGCTGTTCTCGGACAAAGAGCGCGAAGCGGCCAGTTCACTGCTGCTGGGTGGTCTGTATGTCGGGTATACCGCGAGTGGCGCGCTGACGGCGTATGTCATGCAGACATTCGGCTGGCGCAACTGTTTCCTGATCTATGGTGTGATCGGTCTTGTGTTCAGCGCCATCGTGTTCCTCTGCTACGGCGGCCCCTCCGTCGAGGGCCAGCGCCAGCATACGGAGGCGCGGCCTCAGACGCCGCACGTACCGGTGGCGTGGCGCGAAATGCTTCTACCGGTCGCGCAGATCTCCGTCTTCTATGGCGGCGTGTGCAGCGTACAGGGCTTTTTCCATGTGACGTTCCCGCATTTCATGATGGATCATCATCACCTGAGCGCCGGGCAGGCCGGGCGCCTGTTTTCGATCCCGTGGGCATCGCTCTATGGCTCGGTGCTTCTGTGGGGGATGGTGATCAGGGTGTTCAAGCGCCGCGAGACGGCTGCCCGTCCATTCCCCGCTGCCCATGTGCGTCTGTTCGGCATCATTGGCGCGGCTGCGTTTCTGGCATCTGGCATCCTGTGCTCGTCCCTATGGGGCGCAATGACACTGTTCGTGCTGGCAATGAGTGGTGTCGGACTGTGCCAGGTGCTGACCTGGTCGCACGTCCAGAGCTTCCCGCGCGCGACCGCCGTGGTGGCCGGATGCACCGCGCTGGTCGGCAACTGGATGTCGTCGGTCGGTCCGGTCTGGACCGAGATGGTCTTCAAAAGCACGCATGTCTGGTCGCCTGTGGCGGCGCTTATGCTGGTTTACGGCACGATTGCCGGGGGCATGTGGCTGCTTCCCAATCGATCCGTGCCGGACCGTGACGAACAGATGACCCCTGTTGCCGGGGCCGAGTTCGAGTAGGGCGCGCCGTCCGCGCCAGCGTCGCGGTGTAACGCGCCCTTTGGGTATCGCGCCTATGGACGTGTGGTGAAGGCGGATGGCCTATCAGGCCACCCGCCGAGGTCCATGTTCAGCCCGTCTTGCCGGGCAGGGCATACACCACCAGTTCGTCCGACACCGGCGTCATCATGAAGTGATGGCCACCGGCCATGATGGCGAGGTACTGCTTGCCATCGACCATGTAGGTCATCGGCGTTGCCTGACCGCCGCCGGGCAGAACGTCGCTCCAGACCACCTTGCCGGTCTTGACGTCGATCGCGCGAATCAGGTTGTCAGTCGCCGCTGCCACGAAGACCAGCCCACCTGCGGTGACGATCGGGCCGCCATTATTGGGCGTGCCGATGTTGAGCGGCAGGAAGGTCGGCAGCCCCCAGGGACCGTTGGCCCGCGCGGTTCCCAGCGGCTTTTGCCACAGGACCTTGTGCGTGTGGATGTCGATCGCCTCGATCATGCCATACGGGGGCTTGTTGCACATCATATGGGTGTACTGGTCCCAGAACGGCGTCACGACGATGCCATACGGCGTGTCGGACATGGCACCGTTACCCTCGGCGCCGCCGCCGGAGGGGTTGTAGTTCGGGTCGTCGATCGACATCAGGCCCAGCTTGTCGGCCTGCTTGCGGGTCACAAGCTGATCGTACATCGGGGTGTTGTTCCAGTTGGCGATCACGATGCCGCTGGCGGGATCGTAGGCCATGCTGCCCCAGTCGGAGCCACCGTTATAGCCCGGATATTCGATCCAGGGGCGATCGACGTGGGGTGGTGTGAATTCGCCCACATAGGCGGCGCGACGATATTTGATCCGGCAGAAAAGCTGGTCGATCGGCGACATGCCCCACATGTCGCTCTCCTTGAGCGGCGGGAAACCAAGCCGCGGGAACGCCACCGACCAGGGCTGCGTCGGCGACCGGGGGTCGTTCGGAACAACGCCGGGCGAGGGAGCCGGCTTTTCCTCGACGGGATAATCGGGAACGGGCTTCCCCGTCCGCCGGTCCAGCACGAAGGTCTGGCCACGCTTGGTCGGCACCAGCAGCGCCGGGATGACGGTGCCGTCGGCCGCCTTGTAGTCCAACTTGGTCGGCTGTGACCCCAGGTCATAGTCCCAGACGTCCTTGTGGACCGTCTGGAAGACCCAGCGCGGCGAGCCCGTCTTGACGTCGATCGCCACGATCGACGAGGAGACCGCGTTTTCCTTGTCGCTGCGCAGGGCACTGTAATAGTCGGCGGCCGAATTGCCGGTGGGCACGTAGACCAGGCCCAGTTCGTTGTCACCCGTCATGGTCGCCCAGGAATTCGGCGTGCCACGGCTGTAGAACTTGCCGGGCTCGGGCTGATGGTGGTCGTCGGGGTTGTTGACGTCCCATGCCCAGGCGAATTTTCCGCTCTCCGCATCATACCCGCGGATGACACCCGATGGGGCCCAGCGCCGCTGGCCGTCCAGAACTTCCTGATTGATGACGACGACGCCATTCACGATCGGCGGCGGAGAGGTCATGGACACGAAGCCGGGCACGGATTCGCCCATGCCCTGCATCAGATTGACCTGGCCCCCCGTGCCGAAACTCTCGCACGCCTTCCCGTCCTGCGCGTCGACAGCGATCAGACGCATGTCGAGCGTGGATTCGACAATCCGGTCGTGGCAGTGCTGCCCCTCGGGCACGGTGGACGAGGTGTAGAACACGACACCCTTGCAGGCGGCGGTGTAGGGGATCGAGTGGTATTGGACGCCAGCCTTGAAGCGCCATTTTTCTTCGCCGGTGGCGGCGTCGATGCGCATGATGTCGTTCGTGGCCGAGCACATATACAGCGCGTTGCCCACCTTGATCGGCGTGGTCTCGGCGGCCCATTTGTTCGCCTGTCCCGGACCGGGCTTGCTCCCGGTATGGTAGACGAAAGCGCGTTTCAGGCCGCCGACATTCTCCGGCGTCAACTGGGTGAGCGGCGAGAACCGGTCCTGATTGTCGTCGTGGCCATATGCGGCCCAGTCGTCATGCCCGGGATTCGCGCTTTGTTGAGGGACCATGGCTGGAATCGTGGCCGGATCGATTTCGGAGATGTCGGGCAGGTTAGCGGCGTTCACACCGGGCGCTTGCGGATTTCCCGGCGGTGGCGCCGTGAATTTCGATGCGCTGGACGCGTCCTGCGCGCTGTCGTTACCCATGCCGGGAATACGTTCGGAGTGCGACGCGACCTGCGCCCGCGCCTGCGCGAGGGCGAGGGCACTGCACAGCAGAGTGGTCGTCAGAAGGGGGAAGCGGCGCATCAGACGGCCCTCCGATCGGGACCGCTGACGGGTCCGGCAGTTGTGGAACGGAAGGTCTCGTAGCGTCGCAGGGCCGGCAGACACAGGGCGACGAGCACGGCGAGTATGGTGGGGCCGAAAAGGCGCGGCAGCCATCCCCACCAGTCGAATCCGACTTCGTAGACCGTCCACGCCAGCGTTCCGATCCATGCCAACAGGTACAGCGCGGCACCGAGCGCGCGCCGCAGCAGAAGTAGGATTCCGGAGGCAAGCAGCACCAGGCCGCAGATCACGTAGTAGAAAGACCCGCCGAGCGCCGCGAGATTGGCGCCGCCAACGACGAAGATCAGGCCGAATAGCGTTATGAGACCACCGAGTAGAATCGCGCCTACCAGGCCGACTCTGCCCGTCTGTACTCCGACTGACATGAAAATTCTCCGAACATACTCTCACCCTTACTCAACGGGACGCCCGGTACCGAGTTTCGCGCACGTTTTTGTTACGACTGTTCGTGCGGAGCCGGGCTGTCCAGAAGATCGAATTGGCGACCGTCCGGCTCCGCGTGCTGCCGAGGGTCGTCACGCCGCTGTTCAAGCCATGCGCTGATAACCGACACGACGTAGCGTTGTTCCGGCGCGGTCAACGCGCGCCCCTTCGGAAGAGCGTGCCATTTCGCGATACAGGACCGGCAACACGTGGCCGTGGCGTGCTGGGCCACGAAGACCGGGTGTCCGCGCCACGGTGTCTGCCGACCGTCCTGTCGGGGGCGTTCGGGAGCGATCCGGGTGGCGACGAAACTGGCGGCGTGCTCGGCGATGACGTGCGGAGTGCGTGATGCGAGATATAACTGATCCTGCAGGTCAAGACGAAACCGGGACCGGAACGACGAACGCGCGAGACGCGCCCACAGACCGGGGTCGATCGGGTGCATGTGCTCAGGGTCTCGTGTCGGCATGGGCCTCTCCGCTCAGGCGAGCGCGGGTGATAACAGCATCCGCTTGCCGCCCGGAGGGCTTTACGTGGCGCCGGTAGGCATCGCTGCCCTGCGTATGGGGCGGCCGCCGAAGGTGCATGGCCCCGTATGCGTCAGGTTGATGCTACGATCCAGCCAGATGCTGCCGCCGATCGCGCGCCAGCGTGCGCAGAACGCGAAATCCTCGCTCAGATACGTGCGCGAAACCGGGTCGATCATGCTGTCGAACAGGGCATGCGGGGCGATCGCCCCTTCGGCCGGTCCGGGTTCCGGGGCATCGATGCGCGCATAGCGCGTCTCCGGGTAGGCCTCGATCATGCGCAGCAGGGCGGTGCGACTGATCATCAGGAAACCAGTCCCGGCATAGGCAACTTCCGCCACTGTGGCCTCCGTCTGTTCGTAGAGGCGGCCGCTCTCGCCCACATAACGGAGCGTGGCGCTCTGCCAGTCCTCGCCGGCGGCGACGAGATCTTCGGTCGCCGTGCCCCAGTAGCGCTCCTTGAGTGGATAGAGCGCGCCTGTGACGTCGCGCCCGGTGTCCAGCAGGCGGCGGATATCCGCTGCGCGAAAGCCGATGTCGCTGTCGATGAACAGAAGGTGCGTGGCGTGGGGAACGGTGAGGAACTGGTGGGCGAGCGTGTTTCGGCACCGTGTGATCAGGGCGTCCTGCCCGAGCAGGGAGAGCGTCATGGTGAACCCCATGCCACCGGCCTCGGCCATGCAGCCGAGGACCGACTGCATGTAGGACTGGGTGACGAGGCCACCGAAGCACGGGGTCGCGATGAAGACATGTTCGTTCATGCCGCCACCATGACCCGTCCGCGTTGACGCGGGGTTAATGCTGTCCGAGCCTTAGCTCTGCATGCGGGTCTCGAGCACCAGAAACATCAAAAACACCGCGTCCAGTCCCAGCAGCATGGGTGTCAGTCCGCGCCACTGCCGACCGGCGACCATCAGCGCCGTGTGCAGCAGCAGGCCACAGGCCAGACTGATCATGAAATTGCCGGTCAGCAGCGTGATCACGACCATCAGGAGCGGGGCCATCATCTCGGTCAAGGTCGAGCGGGACACAAGCGGCAGGCCCGACAGCATGTCCAGGCCGACCACGATCAGCACGGGTGCAGTGGCCACGGCGGGGATCGCCGTGATCAGGGGCCAGAAGAACGACGAAAGGGCGAACAGGACGGCGACGACCACGCCGACCAGTCCCGTTCGGCCCCCGGCTTCCACGCCCACCAGCGATTCGAGATAGGCGGAAACGGTGCATGTCCCCAGTGACGACCCGATCACGCTGGCCGCGCCGTCCGAGGTGAAAGCGGCGCGGCCCAGCACCGGCTGGCCGTCCTCGCGCTCCAGCCCGGCGCGGCGGGTGACGGCCAGCATGGTGCCGGTCGCGTCGAAAAAATCGCTCAGGAAAAAATACAGGGTGACGGGCACCAGCACGAGAAGATGGTCGGCGAATCCGTGAAAGTCGAACGGAAACAGCATGTGCGTCGGGTAACGGGGCCACTCGGCCGCGCGCGCCGGGATGTGCGTTATGGTGTGCCCATCGGGGCCGGGAATGAAGGCACCCAGGACGGTGACGGTTACGATCGTCAGCAACATCGCGGCCGGGACACGCGCGCGCGTCAGGACCAGTGCCATGACCAGACCGCCCAGACATAGCAGCACGGTCGGGTTGGCCATGGAGCCGAACGCGAGCCCCTCGTGCGAGGGTATGGCCAGGCCGCCGGTCGTCATGCCGATCCGCGCGATGAACGCGCCGATGGCAAAGCGGATGCCGTCGATGATCGGCTCCGGGAAGCCCTGGATGATGCGTCCGCGACTGTTGGTCAGCGACAGCAGCGTGAACGCCAGCCCGCTGAGCAGCACGATGGTGAACGCGACGCGCGGGGGCACGCCCATATGCACCACGACGATCTGGGCGAAGACGATGTTGCTGCTCATCGCCGGCGCAAGGGCGATCGGAAGATTGGCCCACAACGCCATCAGCAGCGTGCCGATCACAGCGGCGGCGATCGTGGTCATGATCATGTCGTGGCGATCCAGACCGGCCATGGCCAGGATCGCCGGATTGACCGCCATGATATAGGCCATGGCGCCGAAGGTGGTCAGCCCGGCGACGAGTTCGCGCATCGGCGTCGATCCGCGCCGGGAGATATGGAAATACCTGTCGAGCAGGTGCCGGAACGAGGCGATGGTCGTGGTCTCCCGGACGGTCGGCGCAAAGAGGATGGGGGTAGGGGCCCCGGACGATGCACATCAGCACCGAATATGCCCCGTGGGCAATACGGTCCGTGGCCGGCGTCAGCGCCCGGGGCGCGGCGCGCGAGTCAGCATGACGCCCAGGGCGACCACGGCCTCGAACCCCGACAGCATCAGGAAGATCGCGTCGAAGTGGCCCGTGTGATCGCGCACCGCGCCCCCCACGGTCGGGCCCGCCGCGGCCAGGGTCGAGACCAGACACATCAGCGAGAACAGCTCCAGATTCGGGCGGCGGCCGAACCATGCCAGCAGCAGTGTGGCACTGCAGACATTGCTGGCCCCAAGTCCGATGCCGATGGCGACCAGAAACACGCTAAGCGTGATCGGGCCGGTGGGCAACGCCAGCATCAGCGGGGCGGCGATCAGGCTGCCCATGGCCAGCAGCGTCGGCGCGCGCGGGCCCACGCGCTCCCCCAGTCGCCCC